>NZ_CP098023.1:885000-1222500 GCF_030440425.1 Microbulbifer sp. MI-G
AACTTGGCTGGCACGGCCAGGCCTATCTCCTGCCGAATGAGACACTGGGAACCCCCACCGAGCCGCTGTACTTCTATTCAACAAGTCCCGACCTCAACAAAATCAAAATTTGCGGTGCGTTGGAACAGTGGCGGGAGCAAGTAGCAGCCTACTGTACAAACAATTCGCGGTTACTTTTTGCAGTGTCGGCGGCCTTCGCCGGTCCGCTGTTGCATATGATCGGTATGGAGACCACAGGTTTCCACTTCTTCGGTGACAGCTCACAGGGCAAAACCACACTGCTCAAGGTGGCGGCTTCTGTTTACGGCGGGCCTGATTTCCTGCGTACCTGGCGCAGCACAGATAACGCGCTGGAAAGTATTGCGGCGGCGCACTCGGATGGCCTGTTGGTCCTCGATGAGATCAGCCAGTGCGACCCCCGTATCGTGGGCGATATCGCCTATATGCTCGGCAATGGTACCGGCAAGGCACGAGCCAATGACCGGGGCGGTGTGCGCGGCAATGCCTTTGAGTGGCGTTTGGTATTCCTCTCCACAGGGGAGCGAACTTTGGACCAGCAGATGGCAGAGGCCGGGAAAAAGGCGAAAGCGGGACAGGAGGTGCGGCTCCTAGCAGTACCCTCAGATGCAGGCAGTGGCCTTGGCATTTTTAATACCCTGCACGACTTTGCCGGGGGTGCCCCACTTTCCCGCTATCTGGTAGATCAGGCCTCCCTCTATCACGGCGCACCCCTTCGTGCGTATATTGAAGCGCTGTGTGCAAGTAATCACGACAAACTGGCCAAGCGGATTCGGCTTGAGCTGGTGAATTTCGCTGCAGACCTTTCCGACAAATCCAGTGGACAGGTGCGGCGAACAGCGGAAAAGTTCGCCCTGGTGGGGTTTGCCGGAGAGATGGCTTCCAAGGCCGGGATTACCGGCTGGCCCCAGGGTATGGCAATGCATGCAGCGCATGTCTGTTTTAAGGCATGGATAGCAGCCCGTGGTGGCGTCGGCAACCTTGAAGATCAGCAATCCCTACATGCGTTACGACTGTTCTTCGATTTGTACGGGGAATCGCACTTCACGCGCTGGGACCGTGAAGACGCAACAGCAGATGATCATACTGTCCGCACGCTGAAGCGCTGCGGCTACCGCAAGACACTGCAGGACAGTAATGCCCTCGAAGGCCCATCCTGTTCTGAAACCATCTATTATGTGTATCCAGCGGCGTTCAAGGCAGAGATTTGCAAGGGGCTCAATGAGCGCAGGGCAAAGCAGTTACTGGCGGACTGCGGCGCGCTGGAGCGCGATGGAAACGGTAAATTCTCGATACCAACGCGTTTACCGAACAGTGGACGTAATCCTGAGCGGGTGCTAATCATTCGACCTCACTTGATTCCTGTTGAGGAAGATGGAGATAGGGGCCTATTCAAGAAGAAGGCTGCGTAGCCCATGCTGTTTACAAGTGTTATAAACGGTGTGCAGCCGTTTACGTTCTCCAAATAAGCAGCAGGCCTTGTGGTAAACAGTTAGCTTGCAAAGAGAGAGCGCTGGGGATGAACTTGGTTGAATGCTTGGGAAGCCTGTGACGAATATCATCCATGGTGGCACCCTTATGCTGTATATACAGCTATGGGTGCAATAATCACAGGTGTCAAGCCCCGAATTATAGAGCCATGGCTGACATCCGCAGAAAGTTTCTCCTAACTTATTAATTTAATTGCGGGTAAAATGTGTTCAAGAGCGGGATGTTGAACCAGACGACTTGAGCCGATGGCTCACTATCTCTGGCTGCCATTTAGACAAATAGTTTATAATCTGCTGTAAATAAAGGCTTTTTTACGGAGCTTGAAGGGGCTACTTCAGAAATAGTGGCCAAATAGATAGTGAGCTATCGACTCTTTAATAAACTGTTAGGCACACATGAGCATCGTAGCAAAAACAATATCAACCACAGTATTCGTTGTAGCATTATGTTTCGCAATATCGAGTACCGACAATGAGTCATGGCTCACGGTGTGGTTTCTATTGCTCTTCTTTGTGGGCATACCCCTTAGCTTGCTGGTACTAAAAGATTTGCTAGTTGTAGTGGCACCGAAGTGGCTTGGTCCATCACAGTTCTTACTGCATGTTTGTGCAGTATTTGGCGTGGCAATAGGTTATGGTCTTGGTGTCATGGCTGTAAGCACCGAACACGAGAAATCGCACTTGCACCAATTGCTAGTGGTTATCTTCCCGCTCATGGTTTACGCAACTCCGCTGCTTATGATATTTCATGGTGTGCCAATCTCGCGAGTGAAAGAGTTTTATTTTAAATCCAGCAGGGACCGCGAGTAGCATGCCTAACAAGGTGCAGCAACCGGCCGCCAAGACTGTCATTCGTTTTGCATGGAGCCACAAAACAAGCACCAGTCTTGGCGGCGGCTGTGCACGGCGTTACGTGATTGTATCGATCTTTAGTTCGTAAAATGGAGATATTTATGAAAAAGGTATTATTGGCAGTACTGAGCATTTTTGTCATTACTGGATGTTCAAATCTGGGTGTTGTTAGAGAGTCAAACGGAAATAAGATTGAGGTAATTGAAGATCCCGAATCATTCGATACAATTTCATATATAGATTTTTACGATTACCAAGCCTTAGTTGAAAAGGAAAAACAGCAAGCGAAGCTAGAGTTAAGGAAAGTTAATTTTTCAAAATTGCCAAAATACGGCTACTTGGTAGTAAATGTAACAACGCCCACGATCGGCTCCGCAAATACCAAGTTTTGGACAACAATTGTTCAAGATAATGAAGGCAATGTGTTGTTACGTAAAAAAGGGCCTAATTATGTTGCCAACCACAAGACTATAGGTGGTTACACATCATGGAGAAACCTCTATATTGTAAATCTCCCAGAAATAGAAAAGCCATTTAATGTGTACGTTGTTGATGAGGTTAATTCTCAGAGGTGGGGATTTAAGGTGTATTAGTTCAGACCAAATCTGACACATCTCCTTGAAAAGAGGGGGGTTTACCGGTTTTGATGAAGGTGACGAAACCTGAAACCAAAACCAAGGATAAACCCCATGATTCATACTAACGATCGCATCATTAAACACAAGACCGGTCTGCTCAATCTGGCGGAAGAACTCGGCAATATCTCCAAAACCTGCAAGATGCTCGGCGTATCGCGAGACATCTTCTATCGTTACAAAGAAGCCGTATCCAGCAGCGGCGTGAACGCCCTGCTGGAGAAGAACCGGCGAGTGCCAAATCACAAGAACCGCGTTGACCCGGCTATCGAAATCGTCGCCTTATAGGCGCAATTGTGGAGCTCCACCAAGGATTCAGAAAGGCTTACGGGGCGCGCCGTGTACACCAGCAGCTAAAGCGTAGCGGCTTATCCTGTAGCGTTAGGCGTGTATTCCGACTTATGAAGACGGTTGGGATAAAAGCTTCTAGCAGATGGCTTTATACCTAGAATCCTGGCAAACATGAGTTTTACTGGTAATCACCCCGAAAACCCACCGGAACCAAAAGTAGAATTTTCCCGTAAAATATGCGCAGGAGATTCTGCATGAAAAAATCGAAGTACAGCGACAGCCAGATTCTGGCGATACTCAAGCAGGCCGAAAACGGCGTGCCAGTGCCTGAACTATGCCGAGAACACGGTATGAGCTCAGCGAGCTTCTATAAGTGGCGATCCAAGTACGGCGGCATGGATGCCTCAATGATGGCCCGCCTGAAGGAACTGGAGGATGAAAATCGGCGCCTCAAGAAGATGTATGCCGAAGAGCGGTTGAAGGCTGAAATCGTTCAGGAAGCTCTGCAAAAAAGTGGTAAAGCCATCTCGGCGAAAGGAGATGGCGCGGCAAGCCGTAGCCACACGGTACATCAGTATTCGAATTGCCTGTGCTGCTTTCGGTGTCAGTGAAAGTTGCTATCGTTATCAGCCTGTTCTCAGAGATAAAAACGAGGAGATTGCCAATTGGCTTATCCGGTTAACAAATGAGCAGAGTGACTGGGGCTTTGGCCAGTGCTTTCATTACCTACGCAACGTGGAGGGCGCTCGGTGGAACCACAAGCGCGTTTACCGGATCTACTGTGAGCTGGCGTTAAATATGCGAATAAAGCCAAAACGTCGCCTCAAGCGCCAGGCACCAGAACCTCTGAAAGCACCAACAAAAGCGAACCAAGTATGGTCAATGGACTTTATGCATGACCAGCTAAGCGATGGCCGGAACTTCAGGCTGTTCAATGTCATTGATGATTACAGGCGTGAAGGACTGGCAATCGAGGCCGGTTTTTCACTGCCAACGATACGTGTGACTCGCGCTCTCAACCAGCTACTTGAATGGCGGGGCAAGCCCAGCACTATCCGCTGTGATAATGGCCCTGAGTTCATCAGTCATGAGTTTGTAGCATGGGCGAAAAAGCGGCGAATACGGATCGAGTACATCCAGCCAGGCAAACCACAACAAAATGCTTATATCGAGCGAGCCAACAGAACCATTCGGTATAGTTGGCTCAGCAAGCACCTCTTCGACAGCCTTGAAGAGGTTCAGGATTATGCAACTGAATGGTTATGGTTTTACAATCACCGCCGGCCACACAAAGCAAATGGCGGTAAACCACCGTTGATGGTGGCTTAACCTCTACTTTTGGTTGCGGGTAAAAATGGGGGGATTACCTACTCTGCCATAGGGGGACCAGCTTGGTGGCGAGGACCCAGCTATTTCTAGTGGTACTCAGTGGGCTGGTGATTTTACCTATATAAAGACTAGGGCTGGATGGCTATATCACGCGGTGGTGATCGATCTATATACAAGATCAGTCATCGGCTGGTCATTCAGCCGGAAACGGAATAGTGAGCTGACGAAAAGCGCACTTAAGATGGTTCTAGCGCGTCAGCGGCCACAGGCAGGATGTATATTCCATTCTGATCAGGGGATTGAGTACGCGGCACATGAGTACCGAGAGCTTGTTGAGTCAGCAGGTATGACACGAAGCATGAGTAGAAAGGGGAATCCGCTGGACAATGCTATTGTAGAATCCTTCTTCCATAGTATGAAGGCAGAGCTCGTTCATCAGCGTTTATTTGAAAATGAAATCGACGCGGTGGCCCATATCATCGAGTATATCGAGTTCTATAACCGAGAGCGACTTCACTCCAGTCTCGGCTACCAATCGCGTTCAGAGTATGAAAAAATAGCGGCATAAAGTGTCCACGAAAGTGGTAGCAGATCAAGCCGTAAATGCGGGCGTTAGTGCGTCAAGCTAAGCTTGATGCTTCTTACGGGGTGAAAGTCCCCGTCGGGCAAGGTCTAACCAACCACCCGTATCGAGTGTAGCGCGTTGTGCGGAGCTTTAAATTAGGAATATTTGAGAGGCAGGAAGCACGAGCGAACAATCAACGTGAAGCGTACACAGAGAATTCTATAGGCCATAGGGGTTATCGTGATCCTGAAGTGCTGGTATCGCTCCGATAATAAAGTGAGCTCCGATTGACAAGATGTGTAACGCCATTGAAGTCCAGGCAAAACAACCAATTTGGTGAGGTTGTGGCGGATCGGCGGGGTTATCAAGCCGTGGCATGTAGAAAGAGAAGTATTGAGAACTTGAGAGATCTGAGCAGGTTCCTGAAGGAGCAGGTAGGGACGTTAAGCCTAATGGCGAAACCAACGAAGACCTCTCGGAAGTCGGATCAGCTCATAGTAGTCCGAGAGTGGGAAAGCCGCTTACATGGCGAAGGGGCTGACAGTAATATCGGTGTGCAACAGAAACATAGTCCGGACAAAGTAGGGCTGGAGACACTATGACAACCGCCTTGCACGCCATCGCATTTAAAGCACAGAGCCACCCCAGGCACAGGTTTCAGAATTTATACGGATTGCTAAATTCCAAGCTGCTGCATCAAAGCTGGGTCCAGCTCAATAAACAGGCCCGCCCCGGTATCGACGGAGTCACTACCGAAGCTTACCGGCAAAGTCTGTCGCAAAATATCCATCGCCTACATCAACGGCTACGTGGCAAACACTACCGCACCCAGGCGATCAAACGGATATTGATTCCTAAAGGCAACGGAAAGCAGCGCCCCCTGGGGCTGCCCACGGTGGAAGACAAACTGGTGCAGCAGAGCGTAGCGCAGATACTGCAAAGTATCTGGGAGCAGGATTTACAGCCCTTTAGTTACGGCTACCGCTCAGGGAAAAGCGCCCACCAAGCCGTTCACAGTCTTGGCTTAAATCTACAGTTCAAAGGCTACGGCTATGTCGTTGAAGCCGATATCAAAGGTTTCTTCGATCAGCTAGATCATCGCTGGCTACTGCGTATGCTGGCTCTTCGTATCGACGACAAAGCCCTGCTGACACTGATTAAACAGTGGCTCAAGATACAGGTGCAAACTCCAGATGGTAAGTTTAACAAACCGGAAGCAGGCACCCCGCAAGGGGGCGTGATCAGTCAGGTGCTGGCGAACATCTACCTGCACTACGCATTGGATTTGGGGTTCGAAAAGATGGTCAAACCGCGCATGCACGGTAGAGCTATGCTAATTCGCTATGCGGATGATTTTGTAGTAACTTTCCAATTGAAAACGGATGCAGAGCGTTTCTATCGGGTGCTACCGCAAAGGTTGAACAAGTTTGGCCTGCAGTTAGCTCCCGAGAAAACTCACCTGAAGCGGTTTAGCCGCTTCCATCCTAGACGAAAGCGACAGTTCCAGTTTTTGGGTTTTGAGTTCTACTGGAGCCTGGACGTCAACCAACGTCCCAGGCTCAGACGCCGCACCGCAGCGAAGAAACAGAAGGACACAATGGAAACGCTCTATCACTGGATCAAAGCCAAGCGCAGTGAGCGTTTGAGAGAATGGCTGCCCGTCCTGAAGCGCAAGCTACAGGGCTTCCAGAACTACTTCGGTCTGCCAGACAATAGTCGAAGCTTGTGTCGTTTGTACAGCTATGTTCTACACAGCATACACAAATGGCCCAATCGACGGAGTCAGCGTAAGAGTTATAACTAGAATAGTCTAAAGGAAATGCTGGGATATTATGGGCTAGAGCCACCGCGGGTATACAAACGTTGTATACTCGTGGACTGGTATTAGGGATCGTGCTTTACAGGAGTGAATATATTACTGAAGAGCCGAATGCGGTAGTTCCGCACGTCCGGATCTGCGTGGGGGCAGTTAGGGTAACCGGCTGTCCTACCACTACTGCCTCGAAAGGACGTACATGATCGCTGAGATTGAAAAAGAATTGGCCGAAGGGTTTGAACGCGATTTATTTGCAGCGTCTCAGAAAAACCTCTGCGACAAGTCTAACCCTTTGCGCTTGAATAATTATTCATATGCAATGCGTGAGCTTACAAGGCATATACTGCACCGATTGGCACCTGATGAAAATGTACTTAATTGTGAGTGGTATAAGAATGAAACTAATAAAGAGAATGGAATAACCAGAAAGCAAAGAGCGTATTATGCGGTTCAGGGTGGGTTAAGTGATTCATATGTGCAAAATACTCTTAGCTTAGAAGTCGAAAACATCCACAAGGATCTGATTAAAGCTATAAATAAACTGAGTAAGTTTACACATATTGAACTCAAAGTGTTTGGCTTGCCTGACGCCGATGTGGATGCATTGGTCAATGAGGCAACAGAGGCGGTCAGTGGATTTCTTGTAACCATCAGTGATTGCAGAAGGCAAATTATTGATAGTTTATGGGAGCAAATCGACTCGGCTGTAATTGATGAAGCACTCTGTGAAACTATTCAGGCTATAGATGAATTGGCGACCCACCATTTCATTGATGAGGTTTATACGGATAAGGTAGAAATATGTGAAATAAATCATGAAGTAATTATGTTCCGCGTGAATGGGTCAATTGGTTGTGAGCTGCAGTGGGGATCAAACTCTGACCTAAGACGCGGTGATGGCGCAGTACTGCCACAATCATACCCGTTTACGTGTGAATTGATTAGTCCTGTATGTGATCCGGAAGCAATCGAGAGTGTTGAAGAGTCATTCGGCGTAGATACCAGTTCTTGGACTGATGTGAGGTATGGGCAAGATGAACATCCATAACAAAATATACAGCCGAGAAGATTTATTACAACGCAAGAAAAAGCATAACAAGGGAGGCACGATCACAAATGCTATGCATTTACTGGACCTCCGCCGCGGTGCGGCTCCGGCCCGTGCTGCCAGCGTTATGTGTCACAAGGAGTTCAGTAGTTGGAATCAGATAAAGTTAAAATAGTATTTGAGAAAGCAATTGAAGCAATGATTACGGCAACGCCTATGATTGGCCCAGTTGCCGGGATTTTACTTGAGTCTGCGCGAGACGCAGAAACTGCATCTGAGAGCGGTGAAATCGCACAGCTTCAAGAAGAGGCTCGCCGTCAAGAGATCTCACTTCAGATGGCAAGAATGCAAGCTCAAGTCGCACAAGAACTCGCTATAGCTCATCGCATTGAAAATGCTGAAGAGGTAGAGATCGAAGAATATTATGTGGGTGAAGCTGGAGCTGGGCTTTCTGGTAGTACAGATGGTCTATCCGCTAATTTCTCTTTAGGTGGCCAAGGTCGAAAAGTTACAAAGCGGATATACCGTTTCACAGGAAAGAGTGAAAACACATAACAAGAAAAGGCAGCCGGACGGCTTCGCCGCCCGCTACTTTTGGCGTTATGCTCAAAGGAAATGACGATTAATGAAGCAAGATTGGATTCTTCAAAAAAAAGAAACGCGCCGAACTTTTTCTAATTCGACTTGGGTGCCTTTGAGAGCATCAATTAATAATGAGCAAGGAAATTGTCATTATACAGGATTCGTTAGCGAGTACTTTGGTTGCGGGTCTGTAGCCTTTCCTCCAAAGCATAGAGAAATAGCAGAGAAAACTAGTTGGAGTGATATTGGAATCGGTTGTACCGCTCAACCCTATGCTTACAAAGATGGTTATTATTCTTCTATTGAACAGTACCAATGGAATGACAAAGAACCAATCGGAATTCACCTTGTTTTTGAACACCCTCAACCAGTAATTGGCGGAAGCTTATGGGTATTAAACCCAGACTTGGTTGTAGCGCTTCGACTTATAAAGGAGGGAAATAACTGGGTAAGACCAGAAGAAAATTTTGTAGTAGTAGCTCGGGAGGTTCTAGATGAAAAAGGTAAGCAGCGTCTGATCGAAATCAAGAGGGAGTTTCTCCTCGACTATTTAGCGGCTAGAAATTTATCACTAAGGCTATCATACTACCGGCAAAGAGTTGAGAACGTAACATCGCTCGAAACTAGTGAGTACTCTGGCTTGAAAGACCATCAAGAAGAGCGAAATGACGGTCGATATGAACTGCTTATTCGCAGTGTAAATGATGTGTTTGGTGGCAGCTGGGCAATGTTTCGTGCTTGGCGCACTGATGTAGATGAAGAGGAAGACGCCCCGGTAATGGGGCCTGAAACAAACGAAAATACTGATCATGAACGCTCTGAAGGAAACAAAGAAGGCTATGATGGCATGCGTGTGGAAGGCGAGTTTTGGCGGGATGAGTGGATTGAACACCAAGGCATAAGCAAGCGTGTCAGAGGGGATGTTGATACAAACTTACCTCAATTTATAGTCGAGACAGATAGTACGCGCATGGCGTCAGCTGAGTTAAACAGTGAAGATGTTGGAAGATGGCTGTGGTTTCGTTCAAACATTGTAAATGAACTGTTGGATCTTCGAGGTTTCTCACTTAAATGGTATACAGCCGAGACAGGTGCTATTCAATCCACTTCCAAATATTTGATCCACTTTGGAATAAATTCAGCCGATCTCATCACCGTATATGCTTATGACATTGCCCGTCTTCCGTCATGGGAACAGCACATATGGGCGGCCCATAATGTTGTCCCTGAAGGAAAGGTTTCCAGTGAATTGTTAGATTCTCAAGTGAAGGCTCAACCAGCATCCACTCATGCTGTAGAGGAGTTACTTTTCGAGATAATGGAAGTGCTCGAGAGCGAGTTTAGGCAAGAGTTTAATGTTTCCCTTTTCTCTCATGATATAGATCGCACGGAAGCCTCAAAGAAGATATCCAGATTCGCAAGTAAGGATCAAGCGTCATTGTTGAGGTTGGCAAAAGAAATTGTACGCGTTTTCTCTGACCGACTTAATGTTCGAGAATTACGGACGTTATCAACACATTCGAATAAAGATAAATTTGGCTCAAACAAGCTCCTACAAGATCTACTATCACAGAAAGTTGGTGATGATACTGCTCGTAAAGCATTTGGGCCAATTGTAGGTGCGTATAATATGCGAGTAGGCGACGCTCATCCGACCAGTTCAACGATTGGCGAAGCCTTAGAGCTTGCTGGAATTGACGATGAAAATTCGTTTTTAGGGCAAGGGCAGCAATTGATTTCCAATTTTGGGCAATCAATTTTGTTGATTAATAAAATGATGTTTGAAAAATCTCAAGAATAACAAGAGTAGAAAGTTGGCATAGCAAGGCGCTGCTGTCGGACAATTTTTCCGCTGCGCTCAAAATTGCTGCAGAGCACGGCGTTAAAGCTTCAATGGAAATGATGTGATATTCAAATACAAAGACTTAGAAGACCTAGAGGACGTAAAAGGGCAACTTGATGACTTGTCTTTTCGGCGTAAAGCGAAGTTTGCTTGGTGGGCTTGATTTTGTTCGTACCTGGCATAGTATTGATAACGCGCTAGGAGAGCGTACGTTTGATCAGCAGATGGCTGAAGCGGGTAAGAAAGCAAAATCCGAACAAGGGGTACGATTATTGGCAATTCCCTCAGATATAGGGAGTGGTGCGGGTATCTTTGATGAATTACATGGGTTTGCTGGTGGTGTTGGTTATCACGTTATATGGTTGAGAAAGCTGAATCACCCCGGGTTTCTCGGAGGCTAACTTTCTTGAGAGAATTAGCCAATGAGCAAACAACCTGGATACTCCCTCGAAGTACGGGAACGTGCAGTTCGCATGGTATTGACCAGCGAACACGAGCATAAATCACGCTGGGCAGCAATCACATCTATCGTCTCCAGGCTCGGCTGTACACCTGAGACTCTATGATCATGGGTCAACAAGATGGAAGTCGATAACGACACTAAGCTCGGCAATAGCAAATGGCTATGTAACATATATTCTTGCTTTTTAACTTAAAAAATACCATATGCTAACTGCAGAGCTTGAGTTCCAAAGTGCAGATTTACCCTTTGGTCCAATTAATACCTAATTTTCGGGGAGGCTATCGAGGCCCCTGTATGAGAGACGCTACTTGACTACCTTCAGGCTTGGCTTCCCATCGGAGTCATCATCACGCATAGTCTCTTTACCACCGCTCAGGAGCCCAGTCTGGTCAACTTCTTCAGCACCAGAAAGCAGCTCTTTAGCGCGCTCCTTAGCCCGCTTTTTCCGCCACTGCTCATATTCTGGAGTGCCCTTTGGGGGCCGCTTTTCATCTGTCATACAATGCTCCTCCAGCAATAGTCGCCACGCGGGTTATAGGTAAAGCCCTTGCTGCTGTAATAGTCACGTACCTTTTCATTCACGGGTTCCATAATCCTAATCTCATGGGCGCCTATCTGTTCCGCATACTCTTCCAGTGCCAGCAAGGTTAGAGCTAGAACCTTTGAGCGGAGTGGGTGGTTATGGGGGGCCGCCTCAAGCGAATCAAGCCGAAGCCGCGCCCCGCTCCAGGTAGGCCGCCCCAGTGATAGCGCGCACAGCTGATGCCGGTGCCAAATACTCAGTTCAAAGCGCTTCGGGTTGGTAAATGAATACAGCTCGTATTCCCTGGACCAGTTCCAATCAACCTTCCGAAGAGGACTGCCCTCCCAGGACTTGGCCTGCACCAGTGCCTGAAATCTGATTTTGTCGAACCTGATTTGGTTCTTTAGCTCCATGGGTATGGCCTCAGCAGCTGAGCGCCTGGCAAGCTCTCTGTAGTGCTCGTATCTCTCTTCTGCTGATCTATGTGTCGCTTTCACTGGACCTCCATTTCCAAGCTCAAAAAACTAACGATACTGAACATTTCTGTTCAGTTAAAAGATTTAGCGCCAGTGTATCGGGAGTGTAATCGCCTTATCAATAGTGATTTAAGGATGGAGGTATACCGAATCTAAAGTTTGGCGGAGAATTGAACAGATAATCCAAGCCTCGCTGGTGTAACACCTTTTTCTGTTACGTTTTTGATGTTACAAAAAGGTGTTACAGCGGAAAGCCAGTAACCACGGGGCCTGCAGCCATGTTGTAACACCTGTACACCTGTAACACCTTTATTTAGGAGGGGTAGAGTTTGGGCGGGCCCCCTACCCCCTGGATTGGGGCAGAGACTGCGAAGCATGAGTGACAATCTGTGTATCAGAGGCGATTGTGGCATACCTCGGCAGTACTTGGATCAGCATCTGGAATATACCGGAAGGGCCTACAGATTGAACAGACCCTTTTCGAAGGGTGGGCACAAGTGTGACTGCGTAAGTCAAACTTACGGGGTGAACGCGCCCTCCCGAGGGGTTATGCACACGGAGAGTTGGGACCGTATGTGCTCAGAAGCTGAGGGAGCAATTGTAGGCAGGGTTCATCCTGAGCTTGGCAGAGGATTAATTACCGAGATCTCGGTATTTCCTTTCAGTGGGTCCTCCTGAAGGAGTATGCACACGGGTAATTCGGACCGTGTGTTTTTTACAGAGATATAATTTTCTCAGGGGGGTTATACCCCCTGGTTACTGTTGCTGAGTGCTACCGTGGTATCCATGGTCAAAGAATGTTGGATACCGCTAAGGGAGGGGTACCTTACATACCTATTGGCTCAATGTATGAACACCGCCGCCCTAAGTCTATTTTTATGTGAGTTGAATTGAATACAAAAAACCCACTCACTGGGGAAATATATCAATCCTCCCCCCTATAGCCCCCCGGTATCTGCTAGCCCTGACCAGCTTCTCTATCTGCTGCTGGACCCAGACCGCCACATTGGCGGCTTGATGTGTATTCAATGGAGGAAACTACACACCTATTACAGGCGACAAAGTGGGATATGTGTCTAGGTTCCTTTTCGCGTCAAAGCTCACCGCTAGAGCGTTCTCAGCAGAGGGCAGGAATAAAAAGTGGTGCTACTTTTGGTGCTACTTTTTATGATCACCATCCTGCAGGCCTTGATATAGCTTACTTTCCGGCCATTTTTCAAGTCCCGCCCTGGCACCACATCAAAGTTCAAAGAAGTCCGAAATCGTCCGCAAAGCCCCGTAAACCGGGGCTATTTGCTCTCTATACAGCCCAAAGTATTCCACTCCCGTTCGTTCTCATCCGATGCTACCTGGTTCAATATAGAATTTGCTAGCACCAATGCCCCTAACAGACACACACATCAAACAGGCTAAGCCGGGTAACAAAGACCAGTGGCTCACCGATGGCCACGGCTTGCGTTTGCTGATCAAATCCAGCGACGCCAGGTACTGGCGACTTTAGTATCGTTTTCAAGGTAAGCAAAAGATACGAGCTGTATGGGTGTAACCCCGAACGAGTCTTGACTATCCTACCGCACCTGATCGCGGTTGGTGGCGATGGAGAGGACAGGAAATAGGGTAACAGGTGGCTTAGAAACACTGCTTACAGGACGATCATCCAGCTTCAAACAGTTGTTAAAAAAGATAGCCAGCAACGGCAAGAAAAGAATGGCATAGCGTTCGACGGTCATCAATGAACAACGTTACACTGAGCGCGCATACTGAGCAGGTTACGGCAAAATCCGCAACCGGGATTAGAACCTCATGGGTAGCGGCTTATATTTGCAAGGAGCTCAAATCTTGCCACCCAATAAGCCTATCCCCGTCACTTTCCTACCCCTTGTCAGAGATACCGGCCACACAGGAAGCTTTTGGTCTGTTGGCCCCGCCCCAGATTGCGGAGAAGCCTGCAGGAGCGGAAGACAGTTTGCAGGGTCAGCTGGTTTGTGTGGGTGCCCATATGGTTCCTGGCTTGTTTGTGTAGAAGCTAACTAGGGCCTGTTCACACTAATTAAAGTATCGGCAATAAGCGCAAAGTGAATAAAAAATGTGAAAACGACATCCAGTTTGTCAAAACGAGAGAAAATTCTTCTGAAGCCCTTCAGGCGTCGAAACAGCCTCTCCACTTCATTTCGTTTTTTGTACGCCTCCACGTCGTATTTCCAGGTGCTCATTCGGTTACTCTTCGGTGGCACGACAGGTTCCATGCCCAGATCGAATACCAACTGCCGGGTTTCATTACCCTCGTAGGCCTTGTCCATGATCACTTTGGCACCATCCCAACCGCAGTTCTCAAGGCTTTTCAGCAGCTTTCGGCCCTCCGGAGCGTCTCCAGCCTGCCCCGGTGACAGAGAAAATACTACGGCGCGGTTGTGGTCGGCTGCAACCATATGAATCTTGGTGGTCCATCCTGCTCGTGATTTGCCGATAGATTGAGGACCGTTTTTTTTAACGCGCCAGTACCATCTGGATGAACTTTAACAGCCGTAGAATCAAGAGAGATATGATCGACCTGGATATTGATCACATTATTTTCCTGGAGGGCCAGAAAGACCCTATCCAGTACACCTTGTTTGGCCCAACGATTCGCCCGCATGTAGACGCTGTGCCAACGGCCGAATTTCATCGGCAGACCTCGCCATTTACAACCATGCTCGGCTATGTAAAGAATGGCGTTCAGCACTTGTAAGTTGGATATTTTCACGTTGCCGCGCTGAAGGGGCAGAAAATCTTCGATAATTTTGTATTGTTGCGCTGTAATTTCCATGAAGGGATTATACAGGATTTAGTGTGAACAGGCCCTAGCCTACAGTCAACTGGTTTCCTTAGCTATTGCCAAGTGTGTCGGTTGTTGTGGAAATCTAGGCTTCGGATAAATACCTTACCCAACCTGCTATAAAGGCAATCACTGCACTAACAATGACAGCAATCCAATGTGCATTTGCTAAGTCCACAATCTTATTTACATTAATTGTTATTATTAATGCCTAATTTATTAGCGATTAGATAATCTAAACTATATCGACCAGGACCCGTAGTCATTAACCATACAAATAAAATAATATATAAAACTTGAGGTAAATAAAGAAACCAGCTCATCCAATCCAATGGCCCAATGCCTTTAGGAATAACATGTTCAATTTCAACAGTGGCGATGGCAACAATCATTGCAATCGTCAATACAATTGCAACAAGTGTCGACAAGAGACCCACGATTAAGAGCAACCCACCAAAAAATTCTACACAAGCCAAAAACAGCGCCATAAGTTCAGGAAAGGGCATTCCTATTTCGCTCATCAAATTTATAAGGTCTGCATGCCTTTCAGGCATAAATAGTTTGTTATACCCAGACACCGAAAAAAACAATCCCAATGATACTCGTGCAACCAAAATAGGTAACCATTCCCAACTACGATTACCAACAAGTAGTTTTTTAATGAAAGGAAAAGATTGTGTAAACATACATACCCTCTTACATGGCTATGTTTTAATTATGAGCTTTATTTCAAATACTTCATATGCCTTTAAGGCCTGTTCTGCACTTTGCATCCAACATTAGCACAACTTCATCTTCACTCATAGAATCATCTGTTGTGACGTCTTTTTTACATTGTAGATAAATCGCATATAAAAAACAGTTAAGCCAATCATTAATAATGCGCCGCCAATAAACTGTGAGTGCATTGGAATTTCATCTAAAACAACAACTGCGGCTCACACCCCTGCTACAGGCGCAAATGATGTTGAAAGTGACACATCGATTGAACGTGGTTTACGCATTCCTGAGCCCCAAATGAGTTGTCCTGTTTAGATGCTCATATTTGAACACGGCAACTAGAGGAGTATCTATATGAACAAAGCACAGCAGAAACGATACAATTCACTATGTCTCAAACATCTTAGCCCACTCAAACGTCAGGGCAAAGCCGAATCGACCATGTTTACAGAGACATGATTTCCCAAGGGGGCTATATCTCCTGGTTAGTATTGCCAGGGGCTGCCATGGTATCTATGGTCAAAGAATATTGGATACTGCTCGGGGAGGAGTCTATTGCATACCCGTGGGCTCAATGTATGAAAACCGCTGTCCTAAGTCTATTTTTATATGAGTTGCATTAAATACAAAAACCCATTCATGGGAGAAAGATATCAATCCTCCCCTCTATAGCCCCCCTGGTGTCTGCTGCTGGACCCAGACCGCCACTTTGGTGATTTGATATGTGCTCAATAGAGGAAAGTACACACTTATTACAAGCGACAAAGTGAATATGTATCTAGGTTCTTTCTCGCGTCAAAGCTCGCTGCTAGAGCACTCTCAGCAGGAGGGATCCTGGGCTGAGAATCATACCGAGCGTGTCTCAGAGCACTGTTGATCCTCACCTTGTCTGGCTTGGTGAGTTGCGCGGTGTGCAATGGGAGGAATTTGATTTTGAGCCCGCTGCCAGGCGTATCCCTGGCTAGCGCATCAAGATGGCAAGGAGCACATCCCGCCTTATCAGGCACTGGCTGTACTTGAAGCGCTGAAGCCTGTGCGTGGGTAGTATTCTTTGATTTTCCTCTCCAAGCCGCTGTATGCCTTTCCGGCCTGTTCAGGAAACGTTAGGTGTTCCAAACTCTGACAGATTTATCAAGACCCGAAGTGATGAGCCATTATTCATCTGGTGTGGACACACGAATACGGTGTCCATCTGGGTCAGTTGCAACAAAGGTTAATCCAAATACGGCCTCATGAAGAGGCTGTTCAATATTGACCGAGTGCGCTTGCCATTTTTCATAAATAGACATAACAGAATCATCACCTTCAACTAAAAATGAGAGTTCAAAACGGTGACCGGTTCCATCCGAGACGAAATTTTTTGCCTTCTTTGACCAGAGACTAAGGTAGAGTCCGTTATCAAACTCAAATGAAACATAATGCGGGAACGTCGTTACGGGGGCACGGTCAAGCAATTTTTCATAGAAAGTAGTGCTTATTTCAAGGTTTCCCACGTATAGGGTTAACAGATTAGGAGTTAACATATCTTACCTCGTTGGCATGCTCTCAAGTATGTGGTTGAGAAGATATTAACCGGTTACACTGTCAGAAAATGGCAGTAGTGTTTCACTTATGCGTACAGAGCGGCTTTTTCACTTGCTACAAATCCTGCGTGGCTACAGTTGCCCCGTTAAAGGACAAGTTTTAGCAGATAGACTCAATATCAGTATTAGAACTTTATATCGTGATATTGCAACCCTCCAGGCGCAGGGTGCTGACATTCAAGGTGAGCCAGGGCTTGGTTATATTTTAAAGCCTGGTTTTTTTCTTCCGCCACTCATGTTATCCAGAGATGAGGTTGAAGCCATGATGCTTGGAATCCGATGGGTGTCAAATTACGGAGACAGCCCTTTGGCTAAAGCCGCAGGGGAAGCATTAGCGAAGATTTCAGCGGTTTTGCCCAAAGAAACGCTGCTTAGTGCAAGCGAGTTGCCTCTGCGTGTTGGGCCTCCCGCATCTGAGGAATTTTCCAGTGAAGATCTCTCTATTTTGAGGCAAGCTATTCGACAGGAACGGAAGATCGAAATTGAGTATCAAACAGGAGATGAAGAAAAAATCCAACATACCATTTGGCCATTTGCAATTGGTTATTTCACGGACTGTCGTATTCTTGTCGGGTGGTGCGAAAACAGTGAGAGTTATCGTTATTTCCAGACCAATAAGTTGCTGAGCATCCATATTTTGCCAGTGGCTTATTCGGGCAGATATAGTCAATTATTCCGGAAATGGAAGTTACAGCAGACCAGTACTTAATCGGGTAAAGGCGGGTTTCTAGCCCGCCCTCGCCATACCACCATACATGTGGAACCGCATAAGGCGCTTATTTAAAGCACGCCGTTCGGATAGTGAAGTATCATCGAGTTACTCCCTACCGAAACAAGTACTGGATACCGGGTGCACGGATTGCTGACGCCTTGGTATACTACAAACCTTTCTGTCAGCCGGTGGGAGCTGAACTCGGTGTCGCTTAAAGCTTCACCTTAAGTGCATCCTTTGCAGATTTACTGGTATAGCACGCAACTGCTAACCCGGCGCAAGCAAAGAATAAATAGATAATAAAGACTACCGCGATCATCATCAACTCGCGCAGTTCCCTGTAACGGAAGCACTCGCGGGAAATCCACAATCACAACGATTCTCTCACAAATCAGAAAGGGCTATCTTCTGCCGCGTCAATGAGACGTAAGCGCGTCAGCGACCCCTACCCGCTCGCCTTATTTTTTCCTACGTTAAGAATGCGGCGTTTGATGACACGGCTATTGTGGTTACGGACGGCAAACACAACACACGTGATCGAATTATGGGGCAAGTGCGTTTTGCAGCACTGCGCCTAACCATTGATTCCTATTGCTTCTAAGGCAGTAATCGGGATAATAGTAGTCACGGTGGCCACTGTATCAAGGCTATGGCGCAGGCCTACCAGATCTCCCCGGGCCTCATCAAACCGAACCTCGTTGTCATAAGTGGGCAGCTCAGCAGAATGAAACAGGCTGTTTTACATTTCAGCAGTTTCGTTCTGGTTCTTTCGTTATAACAAGCAGTATCGGCAACAATATGGTTTTGGCATAGTGTGCCATTAAAAAACGTTAATGGCTACAATTGCGTTATACGTGTGATCATAATTGAGTGGCTGTAGCTTTCTCGGTTGTTCAGGTAAATCAAGAATACGCTTTCCCGTGGCCAAGGTTTAAGCAATTACGCATCAGTTCGAGAAGGCAATAGTAAATCTGCGGATGTATCGCATGCTGGAGATAGAAGGCAGGGAGATTCGATAATGGCTTAAAGTCAGGGAATAACAGACTGTTGGAAAGTCTGGTTACTTTTGGGGGCTGTCCAGATTTTCTATAGTCCGCTAAAGGGATACTAAATTGGAATCTTTTAAATATATTCATAAAGAACTTTCTGATCAGATCGACAGAGAGTTCGATTTGCTTGGGCACAGAATGAACTGGCTTTTAATGAGCAGTGCTTTCCTGTTTACAGTGACAGCCATTGTTTCAGGAAGCAAGCAGGCTGAAATCTACAATGAACAAGTCTTGTCTGTTCTTTCCAAAGCACTTCCAGTTATCGGGCTCATCATCTGTGCGATTGCGTTCATTTCCATCCGAGCTGCTCTCAGAGTAGCAAAGGAGTGGAAAGTTAATCGAAAAACAATAGAGGATCAGCTAAAAAAGGACCTGGAAATCAATTTTGACTTAACCGTTCCCGCAACTTCGAAAAGTAATGATGAAGGGAATATACTGTATCGACTTTTACCTTTATCCATCGGTTTTGTTTGGTGTTTGATAATTTACTATGCATACCGCTAAGACTTGTGGCAGGTCAATCAACTGGATACTTACAGGGCCAATAACCCAAGCGTTGTATGTGAGATTGTATTCCTTGCATGGGCAGAGAAGCATTAGCCGGGATCACTGCACAGGCAGTGTCGCCATTGTGTCGTGTTAAGGGCCGTGATGCTTTAGACGTGGCCCGGCGGCTATTGCAGGATGCGCCGGGCGTTCCGCTGCGCGGCACAGACAGGTCGGATAGCCAATCACTCAACCCCTGACATTCAGTAAAGTGTCCAAAGGGCGCAAGATTAGTAGTGGTCATTTTGGTCATTTAAAGAGGTTGCACAAGGGTTACGTATAACGTACTATATCGCAAAACGTAACTCATGGCCATGCATATGCCGAAACGCAACGACCTTAACCAGTTCGGCCGATTCACCGAACCCGCTGTTCTGATTCTTATCAGTCTGGCGGAGTGTCCTCGACATGGCTATGCGATTGCCCGGGACATTGATCAAGTAACCGGTTACAAGCCGGGGCCCGGGACACTCTACGGTGCACTTGGTCGTCTTGAGACGCGTGGATTTATCCGGCCACAGTCTGAAGATCACATAGATGGACGCTGCGTGTACGAGCTGACCTCGACAGGGCAAAAAGCACTGAGTGAGCGTTTGGATGCAATGGCAGCAGTAGGGCGTATTGGTCGGAATCGACTTGACGGGTGCCCGGTATGAAATGCTTGTTAAGGCTTTATCCACCTGCCTGGCAGCGGCGATACGGCCGGGAACTTGCCGAATATTTAAAAGCTGAACCTGTGAGCTTGCACACTCTATGGGATTTACTTACAGGTGCCCTGGACGCTTGGCTGCATCCTGGTTCAATACCAGTTGCCAGAGAATCACTTGAAATAAACAAGGGGGAAATCACTATGATTAACCATGCCAAAGACAACACGATTGCACTCACCAAAGCGGACGCTCTGCGGGCTGCAGGGCTAATGATAGGGATTACCCTGGTCTTGACAGCCGTTGGAGTCTTCCTTGATAAAACCTTTGGTTCACATCCCCTGATTAATGTACTGCTCCACACATCCTCGATCTTTGCGCTGTTGGTTTCTGGGTGCTACTTGCTGTTTAAACGCCATCCCTTACCAGTACGCCCTCTAGCTATTTTGGGGTTTGTGGCTATTTTCTACTCGCTGTTTTTGACCGCAATTATCGTTGCCGTTAAAACCTAAAGCATGAATTCAGTGATTGGGAATTTTGTCCGTCATTGCCAGTGAATGGTATTTCGGTGGAAGAAATTGAGGGAAATATCCTTAAAGGATATCCATTGGATGAATTGTGGATCTGATTTCTTTACAGAAAACGGCTCTGACAATCCCTTAGTGCCACTTTGAATCCCCCCGGGTTTCTCGGAGGCTAACTTTCTTGAGAGAATTAGCCAATGAGCAAACGACCTGGATACTCTCCCGAAGTACGGGAACGCGCAGTTCGCATGGTATTGACCGGCGAGCACGAGCGCCAATCACGCTGGGCAGCGATCACATCTATCGCTTCCAAGATCGGCTGCACACCCGAGACCCTACGATCATGGATCAACAAGATGGAAGTCGACAATGGTACCAGGCCCGGCACCACCAGCAGCGACGCAGCCCGTCTCAAAGAGCTGGAGCGCGAAGTCCGCGAGCTGAAACGCGCTAACGAGATCTTGCGCAAGGCTGCCGCTTTTTTGCCCAGGCGGAGCTCGACCGCAAACCGAAGTAATGGTGGCATTCATTGACCAGGAGCGTGAGGCGTACGGTGTCGAGTCAATCTGTGAGATTCTGCCGATTGCACCATCGACCTTTTACCGCTGCAAGCATCTACAGGCCAATCCAGAGCAACGCTGTGCGCGCGCTCAACGTGACGATGAGCTGAAGCCTGAGATCCAGCGGATCTACGAAGAAAACCACCGCGTCTATGGTGCATGCAAGGTCTGGAAGCAGCTTAACCGTGAAGACATAAAGGTCACCCGCTGCACAGTTGAACGGCTGATGAAGGTACTGCAATTGGAAGGTGTTCGAAGAGGCAAACGTTGCGTTATGACTATCCCGGATGAGCTGGCCGATAAGCCGCTGGATCTGGTGAATCGCGAGTTTACGGCAGAGCGCCCCAACCAGCTTTGGGTGGCCGACATAACCTATGTCGCAACTTGGTCTGGTTTTGTTTATGTCGCATTCGTTGTCGACGTATTCTCTCGCTACATCGTTGGCTGGCGCGTATTAAAGAGCCTTCAAACCGACATTGTGCTTGATGCTCTGGAGCAGGCACTCTGGGCACGAGGTAAGCCCCGTGGCGTTACCCATCACAGTGATCGAGGTAGTCAGTATCTGTCGATTCGATATACCGAGCGGCTTAGTGAGGCGGGTTTCCATATGTCAGTCGGCAGTGTCGGCGACTCCTACGACAACGCACTGGCAGAAACTATCAACGGTTTATTCAAGGCGGAGGTCATCCACAGGGCAGGTCCCTGGAAAGGGCTGGATGAGGTTGAACATGCAACCTTGACCTGGGTCGACTGGTTTAACCATCGCCGCATTCTTGGGCCAATTGGCGATATGCCTCCAGCTGAATACGAAAACCTGTATTATCAACAAGCCGAGTCTGCCCAAGCGGCATGACTCAAATCAAATTGCCTCCGACAAACTCGGGGTGATCCATAATTCCGGGGCTGTAGCTCTATAAGGGTGTTTATCGCAACTCGCGTCTACCCCAGACTTGTGATAAATACACGTTATTAAAGTGCAGGCTTCGTATTATCAGGGCCTGAACTCAAAAAACTGTCCGAAGTATTGCTTGACAGAGTTTCCATAAAATAATAAAACAATAGTTCGGACAGTTTTTCAGTATGGGTATCGGCGAGCAAGGGGATACTTTCATGTCATTTAGTGTCTACCCGGAGTTTCTATAAATTGACTCTTCCTGTCTGTGGCCAAAGCCCTGTAGGTTCAGGGCTCTAGCACTTTAAAACTATTCTAAGTTTTGATAAAAACTAAGCCATAGTAAGGAGGCTGTAGTGGCAGGGTTGTTCCGTCAGCAAGCCATGGAAAGACACGCAGACCGCCTGCACGGTGAGATTCTGCTCCTGCCTCGCCTTTCACACGGTGTCATTTTGTCATTGCTACTAGTCTGGGTGGCTCTCTCCATCATCTGGCTTTTCAGCAGCAACTATGCTCGCAAGGAAAGCGTAACTGGTTGGCTGGAACCGGCTTCGGGTGTCGTGCGGGTTTACGCTGAGCGCTCGGGAGTTATCAAGCAGGTGCTCGTGCGTGAGGGTGATCAGGTATTGAAGGATCAACCCCTGATTGTGGTCAACGGCGACCGAATATTGGCAGATGGTAAGCACCTCGAGTCCTTATTGTTGGCGGAGTACGAAAGCCAACAAAAATTAGTCACCGAACAGTTGGGGCGTGGCGAGAAAATTTATCGCCAACAACTGCGTGATCTTGACCAGCGCATTGTTGCCAGTGAGGAAGACCTGGCTCTGCTCGAAAAACAGATAAAGACCCAGGTCCGCCGTTACGACTTGAGTGCAGAACAGGCGGGGCGCTATCGACAACTCAAGCGTGAAGGTTATATTTCCTCGGCGGAGCTGGACGCGGTTATTGCCCAGGAATTGGAGCTGCACGCCGAACGTCAGGATCTCGCGCGCAGCCGGGTGAATCTGCGCAACCAGATTCGGCAACTGGAAAGTGATCGCCTGCTGCTTCCCGAAGAGTTTGCCAACAGCGGTGACCAGTTGCGCGCGCGCCTTTCTGACCTCGCCCAGCAGATTGCCCAACTGCATGGTCAGCAGGCCTATATCGTCAAGGCTTCCCGAGCCGGAGTTGTCAGTAATCTGCAGGCGGCTGAGGGCCAGCAGGCACAAGCCGATATCCCGGTTTTATCTTTGGTGCCGGAGAATCACGTACTCACGGCACAGTTGCTGGTGCCGGTGCGCTCTGCGGGTTTTCTCAGTGCAGGCC
Source organism: Microbulbifer sp. MI-G (assembly GCF_030440425.1). Taxonomy (NCBI): domain Bacteria; kingdom Pseudomonadati; phylum Pseudomonadota; class Gammaproteobacteria; order Cellvibrionales; family Microbulbiferaceae; genus Microbulbifer; species Microbulbifer spongiae. The sequence continues at coordinate 908,285 of NZ_CP098023.1, forward strand.
AGCCCTTGAAAATTCGCTACGATGCCTTTCCCTACCAAAAATTTGGCCTTTACCCCGGTGCCGTGCTGGAGGTATCCGATACCGTACTGCTGCCCGATGAGCTGCTCCGTGTTCCTGTCACAGTGCACGAGCCGGTGTTCAGGGTCACGGCAAAACTGGCACAACCGACGGTTAATGCCTATGGCCGGCACTTTTCCCTCAAGCCGGGCATGACCCTGTCTGCCGATGTGCAACTGGCGGAACGGAGCTTGCTGCAATGGCTGCTGGAGCCCATTTACAGCCTGCGGGGGCGCCTGTGATGGAGGCGACCACGCGCCAACCAGCCGGTCAAGGTCGGCCGGAAAAGCTTCTGCATTTTTCTACAGGCCGCCAACTGCCGGTAATTTTGCAGACTGAGGCTGCGGAATGCGGGCTGGTGTGCCTGGCGATGATTGCCGGGTTTCACGGCTATGATACCGACCTCGCCGGCCTGCGCCGCCGCTTCCATATCTCCAGTCACGGCACCAACCTCAAGACCCTGATGGATATGGCCGGGCGCCTGCACTTGGCCGGCCGCGCCCTGCGCCTTGAGATGGAACACTTGGAAGAGCTACAGCGCCCCTGTGTGCTGCACTGGGATATGACACTTTGTCGTGCTCAAATCCGTACAGCGTAACAAGGTCACCATCCATGACCCCGCAGTGGGGGAACGGGTGCTGACCTGGGAGGAGTTCGGCCAGCACTTTACCGGCGTTGCCCTGGAGCTTACGCCAACGGATGAATTCCAATCGGGGGAAGACCGCCAGCGTCTGAAACTCAGCCATTTCTGGTCGCGTATCAGCGGGTTAAAGCGCAGCTTGATTCAGGTGCTGCTGCTGTCTCTGCTGCTTCAGTTGTTTGCCGTGGTTACGCCATTTTATATGCAAACGGTGGTGGATGACGTCATCCTGCGCGGCGACGCCAACCTGCTGCTGGTGCTGGCGATCGGCTTTGGTCTGTTACTGGTGATACAAACCGGCACCAACGCCTTGCGGGAATGGGTGATCCTGCATATCTCCAGCCGGCTCAATATGCAGATGGCTGCCAACCTGTTCCGCCATCTGATCCGCCTGCCGATGAGCTATTTCTCCACCCGGCATATGGGCGACGTGGTTTCCCGCTTCGGTTCTCTGAACAAGGTGCGCGAGCTGCTCACCACCGGGCTGGTGGCTGCGGTCGTGGACGGTATTATGGCGCTGATCACACTGGCCGCCATGTTTTTTTACGATCTATGGCTAACCTTGATTGTGTTGCTGGTGGTCGTCCTGTACGCAGTTCTGCGTCTGTTACTTTATCGCCCATTACGGCTAATTACTGAAGAACAAATTGTTGCCCAGGCAAAACACGACTCGCACTTTATGGAATCGGTGCGGGCTATCCAGACCGCCAAACTGTTCCAGCGCGAGAACGACCGCCAGGGGCAGTGGCACAACCGCCTCGCCGATGCTATCAACAAGGATATCCGCATTGCCCGCTGGAATATCGGCTACAACACCATCAATCGCCTGTTGTTTGGTTTGGAAAACCTGTTGGTGATCTACTTCGCTGCAACCGCAGTGATGGGAAATATCCTCACCGTCGGTATGCTTTACGCCTTTATGAGCTACAAAACCCGTTTTGTGGGTTCTATGGATGCGCTGATCGCCAAGTGGATCGAGTTAAAAATGCTGGGTCTGCATCTGGACCGCCTGTCCGATATTGTATTTACCCAAGTCGAGGATATAGATCGACCCGACAGCCTGCCAATGAGCGTCGATCAAGCGCATGCGCTGCAGGGCAAAATCGAAGTGCGTAAGCTGGGTTTTCAATTTGGTGAGGCGGAGGCTCCGGCGTTTCAGGATGTCAACTTTACCATTGAATCTGGTGAAACTGTTGCCATTGTCGGTCCCAGCGGCTGTGGCAAGACCACATTGCTCAAATGCCTGATGAGGTTGCTGGAGCCGACCGAAGGGGAAATCCTGATCGATGGCCAACCCCTGAAGAAACTGCCAAATTATCGCAGCCAGATTGCCGGTGTTATGCAGGACGATCAATTACTCGCTGGAACTGTCGGTGACAATATCGCCTGTTTCGAGCCTCAGGTAGATCTCCAACGTATAGTCCACTGCGCGAATATGGCGTGTATCCATGAAGAAATTATGCATATGCCCATGCAATACAACACCCTCGTTGGTGATATGGGCACCAGTCTTAGCGGAGGGCAGAAGCAAAGAATTGTGATGGCGCGCGCCTTATATCGCGCACCCCGCATCCTGTTCATGGACGAAGCAACCAGTCATTTGGATATGGCGAATGAATCGCTGGTTAACCAGCATATTCAGTAGCTTGCTATTACTCGGATATTGGTTGCACATAGACCGGAAACGGTCGCTTCCGCGGGAAGGCGGATTCAACTAACGGCAGGTGAGACTGCCAATCACAATTGATATTTTAGAGAGAAAATAATGCAAGAACTAATTACGAATGAGCTCGAGCAGGTAAATGGTGGTATCCTGACGGTTGCTGGGGGCGCAGTTATTGGCGGACTTGTAACTGGAACTAGCAGTGCTATGAATGGCGAAGGGTTTTGGGGAGGATTTGCCAGTGGAGCAGTAAGTGGCGCGCTGATTGTTGATAGGTTTGGTGGATCAAGGGGAAAATCCTCTACTTCATCAAGCTGCACGGGAGCTTCTGCAACGGCAGTAACAGGGCAGCGCTGTTCAGCTGCGTATGAAGAGTTGGATGCAGCTTAAACTGACTTGAAAAGCTGTCTTGCCAATAGGGTCCACTTAACTCGGCACAGTGGATATCAAGCGAGCATGAAGGTACGCAAGCGAATTGAGGAGGGTTTCGGTTGGGGCAAAACCATTGGCCTGATTCGCCAAGTAAAAGTCCGCGGGTTAGCGCGGGTCAAGGAGGTATTTACCCTCACCTTTATCGGTTGGAATCTAACCCGAATAAGCAATTTACAAAGGGGATCCGCTTAATGGACGGAGAAGCAGCAAAAATAGCGTTAAGGGGGCGTGTATTCAGCCAAAAGCCGATTAAAAATCCATCAAAGTAGAAAAAAGCAGCTTTTCCTCGAGTTTTTTGGCTTGCTAGAAACCTTTTCCAAATAATACTTCCGGATTTCAACAGCCTGCTAGCAGGATGGCCATATTTTCTAATTCTGTCTCTGCTTGACGATCTGGGTTCAGTCAGTAATGGATAAGTTTTTCTCCTTCTCTTCACGCACCGTGGTTCGACCCTGCCTGGTCGGTTGCCTACTACAACGCTCACGAAAAGATCGCAAAGACGATCGAGATCGCTATTATCTCTTCTCGGATCACTGACAAACATCTGCCAGAGCTGCAATGTATGTTTGAAGCTGATATGTTTAGGGTGTATATCTTTTTGTGCTGCTGATCGATTCATTAGCCAGCGAATAAGATTTGTAGGTGAGTAGATATACCCAGATCTCTTTAACAACCATCTCTGGTGTCTTGCAGCGGAGAATATCCATTCCCAGCGTGGTCTTAATCTCTCTCAGATTAAGCTCGACCTGCCAGCGGTTGTTATACAAATTACTCAGCTGCTTGCGAGGTGCTGCTTTATTGGATAATAGCGTGGTAACCAGTACTTTTTTCCCTGCCTGTAGCTCTCGAGCAGGCAGCTTATCTGGAAATTGCTCGTAGTAGTCCCTCTCCATCCACTTGGGTTTTGCTGGCTTGCGCCACTCTACAAGATGATCCCTACTGTCAAGGCGCTGCCCTTTGCAAAAGTCTGTTCGGCGTGTAGCGTGTTGCTGCATAACAATATCAACACCGCGTGACTGTAATTCTGCAATTAGAAAATAGAAGGTGTAATATCGATCAGCAACAACGATGTCACCTTCAGAAAAGTTGTCAAGCATGCTGCGCAGTAGACTGTGCTCTCCAGTCCCCTTGCCTTGAAAAGGGGCGTAAGCCATATCAAGTAAAGCCCCGCTGCCATAAGCTGTGATAGCCACCAACCGCGCAATAGGAAATCCAAGCGCTGCTTCTCCAGGCGTTTGTACCAGACTACGAAGCCGTTGCACTCCCAGTAGAGCAGTTTGATTTTATCGCGACCGCGATTGCAGAACACGAAGAGGATTTCCAGTGCAGGAGAGAGCTCCATCTCTAGCTCGACCAGCGCCGCCAGGCCGTTGATAGACTTGCACATATCGACAGGCTCCATGTACAAGTAGGTCTGCGCGGACTGCTTCGGACGCAGCATCACCTCTGCTCCCGTAGTAGGCGCCAGAGCAAGTGAAGGGTTTGCTCAAGGGCTGATGCTGGTAACTGCATCTGGATACCGCCAGGCAATGCCAGCTCAACCGAGGTTTCCAAAACTGGCATGGGCACCGGTATCAGCTTTGGCTGGAGCCTGTTCTGCTTGTTGCGCCAATAGGTGAAGGTGCTGAGCTTTAGCTCATGCTGCTGGCAGTAGGCTGCTTGGGATAGATCGCTGTTCTTCCAGGCGCTGGTGTGCTGCTGCCAGAAATCGGTTTTACTCTGGGCGGCCATTTGAAAGAGCTATCACCAATTCTGGTGTTTGAGGGTTTGAAAGAAAGCAGCGTATCTGGTTGATTTGTTGTTGCCAAACAGTCAACCAACCAAGTGTACGCCGCTATGGACAAGAATACCGTTGTTGAGTTTACGGATCGACAGGAGATAGCTGACCCACTGACAGAACTACTACGCCAGGGCGCACGAGAGCTGCTTCAGAAGGCAGTGGAGGCAGAGCTGTTGACCTTCATGGAAGAGTTTCAAGGCCGCCACCTGAACGACGGTCGTGCGGCTGTAGTCCGCAATGGCTTCTTGCCGGAGCGCGAGGTTCAGACCGGGATCGGTCCGGTGAAGGTCAGGGTACCGAAGGTCCGGAGCAAGGACGGTAAGCCAGTAACCTTCCGCTCAGCTTTGGTGCCGCCATACGTGCGCAAGACCCACTCGCTGGAGGCGGCGCTGCCGTGGTTATACCTGAAGGGGCAGTGGAAGAATGAATACGATACCTGGCGAACCAAGCGACTTGATAAAGATCGCTGGGTGTACATCTGGGCAGACGGCATATACTGCGGCCTGCGCTCGGTAGAAAGCAAGCTCTGTGCGCTGGTTGTCATTGGCGTAAACGAGCGTGGAGAAAAGCACTTTCTGGCAATTGAAGATGGGGAACGCGAATCGACGCTGAGCTGGAAAGGTGTGCTGGGAAAGCTGAAGGAGCACGGCATGAACACCCCGGAGCTGGCGATTGGCGATGGTGCCATGGGGTTCTGGACGGGACTGGAAGAGACCTACCCGAAGACGCGCCAGCAGCGTTGCTGGGTACACAAGACGGCCAATGTGCTCAACAAGCTGTTAAGAGTTTTAGCGGTTTCTATCTGCGGATTAAGGAGTTTCTTAACATTGGACATTCAAGTGAAAATAGTTTTTACTACATCTGCCATGGGCAGGTTCTGCGTTAATTGGATGTTAGAACCTTATTTTCTCAGCAGCTGCCCATGGTTCCTACCTATTTCGCCTCATAAAATTGTCCGAAGTATTGAGATTACAATGGACCACTGGGACCGCCACCAGCAGCGCTGGTAAACAGTTCACCTATTAGCCCAGGGTGTTCACCTGAATCGATCCGTGCCTGGTTGCTACTTCTGCTTTCCCCTGCAAGCCACCTACCATAACCAATCGCAAGGAATAAGATGCCTCCGTTAACTATCTCTGTTTCATTAACTGACAATTCAGTAATTCCGTTATGCATAATGTATTCCATCTCTTTCGTTTTTGGGTTGGAGCAGGTGAGCCAGTTTAGCAGTCATTCACCTATTTCCTCTGTTTGCAGATACGAACCATTCGTAGCTGCCTTCATGTTGTCACCTGTCTTAATTCCATTGACAACATTGAAGCTCACTAAATTCCTATCTTCTTTAATCGTAACTATACCCATAACGTTTGAAAATTAGGTGTTGAAGACTCTACTTGGTGCAGGTTTTGAAGGCTTTTGTCTCAACTGCCTAAACCTAAATCTCAAACGCTTTGGGTATATTCAGTTCATGCACGAAGCTGATTAAAATTAAGGTGATTTTCTTTTGATTTAAGCACAATCGTGCACATTATATTCAATAAGTGCTATTTCTTAAGCAAAAATTGTGTAATTTGATTGTGTACTGAATAATTATAGTAAATTAAAAAATAAAACCAAAGTCAAGCGTATAACTCTAACTTTATAAATATAAAGTTAGGACTTACGTATTGACAACGTAAATTTCCTATAAATTAGATAGTTACTTTGAATCCTGAAAAATAATAGAGGAAGCCTTTACCTCAGAAAATGATCGATTTGCAACCAAATACACAGCATTGCGCTCAATAAACATCCGGATTCTTAGAACCCGGAATTTCCTTATGCCCCATAAAAGGGGCCTAAAAGCCAGCCCTCTAGAAGGCTGGCCGCAGAGCTGTCCCACTCTATCATTATCGCGGCAAATCCAGCTGTGCTTACCGCTGCTCTAACTTCTCTTGATATTTTACATACTTACGTATCATCACAGCATCAACTCCGATCGTATCTTACGCAGAGTTATTGTCAATTTTGGTGTTCAAAAAGCCAGATTAAGCAGCGCTCTGGTCGGCTGTTGACACCTCCTCTCCATCTTTGAACTTCACTCCGGTGATGACCTTGGCCAGGCAGTCAAAGCCCCGGAGTTTTCTCCACTTTCCCTCTGCACACATTCCCAGCTTGAACAGCATGTGCAGCATTCCTTCTCTCGACAGACAGCCTTTAGAGCGCTTCGTCCTATGTCGTATCGTTCCGAACGTCGACTCGATCGGGTTCGTTGTCCTGATGCTCTGCCAGTGTTTCGCCGGGAAATCGTAGAAGCTCATCAGTTCTTCGTGATCCTTTAACAGGCACTCGGCAACTTTCGGATATTTGGCTTCGTACGTCTTGACGAAAGTGTCGAGTGCCTTCTCCGCTTAAGTGGACCCTATTGGCAAGACAGCTTTTCCAGTCAGTTTAAGCTGCATCCAACTCTTCATACGCAGCTGAACAGCGCTGCCCTGTTACTGCCGTTGCAGAAGCTCTCGTGCAGCTTGATGAGCACATTGGCCGTCTTGTGTACCCAGCAACGCTGCTGGCGCGTCTTCGGGTAGGTCTCTTCCAGCCCCGTCCAGAACCCCATAGCACCATCGCCAATTGCCAGCTCTGGCGTGTTCATGCCGTGCTCTTTCAGCTTTCCCAGCACACCTTTCTAGCTCAGCGTCGATTCGCGTTCCCCGTCTTCAATTGCCAGAAAGTGCTTTTCTCCACGCTCATTTACGCCAATGACAACCAGCGCGCAGAGTTTGCTTTCTTCCGAGCGCAGGCCGCTGTATATGCCGTCTGCCCAGATGTACACCCAGCGATCTTTATCAAGTCGCTTGGTTCGCCAGGTATCGTATTCATTCTTCCACTGCCCCTTCAAGCGAGCCACCGTGCTGGCTGATAGGCCCTTCGCTTCCGGGCCAACCAGTATCGACAGGGCCTCCTCCATCTCACCAGTTGAAACGCCCTTCAAGTATAACCACGGCAGCGCCGCCTCCAGTGAGCGGGTCTTGCGCACATATGGCGGCACCAAAGCTGAGCGGAAGGTTACTGGCTTACCGTCCTTGCTCTGGACCTTCGGCACTTTCACTTTCACCGGGCCAATTCCGGTCTGTACATCACGCTCTGGCAGGTATCCATTGCGGACTACAGCCGCTCGGCCATCATCCAGGCGGCGGTTTTGAAACTCCTCCATGAAGGTCGACAGCTCTGCCTCCACTGCCTTCTGAAGCAGCTCTCGTGCCCCTCGACGTAATAGCTCAGTTAGCGGATCTACTGTCTCATGTCGACCTGCAAATTCAACAACGGTATTCTTATCCATAGCAGCGTATTCCTGGTTGGTTGACTGTTTGGCGACAACAAATCAACTAGATACGCTGCTTTCTTTCAAACCCTCAAACACCAGATTCGGTTATAACTCATCTACTACGCAGTACCCTTTCTCCCAAAAATGATTACCCCAATAGGGCTTCTTCCCGAGATATGGAAATCGTGTGAAAACCCTCAGCGCCGACTTTCTTTTGACCACTCCCAATAACTTCGAGGCCGACACCTTTGGCGGTACTTTCACCAAAAGATGCACATGCTCAGCTTGCACATTCAACTGAATAACAGTACAACGTAATTGGCTACAATAGCCTTGAGGGCACCTCTAAAAATTGCCTAATTTTTGCTAAAATAGGCTCGATGACTCTCAAACCAACAAGATGTAGCTACGTGGACGCATTTCAACAGCCTGCTAAAGGACGAGTATCCCTACGGCCAGACAGCGATACCCCGCCGAAAGAATATTCTCTGCCGCATTTAGGTCGTGGTGATGCTCAACTCCGTATACTGAGCAAGGCCATTTTCTTATTCGCAAGCCTGTTAGTCCTTTCGGACTGCTGTCGGAAAGCGTCCTGCAGCACGAACAGGTTTGGGTGGCGGAGACTGGCTATCAGAGCTTCCCGACAGCAAAGCAAGCCATCAGCGATTACCTCCTTGGCTACTCAACCAGATCCCACCACATCAGAACAACGATGATTGAGCCCCGCACGAGGCAGCAGAAAAACACGGGCAGGCTCAAAAGCCTGTGGCCAAAAATACTTGACCACTACACTATGCGGTGAAAGCCCTGCGCATCCGCTGCCAAAGTGGAACTTCTTTTTATGAAGAATGTGCACGTTGTGTACCGCGCAAAATCAGGTTTCGCAGTCTTGCGCCGAGCGCACTGATATCTTGCCCAATCGCATACAGTGACGGTACCAGCAGCAGGGTGACGAAAAAGGCCACAAAAACGCCCGAGGCCAGCGCTACCACAATGGGTTGCAGAAAGGCGGCCTGGATACTCTGTTCAAGCATCATTGGCAGCAGACCGACAATCGTAGTGACCGTGGTCAGCAGTATCGGGCGGAATCGGGCAACGCCGGCCTCCACAATCGCCTTGAGTGGTTTCATGCCTCCCTCGCGCAGCCGGTTGCAGTGGTCCATTAGTACGAGGTTGTCATTGACCACCACTCCGGCTGCGGCAGCGATGCCAAAGTAGCTAAAGATGGCCAAGGTCATGCCGGTAACTGCGTGGCCAAAGATGGCGCCAATAAAGGCGAAGGGAATGGCGATCAGGATCAGGATCGGCTGGGAGTAACTGCGGAAGGCGATCGCCAGCAGACTGTACATGGCAAAGAAGGCTGTAGTGTAGAGTTTCAGCACATTTGAAATGAATTTCTTTTGGCCCTCCGCCTGGCCCACAGCGCCGCGAATAATGCCTGGATAGCGTTTTTCCCAATTGGGGAAAAAGTTTTCATTCAGGTCCTGCATGATGTCGCCGCGCACATCGTCTTTCAGGTCCGCCATTACCCGCGCAGCGCGATTGCCGTTCCAGCGCTGGATGCGCTTAATGCCCGGTGCGTATTCCAGCTCGGCGATAGCCAGCAAGGGTACCTCGCGCCCGTCTGCGGTGCGCACGCGGAAATCTTTCAGGCTTTCAATGGAGCGACGCGAAGTCAGCGGATAGCGCACCATTACCTTGACGTCCTGGCCGGCACGGGGCAGGCGCTGCACTTCTTCACCGAAGTACGCCTGCCGCACCTGGCGGTTGACCTCCGCCAGCGTCAACCCGAGTTTGGTTGCACCGGGCTTGAGATCAATGCGGATTTCCTCGGAGGCACTTTCGAGATTGTTGCGCACGTCGTAGAGGCTTTCATAAGTGCGCAGCTGAGCCTCCAGGTCGGCGGTGGCGGCGCGCAGCACATCCAGGTCCGGGTGGCGGATGGACAGTTCAAATCCGGGGCCACTGTCATTGAGTGCATAGCGTACTGAAACCTCTTTCGCATCGGGGATCTCGCCGATCAGCTCCCGCAGGCGCAGGGCGGCCTCTTTGGCGGACATATCCCGCACTTCCGGCGGGGCCAGTTGTACTATGGCCATTACACTGTCGCGACGGGAGCGGGTATACCAGTTCTCAATGAGCACACCCTGGCCGTCTGTGCGTTGGTTTACCTCTTCCTCAAGGCGTTTTTCCGCGTCCTGCAGTTGGGCCAGTATTTCCAGTGCACGGCTGTAGGGTGCGCCTTCGGGCATCACGACATTGACAGTCACTTCATCGGATTCAATTTCATGCATAAAGCCTTTCTTCACCCAGCCACTGCCAAACATGCCTATACCGATCATCAGGGTGGTGATAAAAATGCTCAGTGTCAGGTAGCGCCGTTCCACAGCCCACTGGCCAATGCGGCGGTAGTATCTGTGGGCAAAATGGACAATGCCATCGGCAATGCGCTTTTGCACACGCCCAAACCGGCCGAGCCTGGTGCGCGGCTTGAGGTTGCGCAAGTGTGCGGGCAGGATAAACAGGCACTCGACCAGGGAGAATGTTAGTGCAAGGATCACCACCCAAGTGATGTGGCGGGTGAATTCACTGGTGGGACCGGGGAGAAAAATCCATGGCAGGAAGGCAAGGATCGTGGTCACCACGGCAAAAACGACCGGTTTGGCCACCAGCTGTGTGCCCAGTACCGCGGCGCTCAGGCTGCCACCTGGCTTCTGGTGTTCCGGGCGGTGGGATTCGGTATGGATACTCTCCCCCACCACAATGGCGTCGTCGACAACGATACCCAGCACCAGCAGGAAAGCGAAGGTGGATAGCATGTTGAGGGATACCCCTACGCTGGGCAGCAGGACAAATGCACCGGCGTAGGCCGTGGCAATGCCTATCGCCACCCATAGGGCGACTTTTGGCCGCAGGCTGAAAACCAATACCAGCAAGACCAGCAGCAGCCCCTGAAACGCAGAAGTACCTATGGTATTCATGCGGCCTTTGAAGTCCACGGCGTCATCGGTCCACAGGGTCAGTTTGGCTCCGGTGGGCAATGTTTCGCTGCGTTCGGCAATCCACTGGCTGATGGCGTCGGAAGCGGTGACAATATCCATCGTTTCGGTGGTCATCACTTGTAGCAGCACCGCGGGCTCACCGTTCAGTGTGGCGAGGATTTCGTTGTCCACGAAACCGTCTACAACATTGGCGATATCGCCGATGCGAATGGTGCCGCCATCGGCGGTCTGGCGCACGATAATATCGGCAAACTCCCGCTTGGTATCGGCCTGGTTGCGGACTTTGAGTTGGTAGGTGCCCACCTCTGTGCGCACGCTACCGGCGGACTGGTTGAGGGAGCTGGTGCGTATGGCGTCAGCCACTTCCTGAAACGTCATGCCGTAGCGGCGCAGCGCTTGCTCGCTGACCTCAATGGAGACTTCCTCCATGCGGGTGCCGAACAGCTCCACCACCGAGATGGCGGGCAGGGCGACGGCTTCGCGTCGCAATTGCTCAGCCAGGCGCTTCAGCTCACGCTCACCCAGGTTACCGTGTATGGCAACGCGGATGTACTCATCGCGGTTGACCCATTGGCGTACCTGTGGAGGTTCTATGCTGCGGGGGAAAGAGGAGATGCTGTCGACACGGATTTTGACCTCGTTCATAAAACGGGGAAAGTCGACATCACTTTCCGCCAGGATATAGACACCGCCATAGCCTTCGGCCGATGTAGAGCGTACCCAATCGATATTGTCGAGATCGCTGACGGCCTCTTCGATTCGGGCCACAATCTGTTCCTCCACTTCCTGTGGCGCTGCTCCTGGCCAGGAGACTGCGATTTCCAGCCCCGGGAAACGCACCTGCGGGTCCATTTCCCGTTCCATGCTGCCAAAGCTGAGGAGGCCAGTGACAAAAATACCCACCATCATCAGGTTGGCGGCGACGCTGTTGCGCGCCCACCATTCGATCAACTTGTTCATGCGCGCTTTCCGTTTTTATTTTTGGGCCAGTTGGGTGACGGGCTGTACCTGCATGCCATCCACGGCATTGGCAATGGCGGAAGTCACCACTTTTTCGCCGTCGGCCAGGCCGGCGGTGACCACGACGCGATTTTCCGAGGTGGACACTACCTCTACGGTGCGAATATCCAGGCGGTTATTCTCATCTATCACGTATACCGTATCGGCATTGCGCAGAGCCTCCCGGGGCAATACCAACGCCTGGTGAGCCTGTACACCTTCTGCCTGTGCGGTCACAAACAGTCCTGCTGCCAGGGGTACCCCGTCGCTGGCCCCTTTGCCATAGGGGTCGCGCACTTCTGCGATGGCGTATATCAAACGCGTTTGCTGGTCGATGGCCGCCTGGGTGCGCACGATGTGTCCCCGCCACTGGCGCTGGGTCTGACCCACCTGGGCGGACAAGGTGACGATCGGTCCGGGATGGGCCGTCGAGGAGACAAAGCCCATGGGCAGTCCCAGTTCCATCAGTTGGGAATCGGTGAGCGGCAGTCGCACTTCCACAAGGTCAGTGGCAAATACACGCCCGAGCGGCGTGCCGGTACTGACATACTGGCCCACACCTGCGTCGCGGCGGATCACGCGGCCCCGGAATGGCAACTTGACACGGGTACGCGCCAAGTTGCGTGTTGCATCGGCAAGTTCCGCCTTGGCGGAGTGCAGGTTGGCCTCGGCTTCCTTCACCTGGGGTTCATTGACCTGCAAGGGCGTCGGTTCTTTATCCGGGTTGGCAGAAAGCCACTGCTGGCGCTTGATGCTGGCTTGCGCCTGTGCCTGTAGCAGGAGTACTTGGGCCTGCGCTACCCCGGCCTCGGCTCGGGCCAGCGCAAGGCGGTAGTTGGCATCGTCCAGCTGGATCAGGGTTTCACCGGCTTTAAACCCGGCGCCCTCGGCGAAACTGGCGGAAATATGGGTGATGCGGCCGGAAACCTCAGGGGTGAGGTCTATTTCGGTATGTGGGCGCACTACCCCCTGAGTGGTGACGGTAAGCAGAACCGATTCTTCCCGGGCCTCGGTATAGAGTAACGATACCAGGCGTTGCTCCTCCTCTTTTTTTTCCGGCGCCGGTTTGGCGGCAGACATCCATTGTACGACCCCAAAACCCACTGCCAGCACCAGGACCGGTGCCGCAGCTCTCAAGTATTTGTTTTTCATCTATATCTTCTTGTCTGATTGCCAAATTCCACAACGGTCATCGTCGATCGGCCCCGATAACACCACGGAAACCAAAGCCTTGGCCATGGGGTTGGCGCCGGGTTGAGTCCTATCAGCGATGGATGCCGGTTGCCAATGGTTTTATTGACGGATCGGGGAGGGAGTTTGGATGCGGTAGCATAAAATTTTGGTTATTCGGTGTTGCCAGGAAAATCGTTACATGGGTGTCATCATTTTGACTTTCTGATTCACCCGGGTCAATTCTGTACCCGTCCCGGAGAGTTACCTGGTGTGCATCCGCAGTGGCAGGGCTTATTCCGGCTGGCCAGGTTTCCAGTGCCTGTGGTTTGTGCAGCTCTGCAGGCCAGGCAGTCATAGCGCCTTGGCCAGTGCTGCCGCCTTTTCGGGGTACAGGTATGGATTGTGGGCTTTATTGCTGCGGGTGTATGGGTTTCATCGGGAAGGTGCGGTATCAGCGAAGCGGGGTGACTGGCAGGTTTTGCACAACCCCAATACACAGAAACTGTAGGAAGGGCACAGCGAGTCCTGGGCAACTTGCAATGACCAGCCTGTAACCAGGACAACAGTGTGAACAGAGCGTCGCGTTTGAAGAGGAGGAGATTTTTTTGTTCTCAAGGTATGGGCAGCCAGCAGTTTGGGGGTGCGCCTTTACAGAATACGGAGGAATCGGGATAATCAGGCGCACAGCGACCACTGCAGATCTCTTGGTTTTTCGGAAGAGTAATCCCATATGACCCCACTGATTAAACACGCCTTAATAGTTTTTATGGCGTTTTTTGCAATTATGAACCCGATAGCAAATACAACGGTATTTGCGGGGCTGAGCGGGGACAAGGACAAGTTTGAGAAGACTAAAATTGCACTTAAGGCCCTGACCATAACCTTTATCATCATTCTATTATTTGCCCTGCTCGGTAAATCCATCTTTCACATGTTTGGTATCACGCTTCCTGCCTTGCGCATTGCAGGAGGGGTTATCGTCTTTTTGGTTGGCTACCATATGCTCCAGGGAGCAAGTTCCAAGTTACATACGTCTCAAAAGACCGATGGTGCCGATATTGCTGTTTCCCCTATGGCCGTACCGCTCCTGGCTGGGCCGGGCACTATTGCTACAGCAATGAGTTATTCGGCTGCAGATGGATGGCCAGAAATCATTGTGACAATAGTTGTGTTTGCGATTCTGTGTATTATCACTTTTTTCTGTTTTATTTTTAGTTCGAAAATTTTATCGGCAGTCGGTAAGAGCGGACTTGATATTATCACACGTTTAATGGGGCTGATCCTGGCAGTCATTGGCGTGCAAATGATGATAGTAGGTGTTCAGACTGCTATGCAGATCCAGACTCTCAGTTGATACCTGGTTTTATGGTGGTTTGACAGACATTGAAAAAGGTATTTCAGGCCATTGTTCAGTGTAGAGGTTTTTAACCGAACTATCTGTGGAGCAGGGCGCTTTTGCAGACGCTCTGTCAGAAAGGGAGAGCACTGCAGTCGGAAGGGTGTTTTGCCAACCGCTTGGCTGTCTGCTAACCGTTCTCAATATTGCCTGGCAACCTACTTAAACTTGCCATTGCATAGGCCAATTACCTTGCCCCGTGCTGTCGGGCCCCTGAGGTTAAATGCACAGTGTAGAGCTGAAAAAACCACTCGGCCATGCGCGCGATACGCTGGTCGAGTGGGAATCCCACACAACGTTTTACTGCTTGGATATGCACTGCGGGTTTTGTCAGAGTCCGCGGCGGATTGAGGGTCAAGGCTGTGAAAATCCTGCCTACATGACACCGAATGGCGGCGCATAAGCGCGTGTAATGCCCGCACCCATGCGGTATTGTGAGGCGGCACCAGGAAGCACACCGGTCGGATTGGGCAGACAGGGGCCAAAGGGATCCATATAAGCAGCGGCAGGGGGGAGAGGCCCCGCTGGCAAGGGTACAGTTGCCCACTCTGCATTCATCCAAATACCCGCGCGGCCTTCCGCATTCATGGTATCGGCGGGCGCGGGGTCATCCTCGACCACAAAATAAATCGGCCCGCCGCCAGCTGCACAGCCCGCTCCGGTGAAATAGACGCGATTATGGTGGGTGGCCATCATCATATCCGCCACAAACCGGAAGGTGCCGAGCTCGCCCCCCGTGGCAGGATCCACTGCGGTACTCAGCCCGCGTACCCAGCCAGCGGTGGGTGAATTGTGACCCTGACCGCCCACTTTAACTTCTGTAACATGGCCCACCAGAACACCTGCCCCATCAAACACCTCGATCCAGGTGTCTGGCACGGCCAGGGCAAAACCAGGCAGTAATAACGCGACAGTGAGTATTATTTGTTTCATGTTGGTTTCCATTTTTTATTAAATACAATAAGACATCGCATAAGCTCAATTGGCAGTTATGTCCTGACTTTCTTACCTCGAGAAATCAGGCAGGAAGATCGGGCTGCTCGCAATTGTTACGCGACCCCCAGGCAATCCAGACAGCTCGTAAGCAATGGCATATTCCAACCGGTGCCGAATGCTGATTCGCTATTTGGATAACATATCGACAGTCGTTTAGTGCCCACTGGATGGATCGGGCTCAATCGATTGTCAATATCAGTGTGGTTTATACTTGCGAACTGCTGAAAACCACATGTTTCTGAAATGCATCATTTCTTGTTTGATGGCGTTGTCAGTGAAGTTTTTGTCACTCTTGTATTTTTGTTACCTTTTCAGGCCGTCTGGTTTGTTATTTTTCAGCAAACCAATGCACTACAGCCATTCCTGGCATGCTTCAGTTTGCTTGCGTTTTATCTGACTGCTCCGGCAGTTGGTATTGCGGCAGTTCGTCCATCAGCAGCATCGTTTTTCAAGTTGAAGCACTTGGCATAGATACAGGCTTTGAACAGGATACCTTCAACCCCGAAGTGCTCGCGCGATATTCGCTTTTTTATCTTAGCCTGCTGGCCAAGAACATCAAACGTCGACCATCGATAGCATCGATTACTATCCTATTCCAGATTTTTGATCTATACCGTCGAATACCAAGTTTTGGTTTCCGTACTAAAACCAATGAGCCAGCGGAAATTGATGTCCTAATCCGATGGTTTATACGCAGACACTCAGTTTGAAGCTTGAAAGGAATCTGCAAAAGTAGCATTAAATTCTATGGCTTTAATGGCGTAGAACATCTGCCAACACTGGAATACAATTTAAGAGAGGTTATATTCCAATGGCCTGGCACCCAATCAGCGTTTTTCAAATTTACCTGGTTGGATGATTAGGTGCAATGCGAGCTTTCCAATGACTAAAGCTCAACAGTACAGGTTGTTTTGATGATTCGCCAGAAATAATTTTGATTCAGAAAAATGGTGGGAACTATTGTTCCGTTTTTCCGATTTTTCAGTAATTTTCCAGTAGCTCAAGACTGACCATTCTCCCAAAAATGTCATATGGATCCGGCAGTGAGTTCTTCCGGATTAACACCCTATATTGCAATGCCATGCTGGGTCTTGAGAGTGTTGGTTAATGGCGCAGAGGTAAGCTCGTTCGTTTGTACCAGATTAATAGACATTGCAAATAAATGGAGTTCAGATAATCTGTTCGATTGTTCGGTAAATAACGTGATTTAGGATATTCCTCATTGAGGTTCAGTTGGATTTTCAGGTAAGGTTATAGCGCTGTTAAGGTGCTCCATTCATAAAAAGGAAATTTATCATGAAAACTCTATTCAATTTCTTAATCGCTGCTGTTATTTCCGGTTTTTCGATGGCGAGTTTGGCGGATCCTATTCAAGATTTATCCATGAATTTATACAAAGCGGGTTGGTATCCAAACTTTATTCAGGGAGCAGGTCCCTTAACCTGCCCCAGAACCTGTGAAATATGGGTTGGTACCCGGGCTGAGCAGGAAAAAAGCAGCGATATGGACCAGGATAGTGAGCGGGCGGCAGTGTGTAAGGTGACAAGGGATGTATCTATTATTTTCGAAGGGATCAATGACCCTTCTTCCCATTGGATCTATGGAAACCAATTTGATGATGAGCCGGTATGTTATGTGGCCCACCGGAGTGGCTGGGTGGAGCGCAGTGAATACTTTATGTGTCTATGTGTACAACCGGGATAAGGATACACTCTGCTGAATTCCCGGAAATCCGTTTGTGATACTTTGATTTTCCCTTGAGGTACGGATGATACACAATAAACAGTTGTGCACTGACAACCCGTCGGTCGACGGGTTGTCTTTGCCGGAAAACCGCTGAGCATTTTTTTACAGTGGTGTCGCTGATTTCTGCGCAAATACGCATTTACAAGCTGTAAGTCGGCGGGGGATCCTGTCGAGAATGGCAAAACCGGATATCCTGCAGAGAGTAGAAGTTCTTAAGATTGGATTACGGTTACTGCAGACAAGTATTATGTAGGACCGGCACTGGATTGCCTGACGGGTATTTTCTCCTGTGGCGCACCTGCACAGGTTACCCCGGCAATGCGGGTTGCCGGGATAACACAATACCATCTCCCCTTTAGCAGATGCGCTCTACGCCCCGGGACCGGTCATTGGAAAAGATCCACTGCCACAACTGTATTTTTCCCGCGCGGAAGGCACCGGCACAAGAAAGAAGATAGTAGCGCCACATGCGATAGAAGCGTTTGCCGTAGCGGTCGGCAAAGCGCGGCCAGTTTTGTTCAAAATTCCGGTGCCAGGCCATCAGGGTTTTATCGTAGTCCGGGCCAAAATTGTGCAAGTCCTCACAGACCAGCAGCCCCTGTGCAGCCAGGGTAATTTGCCCCGCTGCAGGGATCTCCCCATTGGGGAAGATATATTTGTCGATCCAGGGGTTGTTGGGTGCGGGTTCGATTTTGCCAATAGTATGCAGCAACATAAGCCCGTCTTTTTTCAGGCAGCGCTTGGCGACTTCCATAAAAGTACGATGATTTTTCCGCCCGACATGTTCAAACATCCCCACACTGGCAATACGGTCGAACGACTCGTTGAGATCGCGGTAGTCTTGTAAGTGGACCGCGACAGGGAGATCGGGGTAACGCTCTTTGACATAGGCACTCTGTTCGCTGGATACCGTGACTCCAACACACTCCACCTGGTATTTTTGTGCGGCATAACCGATCAGGCTGCCCCAGCCGCAACCGATGTCGAGCATTTTCATGCCCGGCTGTAAATCCAGCTTGCGACAGATCAGATCGAGTTTTGCCGTCTGCGCATCATCCAGGCTA
Source organism: Microbulbifer sp. MI-G (assembly GCF_030440425.1). Lineage (NCBI taxonomy): Bacteria > Pseudomonadati > Pseudomonadota > Gammaproteobacteria > Cellvibrionales > Microbulbiferaceae > Microbulbifer > Microbulbifer spongiae. The sequence continues at coordinate 926,537 of NZ_CP098023.1, forward strand.
TTGGCACCAGGCCAGTAGCCGCAGCTGTATGTCAGGCGGTTGTCCAGCATGGTGGTATAGAATTCGTTACCGAGATTGTAGTGATGCTCGCCGATCTTGAAAGCGCGGCGCCGGCTCTGCAGGTTGAGTAAATAGCTGCGCAAAACGCGCCAAGCGTTGCGCCAGTTTTTGATACGCCGGCCCAGATCCGCCGCCAAGAGGCGATAAAAGAACTCATCCAGTGCCTGCACATCCCAGTCTCCCCGCATGTAAGTCTCACCGAGCCCCATACTGTGGCGGGCTATGATCTCGTCGAGTGCCTCCTCGCGATGGAGTTGCAAATCCCAAGGTCTGTCCCCGTTTATGCGAATGTCTGCCTCTGCCAGTAAATCGTCCGCCAGATGCCGGCTGCGGCCAACTGCGGGAACATCCAGGCTATTCTGCTGTTCGTTTGCCATCAAACCCTCCTCATTGCTGCTGATGCGATGTTGAAAAAGATGCCCTTGAATTAGTTGCCTGCCCACGCCATTTAATACAGGATGCCAGGGTGCTGAAACCCCTTCGCAAACCCGGTGCCCGGCCAGTTAGGAATTTTTTCTATGCGCCTTTTACTACTGTTATTTATAGTCCTCCCTGTGCTTGAAATGTGGGTGCTCATCACTGTTGGAAAGGAAATCGGCGCCCTACCCACCATCGGTCTGGTACTGTTGACTGCCGTTGTTGGCCTGGCATTGCTGCGTCGTCAGGGGTTTTCAACCCTGATGCGGGCACAAGAGAAGGTGCGCAGCGGCGAAATTCCAGCGCAGGAAATGGCCGAGGGTATCTTCCTTGCCGTGGGTGGCGCTCTGCTGTTAACCCCCGGATTCATTACCGATGCTCTCGGGTTCGCGTGTTTGGTACCGGGGTTGCGCCAACTGCTGCTCGGGCGCTTTCTACGCCATGTAACCATTGTGCGGCCCGGCGGCTTTCAGGGTTCCCATGCGCCCAAACGCGACAGTCATGTTATTGAAGGGGAGTTCTCTCGCAGTGAGCGCGACTCCGGCGAGGATCAGCGCCCGAAACACTAATCTGGCCAAAAAATATACAAAATTGAGTGTCGTCAGTGTTCGCTACAGTTTTTTCACACAAGAGTGTTGAAATCCATTCATGCGCCCATAGATAGGGATCAACTCTGATTTTAGCCCCGGCTCTGCCGGTCAGAGTGGGGGCGAGGTTGCCGGCCAAAGCGGCTGGTACCGCCAATGTTGGAAAACCCTAAAACGACTCAATGGAGAGCTTATCCATGAAAATTCGTCCTTTACACGACCGCGTCGTAGTGCGCCGTAAGGAAGAGGAAGCGATGTCAGCTGGTGGTATTGTGCTGCCAGGTGCTGCTAAAGAGAAGCCGAATCAGGGCGAAGTCTTGGCCGTAGGTGAGGGCAAGCAACTGGACAACGGCGATGTTCGCGCGCTGTCTGTCAAGGTTGGCGACACGGTTGTATTTGGTCGCTATGCCGATAGCAACACCCTCAAGGTGGAAGGCGAAGAGCTGATCATCATGAGTGAAAGTGACATCTATGGCGTGTTGGAAGGCTAATTACGCCTTTAACCTTACTCGCACAAAGAATCTGAGGAATATGAATCATGGCAGCTAAAGACGTAATTTTCGCTGACGACGCCCGTCAGAAAATGCTCAAAGGCGTAAATATTCTGGCCGACGCGGTTAAGACCACTCTGGGTCCGAAAGGCCGCAATGTGGTCTTGGACAAATCCTTCGGTGCCCCCACTGTCACCAAAGACGGGGTCTCTGTAGCGAAGGAAATCGAGCTGAAAGACAAGTTCGAAAATATGGGTGCACAAATGGTGAAGGAAGTTGCCTCCAAAGCTTCCGACACCGCCGGAGACGGCACCACCACGGCAACTGTACTGGCTCAGGCGATTGTAACCGAAGGCCTGAAATCTGTTGCCGCCGGCTTTAACCCCATGGACCTCAAGCGCGGTATCGACAAAGCGGTTGCCGCGGCGGTTGACCATATTGCCAGCCTGTCCACACCTTGTGCCGACAGCAAGTCCATTGCCCAGGTGGGCACCATTTCTGCCAACAGCGATGAGAGTGTTGGTACCATTATCGCCGAAGCCATGGAAAAAGTGGGCAAAGAAGGCGTTATCACCGTTGAAGAGGGCTCCGGCCTCGAAAACGAGCTGGACGTTGTGGAAGGAATGCAGTTCGACCGCGGCTACCTGTCTCCCTATTTCATCACCAACCAGGAAAGCATGACTGCCGAACTGGAAAATCCGTTTGTTCTGCTGGTAGACAAAAAGATTTCCAACATCCGCGATCTGCTGCCGCTGCTGGAGCAAGTGGCCAAAGCCTCCAAGCCGCTGCTGATTATCGCAGAGGATGTGGAAGGGGAAGCGCTGGCCACTCTGGTGGTCAACAGCATGCGCGGGATTGTCAAAGTGGCTGCTGTCAAGGCGCCCGGCTTCGGCGACCGCCGCAAAGCCATGTTGCAGGATATCGCTATCCTGACTGGCGGCACCGTAATCTCCGAAGAGGTCGGTCTGGATCTGGAGGGAACCACCCTGGAGCACCTGGGTACTGCCAAGCGCATCACCCTCTCGAAGGAAAATACCGTGATCGTGGACGGTGCAGGTGAGGTAAAAGATATCGAAGCCCGCGTTGCCCAGATCCGTGCACAGATCGAGGAGTCCACTTCCGACTACGACAAGGAAAAGCTGCAGGAGCGTGTAGCCAAGCTGGCGGGTGGCGTTGCCGTGATCAAAGTGGGCGCCGCCACCGAAGTGGAAATGAAAGAGAAGAAAGCCCGCGTTGAAGACGCGCTGCATGCGACCCGTGCCGCGGTAGAGGAAGGCGTGGTACCCGGTGGCGGCACTGCGCTGATTCGCGCTATCCAGGCCATTTCTGTCACTGGCGCAAACGAAGACCAGAACCACGGCATCGCAGCCGCTCTGCGCGCGATGGAAATGCCCATGCGCCTGATCGTTTCCAATGCCGGTGATGAGGCTTCTGTTGTGGTAGACAAAGTGAAGCAGGGCGAAGGCAACTTCGGTTACAACGCCGCTACTGGCGGGTATGGGGATATGCTGGAAATGGGTATCCTGGACCCGGCCAAGGTCACCCGCGCCGCACTGCAGGCCGCCGCTTCTATTGCTGGCCTGATGATTACCACTGAAGCGATGGTTGCGGAAATGCCGGAAGACAAGCCTGCTGCTGCTCCTGACATGAGCGGTATGGGCGGTATGGGTGGCATGGGCGGCATGATGTAAGCCGGCTTTTACGCCCACCCAAAAACCGCATTTGCGTGAATGCCAGCCAGTTTCTCAACTGGCTGGCATTTTTTTTGAAACAGGGGAAAGTGTCTGAGTTGCTGGCCGCCTGAGGGGTCTCCCACCTAGCGGCAGCGCTGAAGCGGGGCCTTCAGAATGCTTGGCAGCATAGTCTGGCGATTTCCCGCACTTATTGTCGCCGGCTGTGCAGTTTTTTGCTCACAGTTCTTTGGCCTTTTCCTGCATCTTGATGACCTCTTTCATGCGCTGTTCAAGAATCGCGTGGGTCTGATAATCGTTCTTTGTCATGCGGATGCCGTGTCGCAGGTGCTGCAGGGCCTTGTCGAAGACGCCGTTGAGAATATAGTACTCGGCGCGGGCCTCGTGCACACCGACGATATCTCCGGCCAGGCCATGGGTCTCTGCCAGCAGGTACCAGACAGAGGGATCTTTTTTGCGCACGCGGCTGTATTTGGCCAGAATGCGTTCGGCAGCCAGATAGTTGCCAGCCTTAAAGTGCGCATTGGCGAGGCCCATGGTCAGGGCGTGGTCGCCGGGATTTCGGTCGAGGGCGTGTTGCAGGCGCCCCGTGGCGCTGGTGTAGTCTTCACGCATCAGATCGATATCGGTCCGCGCAAGTACAAAAGCCGCTTTTGAAGGTTCATTGTCCAGCAGGGGCTGCAGGGTATCCAGAGCCGTATCCGGTTTGCCGGCGGCGATTTGCGCCAGTGCCAGACCGTAACGGGCGGCGTCGTCGTTATCGCTGATCCCATCCAGTTCCGCCTGGAAGCGTTTGATGGCCTGCTGGGGTGTGGGCTCGGTGGCGAGGCGGATACGGGCGCGCATCAGGTGGAAGTCGCGACTGTCGCTGGGGGGGACATCGGCCATGCGCTGGGAGCGCAGCTTGGCGTCGGCAATCCGCTTTTCGGTCACCGGGTGGGTGAGGAGGAATTCAGGCGGCCGGCGGTAGTAGCGGGTTGCTTTGAGCATCTGCTCGAACATCTCGCCGGCGGCGTTGGGGTCGCGGCCGGATTTGGCCAGGGTTTCAATACCAACCCGGTCTGCCTCCTGTTCATTCTTGCGGCTGAAGCGCAGCTGGCTGTCCAGGGCCGCCGCCTGGGTAGCGGTTATCGCGGCGAGGCCAGCATCGCCGCCAGCGGTTGCGGCAATGACCAGGGCGCCGAGCATTCCGGCGAGCGTGGGAATCGTGCTGTTGCGCTGGGCCTCCAGAGAGCGGGCATAGTGCCGCTGGCTCAGGTGGCCCAGTTCATGGGCGATGACCGAGGCAAACTGGTCTTCATTTTTTGCAAACAGGAACAGGCCGGTGTGCACCCCCATGATGCCACCGGGGACCGCGAATGCGTTCATGGTCTCGTTGTTCACCACAACCACATCGATGTGCTTGTCTTCCAGTGGGCTGTACTCTGCAAGTCCCTTTACGGTTTTTTCCACGTACTGTTGCAGCAGCGCGTCGCTGGAGGTGCGTACCTGGCTGCGGAAGATGCGCAGCCACATCTGCCCCAGTTCCTTTTCGCGCGTGCGGGATACAAGCCCACTGGTGCTGTCCCCCAGTTTCGGCAGGCGGATTTCTTCGCTTTCGGTGCTGGCGGTGATCGGGGTGGCTGCAAGCAGCAGCCCGATGCCCAGTGCCGTGAGGGCGGTGCGAAAGCCGTGCAGAAGGGGCAGTTTATCGCTTGGGTGGGGCAGGGTGGTTTGGGGGTCAGTCATCTCGATTACTGCTCAGTCTGTCCGTGAAGGATCTATAGTCCAACTCTATACGCAACCCCATTGGACTGTCGAGGATTTGACCAAGCGGACCCTATAAGGTTCACCCCAGTGCCATCGGCACGGTAAAAAAGCGTAAAGCGCTGGCGTCTTCTGGCGCGGATTCCGCGCTATAATCCGCAGCAATCCAAAGCCTGTGACCAAGTAACCAATGGCACTGACCCCCGCTGAAACAGCGCCCGCGCAGCCGCCCCCCGAATGGGAAGCGGCTGCGGTTGTGGATGCGCGGGACCTGCCATGCCCGCAACCTCTTTTGGCTCTGCGCCGGGCCCTGGGTGCGTATGAGGCGGGCACCCTGTTGTGTGTGTTGGCCACGGATGAGGCCTCATGGCGGGATTTTCACAGCTTTGCCGCTCTGAGTGGCAGAACCCTGCTGCGCGCCGAGCGGCGTAACGATACGTTTCTATATTGGCTATATGCTGGCAAATGAACAACCAATCCAGAGAGTCTATGTTTTCGATTGTAAAAAGCTGGGTGAACCGCTACTTCAGCCAGGAAGAGGTGGTGTTGCTCGTATTGCTGCTTGCCGTGGCCCTGGTGGTGCTGGCCACTCTCGGGGTGGTACTGGCCCCGGTGCTCACCGCCCTGGTCATCGCTTTTTTGATGCAGGGCATGGTGCAGAAACTGACATCCTGGCGGGTGCCCCACTGGCTGGCGGTGACCCTGTCCTGCGTGGTGTTGGTGGGCACCATTGTGGCACTGCTGTTTGTCGTCCTGCCGATTATCTGGCGCCAACTGGTGCGGCTGGGTGCGGAGCTGCCGAATATGGTGCAGCGCGGCCAGGAGCTGTTGCTGCTGTTGCCCGAGCGCTACCCGCGCCTGATTTCTGCGGCGCAGATAGACGAGATCTTCGATATCCTCGGCAGTGAGCTGGGGGGGATCGGGCAGACATTGCTGGCCTTCTCCCTGACCAACCTGCCAATCTTTGCCGGATTGCTGATTTACGTGGTGGTGGTGCCGATTCTGGTATTTTTCTTTTTGAAGGATTCCGACCAGCTGATCCGCTGGTGTACCTCCCTGCTACCCAAAGAGCGCCCCATGCTGCACCAGATCTGGTATGAGATGAATGACCAGGTGGCCAATTATGTGCGCGGCAAGGTGGTGGAAATCGGTATTGTGGCAGTGGTCAGCTACGTTGCTTTCCTGTTTCTGGGGGTGAATTATGCATTGTTGCTGGCGGTGGCAGTGGGCTTCAGTGTGCTGATCCCCTATATTGGTGCAGCTGTGGTGACCATCCCGGTAGCCGCAATCGGTCTGTTCCAGTGGGGCTGGAGTAACGAGTTCCTCTACCTGATCCTCACTTACGGCATCATTCAGTTGCTCGATGGCAATGTGCTGGTACCGCTGTTATTTTCCGAAGCAGTCAACCTGCACCCGGTGGCCATTATCCTCGCGGTACTCTTTTTCGGCGGCATCTGGGGTTTCTGGGGTGTTTTCTTCGCCATTCCCCTGGCAACCCTGCTCAAAGCCATCATGAGTGCCTGGCCTACCAGTGAACACCAGGCGGAATGGGAGGCCAGGAAGATACCGGAGCAGGGTTGAGCGGAAGCTTGAAACGGCGGGTGCTGGCAGAGACAGGCACCGCTGGCGAACTGGGCTGGATGGTGTGTGAATGGCCGGGCTCTAGCCGGCAAGCTCAGTGGCAGCGTGCTCGGCAGCGAGCATGGCTCTGAATTGCAGCAGCGTGTCCGCTGGCAAACCAGCGGCTTCAAATACCGCTGCGGTAAAGGAAACCGGAGCCGTTCCCGGTGCGGAGATCACCCCCTGATCAGATACGGCAGCGGCACTTTCCCGGTAGTGTTTTTCACCGCGATAGTCCTGGGCGTGTTGCTTTAAGAACGCCGCACTGTTCGATGTGTGGCCTGCGGCATTGAAAATGCCCGCCCTGGCCAGTGCCAGTGTTCCCCCACAAATTCCGGCAACGGTGCCGCCACGTTTATGGTGAGTGCACAGTAGGCTGGTAAGATCAGGTGCTCGTGTGGTTTCCCATAGGGTACCGCCAACCACAACAATGATTGCGGGCTGAAAATCCTTGATCTCGTTCAGTTGGCGGGAGATGACCACTGTCAGCCCGCCCTGGGACAGTAACTGCTCTGCTTGCGGGGCGAAGAACTCAATCTGCATACCGTAAAACGGGCCGCCGGTCCCGGCGATCAGGGCGTATTCCCAATCGGCAAAGCCCTGGGTAAGGATCACCGCAATCTTTGTCATATCCACTCTTCTTCTAAAGGCCCTGCGCACTCGCTGCATGGCATTCCATCGCGATTGAGCGTCTGCTGGATCGTAGCGCTTCCGTTACAGTGTTTCCACGCATTTTTATTACTGTTGTAGATTCGGTCCCAGGTTACCGCAGCGGCCTTATTGCGGAAACTTAGCGCTTGGTGCCGATCTTTTCTTTGTCTGCAAGTGGCGGCATTTGCTAGAATGCCGCGCTTTCCTTTCGTTGGTCCCTTCAAACAGGTGAGCGCCCATGAATCTGGCTGACAAAGTCCTGGCGGTCAATAATGACTTGCCGATCCGTACTGACAAGCCCATCCACAGCGGTAAAGTCCGTTCCGTTTATTGGCTGACCGAGGCTGACAGCCGCCGCCTGATTGAGGAGAAAGGCTACCCGGTAGCGCCGGACGCCCCTCTGGCGGTGATGGTGATTTCCGACCGTATCTCCGCTTTCGACTGTATCTGGACCGGCGAAGGTGGCATGCGCGGTGTGCCCGGCAAAGGTGCGGCACTGAATGCCATCTCCAACCACTGGTTCAAGCGGTTCAAGGAACAGGGCCTGGCTGATAGCCATATCCTGGATATTCCGCACCCGCTGGTGTGGATCGTACAGAAGGCGCGCCCGGTCATGATTGAGGCCATCGCCCGCCAGTACATTACCGGTTCCATGTGGCGCTCCTACCAGAAAGGGGAGCGCATGTTCTGCGGCATCGAGATTGCCGACGGCCTGCAAAAAGACCAGAAGTTGCCCGAGCTGCTGATTACCCCCTCCACCAAGGGAATCCTCAAAGACATTCCCGGCGTACCGGAAGCGGATGATGTGAATATCACCCGCAGGAATATCGAAGACAATGTTGCGGCGTTTAATTTTCACAGCGCCGACGATATCAACCTCTACGAAAAACTGCTGAAAGAGGGTTTCGATGTGATTTCTGCCGAGTTGGCAAAGCTCGATCAGATTTTTGTCGACACCAAGTTTGAGTTCGGTTATGTCACCGATGCCAGCGGAGCGGAAAAACTCATTTATATGGATGAAGTGGGCACCCCGGACTCCTCCCGTATCTGGGACGGGGAGCAGTACCGCGCAGGCAAGGTGGTGGAAAACTCCAAGGAGGGTTTCCGCCAGGCCCTGCTGAATCACTTTGCGGATGCCGATATCCTGCTGAACAAGGACCGTATGCAGGAGCGTCTGGCCCTGGCCCGTGACAACCTGTTGCCAGAGTCCATGCTGATGGATCTCTCCGCCACCTATGTGGGCATTGCGGAAAAGATTACCGGCAGGACGCTCGAACTGTCCGGCAACCCCAAAGCAGAGCTGATCGAGGTTCTGCGCAGGGAGTACGCCCTGGTCGACTGATTTTGTCCCAATCGATAACAACCGGCCTTCGCGCCGGTTTTTTATATCCCAGCATCACCCGCCTGTGTAATCTGCCCCCGCCACAATTCGCCATAATTGTCCCCTGCTTTTGCCCCAATTACTGCCCGGTTTTGCCCGCTTCCCCGGTTTAAATACCTTCTGCAATCAACTAAAAGGATGGAGGGGAATGTGTGAACAGGGTGATATTGTTCGGGCAGCGCTTTCGCAAAGATGACCTGATGTTGCCAGCGGAGGAATACGACCGCCGCCGCCAGCGCAGCGGCGGTCCCGGCCGCTGGCTGTTGTTCATTGTGGTGGTGCTGGCCGTAGTGATCGCGGCCGTTGGTGCAGGGGTGCACGCGCAGGCGCTTACCGGTGAGGTGGGCAATGCTATCGAACCCCCCCTGGAAAGGGTGACCCTGGACGAGGTAAAAGCCGGTGATCTGCTCTTTACCGGTGCAGAATCGGGGCGCTATATCCCCGCGGTACACCTGTCCAGCCGGGTCAAACTGGTCGTTCGTGGTCTGGTTGCAGAAGTGCAGCTGCAGCAGGACTTTCAGAATACCAGCGACAGCTGGCGGGAAGCTATTTACGCACTGCCGCTGCCGGAGCAGGCAGCGGTGACCGGTTTGGAAATCCAGTTGGGTGAGCGCCGTATTGTCGGCAGGGTGCGCGAGCGCACGCAGGCCTCGAGGATATACAGGGCCGCCCGTGCCGCGGGCAGGCGCGCGGCCCTGCTGGAGCAGCAGCGCCCCAACCTGTTTACCAATCAAGTGGCCAATATCGCGCCGGGAGAAACGGTGCAGGTCAATATCCGCTACCTGCAACCGGTCACCTACGATGGGGGGACTTTCTCCCTGCGTATGCCCACCACCCTCACGCCCCGCTATATTCCCGGCAAGCCCCTGCCGCTGCAGGCTCCCGGCGGTGAAGCCTCGGCACTGGTTACGGAACAAAGTGGCTGGGCCCTGCCCACAAGCCAGGTGCCGGATGCAGTGGCGATTAGCCCCTTTATGCAGCCAGCCGGGGAACTGGAGGCTATTGGCAGCCATAAAATTGCCATTGCGGTGGAACTGTACAGTGGCCTGCCACTGGCGCAGATTAACAGTCCGTATCACACCATTGATGTCGACAACAGAGACAGCGGGCACTACTCCATCCAGTTGCGTGAGGGCACTGCGCAGATGGATCGGGATTTTTTCCTGAGTTGGCAGCCGCGTGCTTCCGCATTGCCCCGTGCGGCCCTGTTCAGTGAACGGGTGGAAACGCAAAACAGTGGCGGGGAGAATGCCGGTACCTACCTGCAGGTGATGCTATTGCCACCGGATAGCGGCACCCGCGCTCAACGCCTGCCCCGAGAAGTGGTTTTTGTCATTGATACCTCAGGTTCCATGGCTGGAAATTCCATGCGCCAGGCCAAGGAAGGCCTGGTCCTGGCGCTTGCCCGCCTGCACGCCAATGACCGCTTCAATGTTATCGAGTTTAACAGTACCACCCGGGCTTTCTTTCCGCGCCCGGTAGCGGCGAGCGCGGAGAATATCCACCGTGCGCGCCAGGCAACAGAGCACCTGGATGCAGGAGGTGGTACAGAGATGGTGCCGGCACTGCGCCTGGCTTTGGGGCAACAGTTGCCGGATGACACCAGCCGGGTGCACCAGGTGGTTTTTATCACCGATGGTGCCGTGGGCAATGAGCAGGCCCTGCTTGAGCTGATTCACCAGCACCTGAACAACGCGCGCCTGTTTACCGTGGGCATCGGCTCGGCGCCCAACAGCCACTTTATGCGCAAGGCCGCACAGTTTGGGCGCGGCGCCTTTGTCACCATCGGTGATATCTCCGAAGTGCGCGAGCGCATGCAGGCCCTGTTCACCAGGTTGGAACATCCCATGGCCACCGACCTGCAGCTCAACTGGCCCCAGGGTGTGACAGCCGATGCTTACCCCAAACGCATTCCCGATCTCTACCGCGGCGAGGCGGTGCAGCTGGTAGCGAGGATCGACGGGGATCAGCTGCAGGGGGACATCCAGCTGCGCGGGCGTATAGCGGGTAAGCAGTTTGTGCGCAATCTGGCACTCAAAGCCAATGGCACTGCCGGCTCCGGCGGTCTCGGCAGCCTGTGGGCGCGCAGTAAGATTGAAGCCCTGCGCGACCAGCAACTGCAGGTGGGGGAGGGCAGTGATGCGGGCCGGGTCCTGCGTGCGCAAATCCTGCAGCTCGCCCTGGGCCACCAGCTCGCAAGCCCCTATACCAGCTTTGTCGCGGTCGAGGAAGCCGTGGTGCGCCCCGGCAAAGCGGTGCTCTCGCGCAGTGCGGTGACCAATATGACTGCGAGAGGCCAGCTATTGCAGCGCCAGGCCTACCCCAGTACCGCCACCGGGATCTACGCCCAGCTGCTGGTAGCCGCGGGCCTGCTGGGTTTTGCCGCCCTGCTGGGCGGGGTGGTGCCGGGCCTGCACCGGCGGTGGCATCCGGGCCCGGCCCGGGCCTGAGCAGCCGTGATGCGCACTCTGTGTTGCCTGCTGTGCCTGACGGCGGGCCTGTGGCAGCTGGGATCTGCGGGGTGGCAGCTGGCCAAGGCGCAGCTGGCGCAAATCCTGATCGCCAATGCCTGGGAGGCCCGGCTGCAGGGTGGAGCCGCGCAAAAACCCTGGCCCTGGGCGGATACCTGGCCTGTGGCCAGGCTCCAGCTGGCGGGACAGGCGCCGCTGATGGTCCTCGCCGGTGGCAGCGGCCAGTCCCTCGCCTTCGGTCCGGGCATGCTGGCCGGTTCGGGGCATCCGGGCGAGCTTCGTACCACTGTTATTGCCGCACATCGGGACACCCATTTTGCGGGGCTGGAAAAAGTGCAGCGGGGGAGCGCGGTGTACCTGCAGGATCCCCATGGTCGCTGGCATACTTATCGGGTTGCGGAGATGCGTATCGTGAACAGTGCGCGCGAGCGCCTGCCGATTTTTGCCGAACGCGGCCTGCTGCTGGTGACCTGTTACCCCTTTAATGCCCTCACGGCCGGAGGGCCGCTGCGGTATCTGGTCTACGCTGAATATCAGTCCGCGGGGAAGCCGGTGCAACTGTGACTGATGCCGTTGTTTGGGACTTGATTTTGTAGCTTATTTCCTGCAATTTTCCATAAAATATTCCGGTATTTTTGCAAAATGGCAAATAATTGTTTTGCTTTTTGGTTTTATTTGTTACTAACTGTCCTGTCTGGAAAATTATTTGTAGTAATACTACAATCGCCTCCGCCAACGACCGGGAATGGGGTTTTGTCCGCCATATGGCGTGACGCCCGGCATCGATAATTACAGTCAATGCGAACAATCGCAGCAGCGAAACGGCGCAGCTCCCTCCAGGCTGTGATCAAGTGACGATGCGTACACGGCACTTGCGCCAACGGGACTGACGCATGGGCGGAGCCACCAGAAAGGGCGCGTTTTTGCCTGCAGCCCGGTTTGCCCATATATCGATTGTTCAGACATAGACCGACCCGACGTCGCCTGATTCGCCCAGGAGCACTTGATGCAAGAAGAAACCGATAACCTCGAAACCCAGGAGTGGCTGGATGCGCTGCAGGCGGTGATCCGTTACAGCGGCAAGGAGCGTGCCGCCGCCCTCCTCAAACAGCTGTCCGACCGCGCAACCGATGCGGGCGTGCAGTTGCCCGCGGCAATCACCACCCCCTATCGCAATACCATCCCCCCCGGTGCGGAAAAACGCATGCCCGGCGATCTGTTTATGGAGCGCCGTATCCGCTCCCTGGTCCGCTGGAATGCCCTGGCGATGGTGGTGCGCGCCAACCAGAATCACGACGGCCTGGGAGGGCATATCTCCAGCTTCTCCTCCGCCGCGACCCTGTACGATGTTGGCTTCAATTACTTCTTCCGCGGAGATGACGGTGAGGAGCGCGGCGACCTGGTGTTCTTCCAGGGCCACAGTGCCCCGGGTATCTATGCCCGCTCTTACCTGGAGGGGCGTTTCGACGAAACGCAACTGGATAATTTCCGCCGCGAAGTGAACGGCAACGGCCTGTCTTCCTATCCGCATCCCTGGCTGATGCCGGACTACTGGCAGTTTCCCACGGTTTCCATGGGCCTGGGTCCGATCCAGGCCATTTACCAGGCGCATATCATGCGCTACCTGTCCGCCCGCGGCCTCTCCCCGCGCGGCGACCGCAAGGTGTGGGCTTTTCTCGGCGACGGCGAATGCGATGAGCCGGAAACCCTCGGCGCCATTTCCCTGGCCGGCCGCGAGCAGCTGGAGAACCTGGTCTTTGTGGTCAACTGCAACCTGCAGCGCCTGGACGGCCCGGTGCGCGGCAACGGCAAGATTGTGCAGGAGCTGGAGGGGGTTTTCCGCGGTGCCGGCTGGAATGTCATCAAGGTGCTGTGGGGTCGTCTGTGGGACCCGCTGTTGGAGAAGGACGACAAGGGGCTGCTGCAAAAGGTCATGGACGAAGTGGTCGATGGCGAGATGCAGAATTTCAAAGCCAATGGTGGTGCCTATACCCGCGAGCATTTCTTCGGCAAGTACCCGGAGTTGCTGGAGCTGGTCAAGGATATGTCCGACGACGAGATCATGAAACTCAACCGCGGCGGCCACGACCCCTACAAGGTGTATGCGGCTTACGCGGTGGCTATGGCCCACAAAGGCCAGCCCACCGTGATCCTGGCGCAGACCGTGAAAGGTTACGGCCTGGGTGCCGCCGGTGAGGCGGCGATGGATACCCACTCAGTGAAGAAGCTGGATCTGGATGCCCTCAAGCGCTTCCGCGATCGCTTTGGGATTCCGCTGACCGACAAAGCGCTGGAAGCGGTGCCTTACTACCGCCCGGCCCCGGACAGCCCGGAAATGAAATACATGACCGAGCGCCGCAAGGCCCTGGGTGGCCCGCTGCCGCGCCGCCACACCGAGTGCCCGAAACTGGAAGTGCCGGATCTCGACGCTTTCAGTGCCCTCACCAAAGGCTCCGGCGAACGGGAGATCTCCACCACCATGGCGTTTGTGCGCGCCATCGCCGCACTGGTGAAAGACAAACACATTGGCAAGAACATTGCCCCGATCGTACCGGACGAAGCGCGCACTTTCGGTATGGAGGGGCTGTTCCGCCAGCTGGGTATCTACTCCTCCCAGGGGCAGCGCTATACCCCGGTGGATCACGGCCAGATCATGTATTACAAGGAAGACAAGAAAGGCCAGGTGCTGGAAGAGGGCATCAACGAAGCCGGCGCCATGTCCGCCTGGATGGCCCTGGCGACCGCCTACAGCAACCACGGCGTGGCCATGGTGCCTTTTTACATCTACTACTCCATGTTCGGCTTCCAGCGCGTGGGCGACCTGGCCTGGGCTGCCGGCGACATGCAGGCGCGGGGTTTTCTGATCGGCGCCACTGCCGGTCGCACCACCCTCAATGGCGAGGGGCTGCAGCACCAGGACGGCCACAGCCACGTGCTGTCCTCCACCATCCCCAACTGTCGCAGCTACGACCCCGCCTACGGCTACGAGCTGGCGGTGATTATGCAGCGCGGTCTCAAGGAGATGTACCAAGAGCAGAAAAACCTCTTTTACTACATCACCATTGAGAACGAGAACTATGTCCAGCCGGAAATGCCCCAGGGGGTGGAAGAGGGCATTATCCGCGGAATTTACAAGCTCAAGTCCAATGTTAAGAAGGGCGCCAAAGGCAAGGCCGCGAAGAAACATGTACAGCTGATCGGCGGCGGTGCCATTCTGCGGGAGGTACTGGCAGCGGCGGATATCCTCGCCGACCAGTTCGGTGTGACTGCCGATGTCTGGAGCCTCACCTCCGCGGTGGAAGCGGCGCGGGAGGGCCAGGATGTGGCGCGCTGGAATATGCTGCACCCGCAAGCCGAGCCGCGCAAAGCCTGGATCACCGAGCAGTTTGCGGGCAATACTGCCCCGGTGATCGCCTCCACCGATTACATCCGCGCTTACGTGGAGCCGCTGCGCGAGTTTATCGACGGTGAACTCACAACCCTGGGTACCGATGGTTTCGGTCGCAGTGACAGCCGCGAGCAACTGCGTCGCTTCTTCGAGGTGGACCGCAACTATGTGGTGATCGCCGCGCTGAACGGGCTGGCCAGGCAGGGCGTGATGGATGCCAAAGCGGTTGCAGAAGCCATCGTGAAGCTCAACATCGACGCCGAAAAAGTTAACCCGCGCATCAACTAGGAGAGGGCAGAGTCCTTATGGCAAAACAAGTCATTCAAGTGCCTGACCTCGGTGGCGCCGAACAGGTTGATGTTATTGAAATTGCGGTTGCACCCGGCGATACCGTAGCGCAGGAGGATGCACTGATTGTGGTGGAGGGCGACAAGGCCTCCATGGATGTGCCGGCCCCTGTGGCTGGCAAAATCCTCAGCATCCGCGTAAAGGAGGGCGACAAGGTCTCCGCAGGTGATGTGATTGCCGAAATTGAAACCGATGCGGCGCCAGCTTCCGCAGAGGAACCCCCTGAGCCCCCGGCACAGGCAGCCCAGCCCGAGCCGGTGCAGGCGGAACCCGCAGCCGCTGCTGCCAGTACCGCGCCGCAAGAGGAGCCCATCCTGATTCCGGACCTGGGCGGTGCCGATGCGGTGGACGTCATCGAGATCTGTGTGCAGCCCGGTGACAGTGTTGCCGAGGGCGACTCGCTGATTGTGGTGGAGGGGGACAAGGCCTCCATGGACGTGCCGTCCCCCAGTGCCGGCACCGTGGTTTCCCTCGCCGTTAAAGAGGGCGATAAAGTCTCTTCCGGCGATGCCCTGGGGGTGCTGGCAGTGGTGCCCGCCGCGACCGAAACGGCACCCGCCCCGGCCGCTGCAGAGGCGCCGCCCGCCCCTGACCAGACTACCCCGGAGCCACAGGCGTCCCCTGCCGAGCCCGCAGCGGCCCCGCACAGGGATGACCGGGCGGAGCGGGATCTCACGGCCGGCGACCTGGTGTACGCCGGCCCGGCCGTGCGCAAGCTGGCGCGGGAGCTGGGCGTTACCCTGGGCAGGGTAACCCCTTCAGGGCCGCGCAACCGCGTGACCAAGGATGACCTGCACCACTATATCCGCGACCAGGTGAAAAAGGCCGAGAGCGGTGCGGTTGGTGGCGGCATCGGTATTGCCGAGATGCCGGAGATCGATTTCAGCCAGTTCGGCCCGGTGCGTGTGGCGCCCATGAGCAAGATCCACAAGATCACCGCCGCCAATATGTCCCGCAACTGGCTCAATGTGCCCCACGTGACCCAGTTCGATGATGCGGATATCACCGAGCTGGAGGATTTCCGCAAGTCCATGCAGGACGAAGCGCAAAAGCGCGGCGTGAAATTGACCCCGGTCCCCTTCCTGCTGAAAGCGGTGGCCGCGGCCCTGCGCGCAGAGCCCAGCTTCAATGTGTCCCTGCACAACGATGGCGAGCAGATTGTGCACAAGGAGTATGTGCATGTGGGCATGGCGGTGGATACGCCCAAGGGCCTGATGGTGCCGGTGATTCGCGACGTGGACAAGAAAGGCTTGTACGAACTGGTGGCAGAGGCCAGCGAGTTGGCCCTGAAGGCCCGCGAGGGCAAGCTGAAGCCCAGGGAAATGCAGGGCGCCTGCTTTACCATTTCCAGCCTGGGTGCGATTGGCGGCACCGGCTTCACGCCCATTGTAAATGCCCCGGAAGTGGGCATTCTCGGTATCTCCAAACTGGCGGTGAGGCCGGTGTGGAATGGCGAGACGTTTGCACCGCGGAAACTGTTGCCCCTGGCGCTCTCCTACGACCACCGCGCGGTCAATGGCGGCGATGCGGGGCGATTTTTGACCTACCTGGTCAGCGTACTGGCGGATGTGCGCCGGCTGCTGTTGTAATTGCCCCGGCGGAAAGAAGACCGCCGCTGGGCGCTTTCTGGCTGGCAAGGGCAAAGCCACCGGGGTTTTGCCCCTGAACCGTTTATGTTAATCAGTGCCAGGGGCAAAGACCCAGTTGGCGGTAACGTCATAGAATCCAGCGAAAAATACCCTGCGCCGATCAATGACAGGGTACCGCCAGACGCCCAGCATGGGCATGAATGTATGAGGTGAAAGTCCACTGCAGGAGAGCCTGCTCACCGGTGATCATCACTACTAGACGGCAGCAAAGGTATTATCTTCCCATTTAAACAGCAGTGATAAGTCAGGGTAATACAAGGAATTGTGCGTGTTTACTTTCCTTTGTGGTGGCGAATCTGAGCCCCCTGCACTTGAAGCGCGGCGATGGTGAGAACCCCTTTTATGACTCAATGACCACCTCGAAGCCGATATCCACAGGGCTGGTGCAATACTCAATCATCTGCTTGCTGCTTGCGCAATATCTATAAGTCTCTGCTTCTCTTATGCATTTAGGTGAAAAGCTGACACCATCCGGTATAGTCATAGTCTGGGATCGTTCCCTTACTGCTTCGACCCGAGATTGCTTTTTGCGGGCGTGTGGTGGTCTGTCGGAGACTAAACCGGAGCTATTTTTGAGTACTTCTTGATAATTCGAGCCGCAAATATGGTCTTCTATCAATACTGCCTGTGCTTGAAGCGGCCATGGGTCAACTACAATTATATCGCTTCCTGACTCTACAATGACATATGCATGCTGGAATGATCTGTTGACCACATACTTTACGGATGCGGACTCACTGAAGTGATCTCGACAAAAGCAGTACGCTAAGGAAGCGAGGTCCTGGCAATTTCCAGCTTGATAAGCTATTACCGCGGCGGCCCTCCGTTGAGGTCGGTGCCATTCATTATAAACGCTTTCAAAAGAATTGGGGCCAGTACGCTTCTGCATCCAGGTTGTGTTATTCAAGGTTTTTTGGGTTCGGCATGACGCTTCGCAATCCCCTATATGCGCTTCATGATTATTGCCAGAGCCATATGGCGCGCATTCCTTAACCCAGCCGATAATCCGGTCTCCCAATTCGAGCATTGCCTTCGCGGTTTGACTTACATATTTTGGCATGAAACTTATCTCCTTATGTTTGCTGAAGAGAATTAACACAAATATTTGCCCTGGCAGTATTTAAAGGCTGCAGGCCAGTGTCGTCAATGGGTAAAAATGATAGATCCTGACAAATCACAAAGTGAAAAATTTGGGCAGGAAAAATTGGGGCTCATCGAGTAGAGTGAGATTTCTCCGCCTCATTCCCCCACGGGACCATACGCACGTACCTCGTAGATGGCTTATATCAGTCATTATCCCTTCAAATCACTTGGGCAGAGTTCGCTCTTTGCCAGCTCAGGTCGAAGTGCTCCAGAACATCGTACAACCAGCAATTGGGTATGGCATGATTCACCAATGGACTCTGGGCGTTGCGTCAGATCTGCATGCGGATTGCCTTATGTCTGACTTGTTGCCTAGGGCCTTCTTCTGTAGTGGTCTACTAAACCCGGACACCATTTTAGGTGGTAAAGTCGCCACCTGAGTTAGAGGTGTTCAATGAGTAGACAACGTCGTTCCTTCTCCCTGGAGTTCAAACTGGATGCTGCCCGCCTGGTCGTAGATCAAGGTTATTCAGTACCTGAGGCCGCCCGTTCATTGGATGTGGGTACCACCGCCATCCGCCGATGGGTGAAACAGCTTGAAGCTGAACGTAGCGGGAAGACACCTTCGAGCAAAGCATTTACCTCCGATCAACAAAAGATCCAAGCGCTTGAGGCCCGGATCAATCGCCTGGAACGGGAGAAAGAGATACTAAAAAAGGCTACCGCTCTCTTGATGTCCGACGAGATGAATCGTACGCGCTGATAGACCGATTAAGTGAGCAAGAGTCCGTCGAAGTGGTCTGCAAAGCGTTTGATGTACCTCGATCATGCTACTACGAGTACAAGAGCAGAAAAAATAGCATTGATGTATCGAGGGTTCAGCTTTGTGCCAGGGTCAATGAAGTCTTCAAGCGTAGCCGCAGTGCCGCTGGTAGCCGAACAATTGTGGGGATATTCAACAATCAGGGCATCACAATCGGGCGCTTCAAAGTGCGCAGGCTGATGCGCGAAGCTGGCCTGATCTGCAAGCAGCCGGGCTCTCACAATTACAAAAAGGCAACGGTTGAACGGCCAGATATACCGAATGAGCTTGATCGAGAGTTCAATGTGGAAATGCCAAATCAAGTCTGGTGTGGCGATATCACCTACATCTGGGCTAGCTCTCGCTGGTGCTACCTGGCTACGGTGATAGATCTGTACGCCCGCCGTACCGTCGGTTGGGCGATTTCAGAGCAGCCGGATGCGGCTCTCACGGTGAAAGCTCTGGAAATGGCCTGGGAGCAGCGAGGTAAGCCAAATGGTGTCATGGTCCACTCGGATCAAGGTAGCCAGTATGGGAGCCGTCTTTTCAGGCAGCGGCTATGGCGCTGCCGGATGAGACAGAGTATGAGTCGTCGTGGAAATTGCTGGGACAATGCTCCGATGGAAAGACTGTTCCGCAGCCTGAAAAGCGAATGGGTACCGTCTCTTGGCTACGCCTCCATCGCAGAGGCAAGCCGGGACATCAGTCACTATCTGATGACCTACTACAATTGGGAACGTCCCCATCAGCACAACGATGGTATACCACCCGCAAAGGCGGAAGAAAAACTTAACTTACTGTCCGGAAATAGTTGACCACTACAGTGGATAGCAAAATAGGTATAATTGGGAGCACAACTATCTCTTTTTTGTTTGAAGGAGGAAGATGTGAACCTCAACCAGGTCACTTTACCAGTGAAGGATATGGAATCAGCTTCAGAATTCTATCGAAAACTGGGATTCACACAAATTGTAGATACACCGCATTACGCGAGATTTGAATGTCCTGAAGGCGATTCAACCTTTTCTTTATCACTTATGGCTGAGAATTTTTCGAATGGTGCAGTAATTTACTTCGAAAATCGGGATCTCGATGAATGGGTTTCTGATCTAAAAGCAAAAGGTATAGAGTTCGAACAAGAATTGACTAACGAACCCTATTTATGGCGTGAAGCTATATTAAGAGACCCTTCCGGCAACAAGATCAAACTCTATTGGGCAGGAGAAAACCGCAAAAATCCACCTTGGCGCATCGAAAAACGTGCTTGATAGCGTCAAACTCTAAAAAGGGGCTCTCCTCTTGAGCCTGCAAAACGGTGAAAGTGAGAAGCTTTCGAGGTGATGATGAGTAAGATTATTCCCCGGGTGCCACTCTGGCACAATATACAATTGATTGAAAGAAGGTAACTAATGAGATTAATTGGAAATTTTTTATGGTTTATCCTTGGCGGATTAGTCATGGGTCTTGCATGGTGGGTTGCTGGAATCATCGCGTTTATTACGATTATAGGGATACCATGGGGAAAGGCCTGCTTCGTATTTGGTAAGTTCGCTTTTTTCCCTTTTGGAAGCGAGGCAATCAGTAGAAAAGAACTTACGGGGGAAGAAGATATTGGTACTGGGCCTTTAGGCATTATCGGCAATATCGTCTGGTTTGTTTTTGCAGGAGTATGGCTTGCGATAGGACATTTGATCTCTGCGCTGTTGAATTTTATGATCATTATTGGAATACCATTTGGCATCCAACACTTAAAACTCGCAGGATTTGCCCTTGCTCCAATTGGGAAAACAATTGTCTCTAAAGAAGTCGCCCAAGCAGCAAGAGTCGCGAATGCAGAGTCCACGATCAAGAATATTAGAAAAGGCACCTAGAGGGGGCGATTTCCCAGTTGTTGCTCGGAGTGCGGTATGGCAGGCTACTGAAGCGTCTCTGTCATTCTAATTGTCAAATCAAGTCTGCGGGCAGTTGAAAAACTGCTCGCGGACTTGAACTTACATACAGTACTAGACTTTATTGAAACCTCGAATCAAAACTCACCTTTGAATCAGTGATCAACCGAATTAAGTTTCAATCTTCTCTGTCAAGAACACATCGCGCTCAAAGGGCACTGGCGTTGTTGCCTGGGGCTGCACAGGCTTGCTGGATGCTCACCCTGACCCTCAGGGCCCCGTTTATTTATCGGGTCGCGGCTTGAATGGTCTGATAATGGCTGGGGGCTTTTCGATTGGCCCCTCCTCCAGCGCACAGGCTTCGTCCAGTGGGTAGGTTTCGTCCAACCATTGCAGGAATCGTACAGCCCGCATCACCTGGTTACCGCTACCGGGCGCAATATGCAGGTCTACGGCGTTCTCTTTGATGGCGACCAGCGTGAAGGTAAAATAATCCCCCAGTTCCACTGGCTGAAATAATCGACAGGGTAATATAGGCATTGTTATAGGCTCCTTGAGTCGCCTGTGACGGAAAGGTGCAGAAAAAGCACAGCGCTTTGTGCGGTTTCTCCCGCCGCAGGCGTAGTCCTTGTGGGAAAAAAGCAAAGGGAAATTTTTCGATTGGGTACGCAACCAGAGAGGCGGTGCGCGGCTGAAGTAAAAGACCACACCAATCATCACGCAACGCCACAGCACACTCCGCCGCCGGGGGCCGGAGTGACTCGGAAAATGCGCCTTCAGGGAGACCTTTATTGAAGACGAACGAGTGTATGGCGTATCATTCAAGACAGCCTCGCTAGATACCTTGTTTATCTATTGGGGTTAGCCATTCCTCGGTGTGTGCGCACCGGGGGTGGCGCTTACGCCTTGCTTACACGGTCATGGTGTAGTCCTTGTTTGGTTTTTGTGGTGATGCCCGCAAGCGCTGCGGTTACGGGGCGCTTCGCGGGTTGAGCATTGATCGTTGCGATATTTTTTTATTGTTGATTATTCTTTCACTGCGCCAGTGAAGCAGCTGGGTGCTATGGCAGCACACCTACCGTAATCCCATTTGGCAAGGAATTCAATCAAAGTGAAGCTTTAGGCGACACCGAATTCAGTGCCTCCCAATTGGCGAAGCTGTTTGCCGTGCACCAGGGCATCAGCTTTCCGTGCCCTGGATATCCAGGGCTTGTGTTGGTACCGGTATCTTGTAAATGACTTCATCCAGTGTGCGACCAGAGGCCGTAGTGACTATGGCTTCTTTGAAAATCCTTCCACCAAGGGACTCAGGGATTTTGCGACTGGGTATATTGGATCGATCAACCGGATAAATTGCATACTCAAATACAATGTTTTCCAGCGCCCAGCGAAAAAGACTGGAAACTGCGAGCCGGCCATACCCATTGCCATGGGCTGACTTTTTTACCCAAACCGCCAGTTCCGGTGTGCAACCATGCCCTCTAGCATGTAGCCCAACACAACCCATAAACGCCTCTTGAGTTGAAGTAATGGCTAACACAAGCTCCTGTTGATTGTTCATTCCCTCAGTGGAGCGCGCAATAAAGTCATGGATTTCTGAAATGTTTTTTGCCGGGCTGGGAATCATATAGCGAGTTATTTCTTCCGTGAACTCACGAAAAAGCGCCTCAGCAAATTTCTCGGAGACAGGAACCAACTGAACTGTATCCCCGGGAATCAATAGGTTCTGGAGGTCTATATTTTGATTATTTTTAAACTGGAATTGCTTCATCAATGTTCTCTGGAGGCTGCAAAGTCTTAACCTTTATCAAGTGATCAGCGCGGGCGCTATGATCCTGATTGCCACCCCCGAAAGCCAGTTTGCACCAGCGCTGCAAACTTTCCATGCCATCCGGATCATGACACAGACATGGTTCACTGCGGTAAATCCGATCATCCGGCGCAGCAGCTTACCCGGTCAGTGGATTCCCCCACAATTATGGCAGGACAGCTTCGCTTGCATGCAGTGGGCGTGGCGCGCTTGCGTTCGAGGCGAGGGGCCGCCGATGCCGCTATGGAATCCGGGGTCTCGCTGATCCCCTACTCCAGCTGCGCCGGGCACCCTCTCCCCGATACATTGTGGCAGGGAGCGCGGGCAGGTGGTGGCATCCTCTCACGATTGATTGCCTATTTCTATTGTGCCTGTGCCTGTCGCTTTGAAAGCATCGCTCCGGGAACAGATAAGTTGAACTGTACATATAACGAGGTGTCGATCACATAGGGTCAAAACAGTAGTTGGACGTGAGTTGTACTGATTGTGTGGTTTTGCAGATTACTGCACAGTGATTGCCCAATCCTGCAGAGACCGGTCACGGTTGCCTAAAACTCCATATACTGGCCGCCTTCCAATTTGATGTTGCCCGGTGGGTTACGGGCGTAAAGGGGAATCCATGGGTACAGAACACAGGATAAAAGCGGTATCTAACGGCAGAGACCTGGAATTCACACGCCAGAAGCTGGTCCAGACCCTGCTGCGGGAGGTTCCCGAGCAGGGGATGGTCGATACCGACCTGGATGGCCTGGCCCTCTTTCGCTGCAATGCGCCTGTGACCTGTACTTTCTCGGTCTATACGCCATCGCTCAAATTCATTATCCAGGGCAATAAAATCCTCGAGCTTGGGGACCGGGAAATTGCCTATAGGCCGTTGAGTTACGTGGCCACTTCGGTACACCTGCCCATACTGGGACGGGTGGAGAGAGCCTCGACGGATACCCCCTTTCTCGGCATCAAGCTGGTGATCGATCCCCAGGAAGTGGCGGATCTGGTATTAGAGCTGGGGGATAAAGCCCCAATGGCCGGGGGCTACGACTGCCCGGAGGTAAGCTGCGGGCTCTGTGTCACGCAGATGGACCTGGGCATGCTGGAAGCGGTGAAGCGGCTGGTACAACTGCTGGAAACGCCGGCAGATGCCCCCATACTGGCGCCGTTGGCTCGCCGGGAAATTCTTTATCGCGCCCTGATGGGTGACATCGGCGCACGCATGCGCAAATTTGCCATGACAGACAGCCAGGCAAACCGCGTATCGCGGGTGATCGAGTTGCTCAAAGACCGGTTCTGTGAGCCGCTGCGCATCAGCGAGCTTGCGGAGCGGGCCAATATGAGCGAATCCTCCCTGTATCACAGCTTTAAACAGATCACCCGTATGTCGCCTCTGCAATTTCAAAAGAAACTGCGCCTGCACGAGGCGCGCCGCCTGATGCTCGCGGAGGGATTGGAGGCGGCCTCTGCCAGCTACCGTGTGGGTTACGAGAGTCCATCGCACTTTAGCCGTGAGTACAGCCGAATGTTTGGTTTGCCACCGCGCGCTGACGTCAGTAAATTGCGCGGCGAACAGCGGGGTGTGCCGGCCTAGCCTTGTGTGGCGCCGCCCTGCTTGAGCACGAACAGGCTGCACCAGCCCTCCGGGCTGATATCTCCCTCTACCACAATACAGGCATTGGGCGGCTCGAATAACTGGCAGTCTACGCACTTCTGGCCGTTATTGGGTGTGTCCTGGTAGTTGACCGCCGCCTTCTTTGCCTTGACTTGTGCCCTTGCCCGGTCTGTTGCGATCAGGGCAACAGGCAGTATTGCCAGAGAACAGCCGGTCAGTTTGAGGAATACTCTACGGGAACGATCGTGCTGCTTGTTCATTGGGGCAGAATCCATAAAGTATGGAAAAAGTCTTCTGCCCTTCAGAGTAGCCGGGCTGGCGAGATTTGCTTCAATTGGGAATGCTTCGCATTCCTGCCGGTCGATCGGCAATAATCCTTCCGCTGTCGGGGTCCACTTCCAGGGCTCTCAGCTTCCCGTGATAAACGGCCTGCATCTTCCAGCGCCCTCCCACAAACCGCACGCGGGTCACTGGGCGAAAACCGAGGTAGTGCAGCTTGGCTATGATCGCGGGGAGCGCCAGTGCTATCACGGAAGGCTCGGCTCCGTACAAATCGGGGCTGTCATAGATGGGGGCCGGCTTTCTGGGGTTCAGCCCCGGCGGAATGGGATTGGTCAGGTTACTGGCGAGCAGGATGGTGGCGATAAAACCCATGCGTGGCTCCACAGGATGCCTCCGCTGGGAAACCCGGTTGCGGGGGCATGAAATCGGGTACTCTCTCCAGTGTGGGCGGGGCCTGGTCACAGTGCCAGTGATTGCCCGGCCGGTCTTTTTGAAATGCCGGTTTTGGCGAGTGTATCCGCGCAATCCCGGCAGCATAAAAGCCCGGCAAGGGGATTGCCGGGCGTGGGCCTAACGGGTCAGTTTCAGCATCAGACGCAAGAGTGCATCGGAGCGTTTGCCGTAGGGGGGCTGCAGGAATTTCAGCAGGTTGACCGGGCCCTGGTGGTAGACCGGTCGCAGTTTGGAAAAGGTCAAAAATCCCTCGTAACCGTGGTAGTGCCCCATACCACTTTCCCCCACACCGCCGAAAGGCATATCGTGCTGGCCAACATGTAACACACAATTATTGATCGATACGCCCCCGGACATGATTTTTTCGATATACAACTTCTGCAGGTTTTTATCCTGGGTATAGGGGTAGATGGCCAGTGGGCGGGGGCGCTCATTGATATAGCTGATGACCTCCTCCGGGTGGGAGTAGGGAATGATCGGCAGGAGCGGGCCGAAGATTTCACGCTGCATGAC
The DNA here is from genome assembly GCF_030440425.1 of Microbulbifer sp. MI-G. NCBI lineage: Bacteria > Pseudomonadati > Pseudomonadota > Gammaproteobacteria > Cellvibrionales > Microbulbiferaceae > Microbulbifer > Microbulbifer spongiae. Next base: position 951,472 of record NZ_CP098023.1, read on the forward strand.
CAGCATATCACTGTGGACATCCACCAGCAGATGCGGGGGAAACCTGCGCTGGTGGCTATCGCGATCCAATTGGCCTGCACTCAGGTCGAAAACCTTTGCCCCCTTCTCCCTGGCGTCGTCCAGGGTGTTCCACAGGCGCTGGTGGGAGGCCGGATCAATAATGGAGGTGTAGTCGGGGCTTTGCCAGTCCGGAAAGCGTTTATTGGCCAGGCGCTGGGCATGTTCAATAAAGGGCTCCAGTGAGTTCTCCGGCAGGAACAGGTAGTCTACGGTGAGACAGATTTGCCCTGCGTTCATCAATTTCCAATAAACCAGCCGTTCTGCCGCCTTTTCAATGGGATAGTCTGGCGCGATGATCGCAGGGGATTTGCCACCAAGCTCCAGGGTGACGGGGGTGAGGTTTTCCGCTGCCGAGCGCATCACGGCGCGGCCGGTGGCACTGGAACCGGTAAAAATCAGGTGATCGAAGTCGAGGCTGGAAAACAGCGGACCGGTATCGCCACTGTCGGGAATAAAAACCAGCTTGTCCTCGGCAAAGTACTGGCTACTCACCGCTTTGAGCAGTTCCGCCAGGTGGCCCGAGTTGGTGGACATTTTCACCATCGCCCGGTTGCCCGCTGCGAAGATATTGGTCAGTGGCGAGAAACTCAGGTTTGCCGGGAAATTCCACGGCACTATCACACCCACCACACCCAACGGCTGGGGGATAACCGTATTTTTTGACAGGGGGTAGGCTTTCAAGTCGGTATGGCGCCGGCGGGGCTTCATCCATTTTTTCAGGCTGCCGATGGTTTCCTTAATGCCCGCGAGTGTGGGATAGATTTCAAACAGCAGCGTCTCTTCACGGGAGCGATTGCCGTAATCGGCGCAGATGGCTTCGATAATGGGCTCCTGCTGCTCGCGCAGCATACGCGCCAGTGCCTTCAAGTCTTTTACCCGCTGGGGGTAGTCGGGTACGGGGTCGGCGTTATAGGCCCGGCGCTGCTGCTCGAGCTGGTTTTGCAGCAGCGCTTTATCCGCTGCCGGTCGGGTGAGGGTCTGGGTGGTCATCTTGTTGTCCTTGGGCGTTAACCGTTGCCCAGAGTAAACGAATTTTTCGCCAAGAGATTGACAAATCGTGTCATCGCGCAGGCCGCTTGTGCATTTTTGCGCTTGTTGCCACGATTGCCCGGGACAGGTCCCCCGGTTTCGGGGCCTGGGCACAAGAGACAATGACCTTACCAGCTTGTGATAGGGAGGGATAGCAGCCGATCCCCTGGGATCGGTTGCGGGGGTTCAGTCGTTATCGTCACCGTGCAGGGGTTTGTCGGAAAGAATTTCCGCGGAGTTGGGGTCCACCTCCAAGCCGTGCTTCTCGTCCCCCTTGTAGGCCTCTACCTTCCAGTGACCCTGCTCCAGGTCGACTTCGACAATGGGGGTATAGCCCTGCTGCTCGAGTTTGGTCAGTATCGTGGACAGCGCCATGGCGCCGGGAGGGGGCTTCTCGCTGGCAATGGCCGGGTGTAGGGCTGTGGCGGCGACTGCGGCCAGCATCAGCTTGCTCAAGGCCTTCATGATCACAATACCTCACTGTATTAACAGGCGATCACTGTTTTCCCGATGGTTAAACAGCCACCCCGAACGAATTGGTCTGCGCCGGCCTGCCATTTGGTGCCGGCCTGTGTCGCCTGGCCTTAAGGCGCCTCTGTCCCATTGGCGGACAGGCGTTTTTGGATCGCCTCACACCACGCAGTGCTGCCGGGCACGGTTCCGTCCAGGTTTGCGCCGGTCAGTGTTGTCACTGCCTCGAACCACTCACTGCTGCCTACAGGGGGCAGGCCGGAAGGATACAATTGTGCCAGGTCACCATTCTGCCGGCTGGCCAACTGGGCCTGCACCCAGGCGAACCACTCGGGCGTACAGAAGCTGGCACTGCCATTGTCCGCTGCAGCGTCTGCGGCACGGGCGTTTTCTGACCCCGGTGCAATGGGATGCTGCATCTCGTCGGCGGCAGTTTCACCGGCGGCGGGTGCCGCCACCGGCTCCGAGGCAATGTGGCGATCGCACTGACGGCCGCAGCCACCAAGGGCAAGTATCAGCGCGAATAGGGGAACCCAGCGGGGCATGGCACCTCTGTAAATGACCGCCTCGCAATTAAGCATAGGTGGGATTTTGCGACTTCGCGCGGTGGGCGCTTGATGGGAAGCTTTGGGTTGACAGGGTTGCCGCTTTAAATGAGAATACTTCTCAATTAAATCATTCGTAAATGGAAGCGCCATGTTTTTCAGAGTCCTGTTACAAAAATGCGTGGTTATCACTGGCCTGCTCGGCACCATCGGCGCCAGTGCCGCTGAGCAGGTGAATATCTATTCCTACCGCCAGCCCTTCCTGATAGAACCGATACTGGCAGAGTTCAGCAACAAAACCGGCATCGAGACCAGGGTGGTGTACGCCAGCAAAGGGCTCAACGAGCGCTTGCAGCGGGAGGGGCGCAACAGCCCCGCGGACCTGGTGCTGACCTCCAACACCAGCAGCCTGATGGACCTGCTCAACAAGCAGCTGACTCAGCCGGTAAAGAGCGACGTGCTGCAGCAAAATATCCCGGCACAGTTTCGCGATGCGGCGGGCAACTGGTTTGGCCTCACCACCCGCGCGCGCCTGATTTACGCTTCCAGGGACCGGGTCAAACCCGGCGAGATCACCCGCTACGAAGAGTTGGTGGAACCCAGGTGGAAAGGCCGTATCTGTACCCGCAGCGGCAAGCACCCCTATACCCTGTCTTTGATCGCGTCCATGATTGCCCACCACGGTGAGGCGGAAACCAAAGCGTGGCTCAAGGGGGTAAAGGCCAACCTGGCGCGCAAGCCCCAGGGCAATGACCGGACCCAGGTGAAGGCCATCAGTGAAGGTGTGTGTGACCTGTCTCTGGGCAACAGTTATTACTTCGGAAAAATGATCACCAACCGGGAGCAGCCCGAGCAAGTGGCGTGGGCCAAATCCGTTAACCTGGTGTTCCCGAACCAGGCCGACCGCGGTACCCATATGTTTATCTCCGGTGCGGCACTGACCAAACACGCACCCAATCGCGACAATGCCATCAAGCTGCTGGAATTTCTCAGTGGCGCCGAAGCCCAGTACGCTTACGCCGAGAAGAACTTTGAATTCCCGGTGCGCCCGCAAACGCCGCGCTCCGAGCTGATCAATAGGTATATGGGAGAGTTCAAGGAGGACAACCTGAGCCTGACCGAAATCGGGGCTCATGTACCGGCTGCGTCGCGGCTGGTAGACGAAGTGGGTTTCGACTTCTAGCGTTTTACTGACCGGCAAAGCGCGGTCCCGCCGGGGAGGTGTGGGCCGCGTTTTTTACCATGACTGTGACTGCCTTAGCCCCCCGTGCAAATCTATCCGGCCTGCGCTGGTTTTTCCTGGTTGCCGGTATTGCCATCCTGGTAGCACTGCCGGTGCTGTCCATTTTCTGGCTGGCCCTGTTCCCCGAGGAAAACATCTGGCCACACCTGCTGGACACCGTGTTGTGGCACTATGTGTCCACAACGCTGCTGCTGGCTTTTGGGGTGGCTGTGCTCACATTGGTGGCGGGGGTGGGCAGTGCCTGGCTGGTATCCATGTGCCGGTTTCCCGCACGGCGTTTTTTTGAGTGGGCACTGCTGTTGCCTTTTGCGGTGCCCGCCTATGTGATCGCCTATGTGTATACCGACCTGCTGGAGTACGCCGGGCCGGTACAAAAGGCCCTGCGCGGCTGGTTTGGCTGGCAGAGTGCGAGGGAGTACTGGTTCCCGGAGATCCGCAGTCTGGGCGGTGCTGTTGCCATGCTGTCGCTGGTGTTTTATCCCTACGTGTATATGCTGGCGCGCGCTGCGTTCCTGGAACAGTGCGGCAGTATCCGCGCCGCCAGCCGCTCCCTGGGGTGTTCGCCCTGGCAAAGTTTCCTGCGCGTTTCCCTGCCCATGGCGCGCCCCGCCATTGCGGTGGGTTTGTCCCTGGTATTGATGGAAACCCTGAACGATTTCGGCACCGTGGACTTTTTTGCGGTGCGTACCCTCAGCGTTGGTATTTACGATACCTGGCTGAGCCGTGGCAACCTGGGCGGAGCGGCGCAGATTGCCTGCAGCACCCTACTGTTTGTGGTTTTACTGATTGCGCTGGAGCGTATCGGGCGCGCGCGGCAGCGGCACTTTGTACAATCGCCAACAGCCAACCGCGACCGCTACCGGCTGGCTGGATGGCGCAGCCTGGCTGCGGTGTTTTTTTGTGGGATACTGCTGCTGGGGGGCTTCGTGATACCGCTGGTGGTTCTGGCAGGCTATGCCCTGGGGAACCTCTCCGGCTACTGGACTGATGCGTTTGTTGAGATAGCCCGCAACAGCCTGTTGCTGTCTGCCGCGGCCGCGCTGCTGTCGGTGCTGCTGGGCCTTTTACTGGCCTATGGCAAGCGCTTGCAACCGCGCAGGCCGGTGCGATTGTTGGTGGGCTTTTCCAAGCTGGGCTATGCCCTGCCGGGGGCCGTGATGGCGATTGGGGTGTTGATTCCCCTGGCAGGGTTCGACAACGCCGTGGATGCCCTGCTGCGGGAGCAATTCGGTATTTCCGTGGGGCTCTTGCTCAGTGGCAGTGTGTTCGCCATTATTTTCGCCTATACCGTGCGCTTCCTGGCGGTTTCCACCGGGGCGATTGAAACCAGCCTGGAAAAAGTGACCCCCTCCATGGACCGGGCCGCGCGCGCGCTGGGGCGCAACAGCTGGCAGACCCTGTGGGCGGTCCATCTCCCCTTGGTGCGCGCCGGACTGCTGACCGGTGGACTGGTGGTGTTTGTGGACTGTATGAAGGAGTTGCCGGCTACGCTGCTGTTGCGCCCGTTTGGTTTTGATACGCTCGCCACCTACGTGTACCAGTTTGCCGCCGACGAGATGCTGGAGCGCTCGGCACTGGGCGCCCTGCTGATTGTGCTGGTGGGTTTGATCCCGGTTGTTTTGCTCAGCCGCGCCATCGGCTGGCGGCGAGGGGATGGCGTTGCTGAACTGATCGAATCGGAGGCCCCGGCCATTTAGCACAAAAGACAAGGCCTGTGGCCAGCCTGGAACACCGCCATCAATCACTGGATATGCAACGTCAACCGGCCGGCGGCATACCGGAACCACCAAATGCTGAAAAACACGGTTGTACACAGGGCGGGTCAGAAAGCGGCGCAGGTGCAGGTTCGCACTGCGTCGAAGAGGGTTCAGGTGACTTTTTAGCTGGCTGGCAGTATCAATTGCGCCATGGCGGCAAAGCCAATGCCGGACAGTTTAATGGACGGATAATGCTTGGTTAAAACTGATCATTGTAGATTGAGGCTACCCTACCGAACGGATGAAGACGAGGCGGTAAGGAGAAGCAGGGCAAGAATTGGTATTTTCATGAACTATACCCTGTTTTCTGCACAGGCTGGTTGACACACTTTCCCTTATATCAATTTTTTCCGCACCGATCTGTGTGAAAAAGTCGAGTCAACGCACTCCTTATCAAACCAATGGCGGGTGCGATTGGCGAAAGCCACCAGTGTGAGCATAACAGGCACTTCTACCAAAACGCCCACAACCGTAGCCAGTGCCGCACCTGACTGCAGGCCAAACAGTGAGATGGCCGCGGCTACAGCCAGTTCGAAGAAGTTCGAAGTGCCTATCATGCAAGCGGGTGCAGCGATGTTGTGAGGCAGATTCAATACTTTAGCCGCCCCATAGCTAATTGCAAAAATTCCGTAAGTTTGTATCAACAGCGGAATCGCAATAAAGGCAATCGCCATGGGTTGTGCCAGGATGGCACCTGCCTGAAGCCCGAAAAGAATGACTACGGTAGCGAGAAGACCGGCAATAGAGAGCGGTTTCAATTTGTGTAAGAAATGGTTCAGGCGTGCGTGATTTGTTGGGGTATCCAATAAATAACGCGTTATAATACCTGCAATGAGAGGGATAACAACATACAGCAGAACCGATAATAGCAATGTATTCCAGGGAACCGTAATATCGGTCACACCAAGGAGCAATCCTGCAATGGGTGCAAATGCAAAAATCATAATGAGATCGTTGACGGAAACCTGCACCAGGGTGTAGTTGGCATCTCCCTTGGTTAAATGACTCCAAACAAACACCATAGCGGTACAGGGAGCGACACCCAGTAAAATCATACCGGCGATAAATTCAGTCGCAGTTTTGGGGTCTACAAAATCTGCGAAAACGATACGAAAGAAAAACCAGCCCAATGCCGCCATTGTAAAGGGCTTTACCAGCCAGTTGATGGACAATGTCAAGAGCAGGCCCTTCGGCCTCTTGCCAACATCCTTAATCGAGAAAAAGTCGACTTGAATCATCATTGGGTAAATCATCACCCAGATGAGTACGGCTACTACAAGATTCACATTGGCATATTGGATGGAGGCTATTGCCTGAAAAGTTTCAGGTGATGTTGCTCCGAGACTGATCCCGATGAATAGACACAACGCAACCCAAAAGGAAAGATAACGTTCGAATAGACCCATTGGAGATGGTGATTCGGTACTCACAACAACTCTTCTTCTATTTTGCTTTTGAGGAAATTGAAGGTTTTTTTAAACGCCGCTTTAATTTCATCCCCTGTGCCTTCTTTTTTGTCAGGATCAGGGGTATTCCAATTCAACTTTTTGTGCTTCCCGAAAAATAAAGGGCAGGGTTTACTGTCATTCTGATCGCAGACGGAAATCACCACATCGAAATGCATGCCCTGGAATTCGTCCCACGATTTGCTGTGAAGCTCTTTGGTATCAATTCCATGCTGTTTTAATACTTCTATAGACTTTGGATGCACGAATCCAACTGGTGCACTGCCGGCACTTTTGGCAATGTACTTTTCTTCGGCAAGCGTATTGATGAGCGCTTCGGCCATGATCGAGCGGCATGAATTTCCTGTGCAAAGCACGAGTACACTTTTCATAAACAGCAACGATCCATTGCTTTTGAGGGGTTTTTGCAGCACTCTGGCTGACCTTTGGGTTGTGACTTGCCATTGGTCTTCTCTGCCGAAGACGCATTACCGGAGAAATAGTGTATGTCTTTCAAGGTTTGGTAGGCTTCCCAGGCAATTCCGGCAGGGTCAGTGACCCAGGATTTGTCTGAGTGGGCGTAGCAACAGAGGGTTTCGCCTTCATCGAAGGGTGACATCTCTGCTTTTTTTAGCCGCTGTCTTATTAACTCCAGTTCACGCTTATCATCCATTTGTAATCCGAGGTGATCGACACCGCTTTTTGCGTAGGTTGAAATTGCAAAGTTGATGCATGGATCATCAAGCAGCCACTTTGCATAGCCATGTTTTATTTTTACAGGTTTGGCATCGAAGAGAGCGCTATAGAACTTAATGCTGTCAGTGATATTTTCCACGCCAATGTGTATATGCAGACGCTTCATAGCAGAACCCTTTATTTCGGCTGGGGCTCACAGCAATAACCAGCCATTTCAATGATTGAACATCCTTTACGTTTGTCTTCACGGATGCTGGCAAGATCAAGGCTGCAGCAGTCTTTGACCATAAACCCGATCAAATCCCGAATTGCATCGTAGTTAGCGGAATAGATCACGGATCTGCCTTCCTTGTGTGAGGAAATGAGCTTTGCGTTGGAAAGGTGATTCAGATGAAAGGACATAGTGTTGTGCGGCGTACCCAGTTTCTCACTCAGGGCTCCTGCAGGCAGGCCATTTGGACCTGCCTGCACAAGCAGGCGAAATGCCCTCAGCCGGGTTTCCTGAGAGAGGGCAGCGAATAGGGGGATAGTGTCTTTTAAGTCCATAAGTCCAGAATAATGGACTTATATTGATATGTCAACAGAAATCGACATAACTGGCAGAATTGCGGGAAAGTTGACTGTTCCCAGAAAAAATCACAGCCATATGGCCATCAATGGCGTGGCCCACAGCCTGCACTACGATGCCAACGGCACCATCGAACCCGAGGATGCCGTCACAGGCGACGACAAATGGATCCGCCTGAATGCGCGACAGTTGCCCAAGGAGATTGTGCTGGGCAGTAGCCAGAACGACAGCACCCCGACCGCCAGGGGCCGCTTCAGATACGGCCCCGATGGGCAGCGTTTTTACCGTGAATCCCACTGGTCGGAAGGCGGCCAGCGTAAAACCGGAAGGGCTTATATTGTTGGCTACTTTGGAGTGGTCTGGCCTGAGCACGACGCATCGTTTTGGAGAGTGCAGCGCATCACCCGCGGTAGTTCAGTGCAGCACCTGGCGCTCACCGATCCCGCCGCCATCTCAGATCCCGCAGGCACCAGCGCTGAGTATCGGTACCTGCACCGGGATCACCTGGGCTCTGTGGAGAAAATCGCCGATGCGGATGGCCTGGAGATTTTGAGCACCGCCCCCTGGTGTGCGCTGGATGGCTGACCGGTGGGCTGGTGGTGTTTGTGGACTGTATGAAGGCGTTGCCGGCTACGCTGCTGTTGCGCCCGTTTGGTTTCGATACGCTCGCCACTAACGTGTACCAGTTTGCCGCCGACGAGATGCTGGAGCGCTCCGCGCCCTGCTGATTGTGCTGGTGGGTTTGATCCCGGTTATTTTGCTCAGCCGCGCCATCGGCTGGGGGCGGGGAGGCGGCGTTGCTGAACTGATCGAATCGGAGGCCCCGGCCATTCAGCACACAAGACAAGATTTGCCGGGCACTAAATAATAAGTTGAGGCACAGGGCGGGTCGGTGAGCGGCGTGGGTGCAGATTCGCTCCAATGGCATTTTGGCCGGGGGTTTTCCGCGCAAGACCTGGCAACTAACGCTGGAAAAGCATAAGGCGAATCAGAAACGGTGTTATACAGTGGTGATAAATATATCTTTAAGATCAAAAGTGACATTTTGTCAGCCCGGCTGTACCTATTTGGTGATGCGGAATAAAAAACCGGGCAGGGTGAAGAAGCGCAGAAAAACACAACAGCCGGTGACCGGCTCAGATTTTGTTAAATGAGGACTGGGTATGCAGGTATCGTAAGTTATCCGTAGAGAGCCACCCAACAGTTGTATTGGCGTGTAATTGATTTTTTTGATGGAACTCGTTTAGGATGGCCGGATAAGTTTGTTTTGGAAAAATAATAATGCCTTTGCGTACTCTTTGGGTGTTTTGCCTGGTGCTGTTTTTGGGGTTTCAGGCCAAGGCCGGTGTGGCGTCATCTTTAACCGGCCCCACTAAAAATAACACAGGTACCTTTTCTCTTACCCATGGCCTCATCAGCGCGCTTCACACTCAGTGGGTCCTTCTCCATGAATTTAAAAACGGAGAGTACACGCGCCAAATTGCCATCAATCAAAGCGATTGGCGGGGGGGCACTAAGGCAATAACCGTTTCTGCTACCGGAAACTACCGCTACGAACTTTGGCGTACTTGGTGCAGGCCGATAGTGATTGAGGATCCCCTCGGCCCCGGCCCCCGCCCCGGCGGACCTATTGACGGCCCTCCGGATCCTTCTATTTGCACCCCCCGTCAAGAGAAAATTGATGAACATGCCATCACTGTGGTACTGAAGCCGAATACGCCTGCCAGTATTGGCTATCAAGCCAACACGGTTGAAAACGGCAGCACCGATACAAACGGCAAATTTACCATTACCTGGGGCGCAGCCACTGAAGGGCCTTTGGTGACTGGCTACCAGTGGTGCCAGGAAGTCAACGGTACCTGGCAATCCACCAGCAGCTGCCCCAGGGTCAGTAAGAGCACCCGTACAAGAGCGCTGCCCACGACCACCGGCGTTATGCCCAGTGGCCAATATCGATACCGGGTGCGCGCCTATGCAAACATCGGAAGTTATTATCAGTACAGCGGCTGGCGTACCTCCTCGACGCTTTCTGTAAAACACTACCCTGCGCGGGTAAGTGGCTGGCAGGAGCCCGGTGGCAGTACACTGCCCGGCCCCAGTTTCCCATTAAAATGGAGTGCTGTGGGTAACCCCGATGCCTCCGACCCTATTACCCATTACCAGCTGCAGTGGAGTGTGGATGGCAGCGGCTATGGCTATGTGCCTTTTGTGGGCAGCCTCGATGGGTCCGATCTTGGAAAAACCACATTGGTTACCATCAGCAAGGCGAATACCGGCCGGGATATCCTTGCCGTTGTCTATAAATTCAGAGCCAGGGCCTGTAACAGCTCCGGCTGTGGCCCCTGGTCGCCGACCAAACAGCTCAATCCGCCCACGCCCCCCACGCCCAGGTTTTCCGACAACCTGCCCAATCACGTTTACAACCTGGACCACACCATCACCTGGGTAGATGTCGGCGCCAGCAGTTACCGGCTGAAGCGGATGCGCCTGGGACAAAATGAGAGTGGCTGTGCTGTGGAGTCCGATGGCAATTGCTGGACAGTAGTCACTACATCGGGCACCAGCTATTTTGCTGGGGCCAGTGCTCCCGGCAGTTACCGTTACAAGCTGGATGCCTGTAATGGTTTTGCTTGCAAATCCGTATTGAGCCCCTGGGTCAAGGTGCACAGTCTGGAGCATACCGATGAGCCTCCGGCAGTAACCACCGAGGCCCCAAACACCCCTGGAACCCTGGCGTACAATGCGGATGTCAGCGCTTCCGGCAGTGCCGAGATCACAGTACCTGTGCAGGCGGCGCCCGGCGTCAACGGGCTGCAGCCGAACCTGTCCCTGCGCTACACCAGTGCCCGCTTCAACAGGCGTATGAATGAGGCCCTGCCGGAGGATATTCTCGGCCACGGCTGGCGTGTGGGCGGCTTGAGCAGTATCCGTCGCTGTGTGGTCAACCGGCCAAAGTACGACCGGGTACGCCTGGCTACCATCGATTCCCTGTGCCTGGATGGCGAACCCCTGGTATTGGTTGCCGGCACCCACTGGCAGGCGGGGGCCAAGTATCGCACCCTGCGCGACAGTTTTTACCTGATCGAATTACAGAAAAACACTGCCAATAAAATCTGGTTTAAGGTAAAAACCCCGAACGGCTCGACCAAAGAGTACGGCGCAACCGCCGACAGCCGCCTGAGAGACGAGGACTCGCCTCATTTCGGCTGGAGCCTGAATAAGGTCACCGATGCCTTCGGCAATACCATGGCCTACAAATACCACCGCGACCTGGTGGAGGGCATCAACTATCCCCTGGAGATCACCTACGGCAACCAGGGCGATGCAAAAATCGAATTCCAGTACGGCACCCGCTCCGATGCGCCGCCGGTTCCCGTGCAGGATATCCAGCAGGAACAGCTGGTGCTGCTGCACCATATCCGCGTACATCTCGATGGAAAGCTGCAGCGGGAGTACAAGCTGATTTCCGAGGAGGAACCCGCGAACTTTGACCCGGGGTATGAGTTCGCGCTCGAGGACGGTGTGCTGGTGCAGGAATTCCGGCCAGCTTCCGAAGAGGCGCCCGAGGACACGGTTCAGGTGCATTACCGCCGCCTCAAACAGATACAGCTGTGCGCCTATAACGCCACTGGCGGCGGCCGCCAGTGCCTGAGCCCGCTGGTGTTCGACTGGGAGCTGATCGATTCCGCCCACCCGGAGGATTTTGCCACGGGTATCGAAACCGTGACCGACGGCCTGGGGGCGCAGATCAGGTTTGAGTTGGAGCGGATCTCCGACAAACCCGGCGAGCAGGCTGTGGGCCGCTTTGATGAGGGCACAACCCTGTTTGGCTCCGTCGGTGCCATTCCCGATGCCAGCCCGGTAGAGGCGGTGGACGGCGACTACCGCACCGTGGTGACGAAGATGCTCCGCTCCAACGGTTACCGCAACGGCTGGCACAGTACCGAGTACGCCTACCAGGGGTGGGCCTCACCAGTGACAAACACTGGGGCTTCCTCGGCTATAGCGCCCAGCGGATTTACGATACCGAAGCCGATATCGTCACCTACCGCCAGTTCCGCCAGGACTTCCCCCACTTTGGCAAAGTGGCACGGCAGCTGCAGTATAAAAACAGCTATAACTTCGGCGAGCTGCTGACGCGCCGGCGTACCAGCCACAGCGCCCTGGCACTGTCATCCGGGGGCAATACCACCTATTACCCCTATGTGGTCCAGAGCCTGGATACCCTGCTGGAGGGCGGGGAGACCCTGGGTTATGCGATTACCGATACCACCCCCAAACCAGCAACTATGGCAGTGCCGGTGAATTGCCCAGTGGCAGTGTGCGCACCAGCCGCACCGTGCAGTCCACCCAGATCAGCGAAAGCCAGAGTGTGTGGGGAGATGTTATCCCCGTGAGTGTCTACGGCAATCCCCGGCGCAGTGTGGAAAGCACCACCCTGCTGGAAAACCGCGTCAACGGCCACTGGCTGATCGGCTTCCCCAGTGCCCAGGAGCAGCGCCACTATGCCGGCGCGCTGACCGGCACACCGGACCAGGTGGCCAGCAGCACCATGACCCCCTACGGCAATACCAACCGGGTGCAGACACTGACCCGGTACCCCGGTGATGCCAAATACCAGCTGGCGGTCACCTATGCCTATGACGCCCACGGCAATATCAAAAGCGAAACGGCCATCGGCAAGGTGGATGCCACCCTCAATGGCACCGGTACCCAGACCCGCAGTACCGTAGTGAACGGTGCCTTTGCCGACCGGCGCTACCCCACCAGCCTCAGCAACAGTCTTGGCCACACCATCACCATGGCGTACGACCACCGCTTTGGCAGCACCGGCCGGATTACCGATGCCAACAACCGCTCCACCCGCATCGAGTACGATCCTTTCGGACGCACAGTGCGCCGCACCAATGCCGACGGCGTGGCCTTTACCAGCCAGTACAATTTCTGCCACGGTAGTTGCCCCACCGTTGGCGACATCGAGGTGCCGTACCGGGTACAGACCGCATCGCCGATCACCCCGACGGCAGAGTACTACTACGACCAGTTGGGCCGCCTGGTGCAGCAGGACAGCCAGGCGTTCTCCGGCAATTACGTCTCCCGCCGCGAGTTCAAGTACGACACACAGGGCCGCCTGGCCCTGGAAACGGCGCCCTTCTTTGCCCAGGATACGACAGCGATTGATGGCATTAAGCCCATCACCAGTTACGAATACGACCTGCGCCACCGCCTCAAAACAATCGACAAGGCCGGCGGCGGCACCGTGGCCATCCACTATGCCACCAGTACCGGCAGCAGTGGCAAGCAGGTAAAAGTCCGTGTGACCGAATCCGTGGTGGGCGAGGGGGCACCAGCACCCAGGTGAAGGAGAGCTACTACGACCTCAACGGCGACCTGGCCAAAACCGTGGACGACGCCACCGGCCTGGCGGTGGCCACCGACTACACCTACTATGGCAGCGGCCTGCCGAAAACCGTGACCGTCACCGGTGACAGCGGCACAATCGCCTCCAGTTTTGTGATGGACCAGGCCGGTTTCCGCACCAGCCTCACCGACCCCAACCTGGGCACGGTCACCAGCGGCTACAACGCCTTTGGTGAAATGGACCGGCAGACCGACAACAAGGGCCAGAGTATCACCTACCGCTACGACCAGCTGGGCCGCCTGCTGCAACAACAGGATGCCCAGGGCCTGGCGCGGTGGGAATATGATGCCACCAACGCCATTGGTGCCCTCAAGAACCGCAGCTATACCGACAGCGGCACCCAGGTATTCCTTGAAGAGTACACCTATCGCACAGACAGCAAGCTGGGTAACATCTGGACCCAGTTGAATGTCAATGGACAGGCCCCCAGCTACCGGTATCGCTATGGCTACGATAGCCAGGGCCGCACCAATAAAATCATTTACCCCAATGGGGTGGAGGGCCATTACCGTTACAACCAGCGCGGCTACCTGCAGAGCCTCAGCAGCGACGCCGCCGGCAACAATCCCCTGCAGACGTTCGATAACATGAATGCCTGGGGCCAGGTGGAACAGGAAACCTACGGTAACGGCCTGGTGACCAACCGCACCTACAACCCGGATACCGGGCGCCTGGAAACCATCAATACCGGCGGTGGCCAGGTGCAGAACAATGCCTACCGCTGGCGCTCCAACGGCACCCTGGAGAGCCGCCTGACCTACAGTGCCTCGCAAACCCTGCAAAAGCGGGAAAACTTTGCCTACGACGGCCTGAACCGCCTGCACAGCGCCACCACCGTGGCCGGTGGCAACCGGGTGCTCAGCACCCGCTACGACGAATTGGGCAATATTCTCTCCAAGACCTCCAGCAATAGTGCCGATACCCAGGTGACCGGCTACCAGTACGGCCAGACCGGCAACGCCGGCCCCAATGCGGTAAGCCGTGTAACCATCGACGGCGTGGCCCACAGCCTGCACTACGATGCCAACGGCGCCATAGAGCGCTACGATGCCGCCACAGGCGACGACAAATGGATCCGTTGGAACGCGCGGCAGTTGCCCACGGAAATTGTGCTGGGCAGCAGCCAGAACGACAGCACCCCGACCGCCAGGGACCGCTTCAAATACGGCCCCGATGGGCAGCGTTTTTACCGGGAATCCCACTGGATGGAAGGCGGCCAACTCAAAACCGAAAAGGCTTATATTATCGGTAACTTTGAAGTAATTTGGCCCACTCACGACGGAATGGTGAGCCGGGTTCAGCGCACCAACCTGAGTGGTTCCGTCCAGCATTTAAGTATCCAGGATCCCTCGGGCACCGTCACCGCTGAGTATCAGTACCTGCACCGGGATCACCTGGGCTCTGTAGAGAAAATCACCGATGCGGATGGCCTGGAGATTTTGAGTACCGCCTTTAACCCCGATGGCAGCCGGCGCCAGGAAGACTGGAGCGGGGATCTGAACCAGCAGCAGCTGGGTGAACTCCTCTCTTTACAGGGGTTTACCACCCGGCGGGGTTACACCGGCCACGAGCACCTGGACAGAACCGGCCTGATCCATATGAATGGGCGGATTTACGACCCGACCCTGGGCCGGTTCCTGAGCCCGGACCCCATCGTGCAGGCGCCCACTTACAGCCAGAGCTGGAACCGGTATAGTTATGTTCTGAACAGCCCCATGAGCCTGGTGGATCCCACAGGGTATATGGCAGAGTATGGCTTCGATGACGACGATGAAGAGGAGAGAAGAAGGGAAGAGGAAAGGAGAAAAAGGGAGGAGGAGAGGCCTCCTGAAGATGTTACCGTTGTCGGAGAACGGCCCAACCTAAGCCCTGAAGATGCACATTATTGGAAGACTCTATTTAGACAGCTTTATCTTTACAATAGAATGCATAATGGTATACATACTTGGCTAGTAGATGGGTGTGGTAGTATAGAGGGGCTTGAATGTATCGTTGTTTATGGGGAAGAAGATGCACAAAAGGGGAGTCTAAGAGAAACGGAAGCGCAAAGAGAACTTCGGTTATCGGGTAATGTTGAAGGGTACTACAAGGCACGGGATGCTGCCGGGGATGCTTACGCGGGAAGAGCTTTGATGGTGGTGCAAAACCAATGTACCTCCTTTGATGCCTGCCTTATGGCTTCTGCTAATTTTGGGTTGCATGGCACAGCGTTTATTAATGGCGTGGATGTCGATACTCGTGACGTGCAATTAAGACTAATGAATGCCCACGCGTTGGCGGTCGAGGCTGATAACCTAGGTTTTCCGGGATTGCTAAATCCAACGCAAATCACGGTGTATCACCATCAGGTTTTTACTGATCTAGGATTGCCCAAGGCTACGTTTGGCGGTACACCACTTACTGGGCAGTTATGGGAGGTTGGTGCCTGGGATGGGCTTTGGTGTAAGGGGTGTGATACGCAATGAAAACACTGAATATCCTAGTTTGCTTTTTCATGCTGGCCTGCGGTGCGATACCGCAAAAAAGCTTTGGTTCCGAAGTGGTTTATAATATAGGCGCTCATAAATTTTCTGTTCCTCAAAAAAATATTCCTGATCTATCTCCGTGGTCTTGGGTGAAGTCGATAGTTGGGCTTGATCAAAATGTAGATAGTTTTATTTTTGAATTTTCGGGTGATGAAGTTAAGTCGCACGTAGGTGCATACACGCGAAAGAACAACTCTCTTGATCAGAAAATTATTGGCGCCGTGTATCACGTAAGTCAGGATGAAAAAGAAAGGTTTGACGTGCCTAGAAAATACTCAAACCTTTGGTATGCGACTAACGGTTATGATTCTAGGGAAGTTTCCTTTGACGAAAGAAGCGGTTATTACTTCGTATATGAGAAAAAAGGATATCGAGGAAAATTTTATGTTTTCTCAAAGCCTCCAGAGGGAGAGCTTCCTGAGAGTATGGATGATTTTTTTGTTGCGATCTGCTCGGGTTCTAGCACAACAGAGTTGAGGCATGTTAGCTGCCCAAAGCAGTTTTTTATTGCAGATGACTTGCTTGTTGATTTCTCTGTTTCTTTAGGTAACTTGGCATCGCTAGTTAATGTTGTTTCTTTTTTGAGAGCAACGTTTGCCGAATGGAAAATTAGTCAACCGGATACTAAAGCGTAGTGAATGCCTTCAGAAGGTCCTTCTCAACGACCTGAATGCAAGCGGCAAGGCTTCGGCTTTAGCCGCTTTCTTTTTGCTAGTGGCCCTAACATGAGTCTCGCAATCGCAATCGCAATCGATAGTCTTCTTTTCTGAGAATTAAAATTATCAAAGCCTCGGCAGAGTAATCTGCCGGGGCTTTGTCGTTATGGCCTATCAAGCCTGCTTCTTCAGCTTGGCATTCTCGATAAACGTATCGATCACCTGAATCACCTGCCGCTTGGTGGCGGCGTCCAGCTTCTCAATCTGCTGCATCCGTCGCAGCAATCTGGAATCCGGCTGCTTGATCTTCTTCACCGGCTTTACATCGAGTAGCTCGTCCGTGCTGACCTTGAGGGCCTGCGCCAGGTCCACCAGCAGGTTGGCCGGCGGGTGTTCGCTCTCGGTCTCGTAAAGGTGGCTGCAAAGGCAAGCTCGCGTCTGTCACTCTGCTTGCAGTAAAAGCGCAAGCAGGGCGCCAGCCGCCATCTTCCCTTAGCGGCCGCTCTCCCAGCCATGCCTCCCCCGGCGCGCAAGCGCGCCTCCCAGCCCGAACAACACCTGCCAGCCGGCACGGGCAAGCCCTGTGCCGGCTGGAGCGAATGGGCTTTGTACGTAGTTTGTGCCAATGTCAGGCGGCTAAAGGCGGTCAGGCCGGGCTGGTCGCAGGGTGTTTGTCCCCCGCGCCTGTCGGCGCGCCCCCAAGGGGGCTGGCTGCGTAGGGGGTTTGCCAGGTCTGCGCGGAATACACTCGGGTGTTCTGCCCACCACCCACCGCCGCGCCCCAGGGGGTAAAGCTGTGACACAATGGCCTGTAAGCCGAAAAGTCGCGTCGGGGCAAAAAAGCTGGTAGTGTCGGTAGTCGTCGGAAAAAATGCTCTTTAAGTTGCTGATCGCATTGGGGAAAATCGGGTTGTAGCTACGATATTGTGTCGGTGTCATGCTGTTGCACAAAAGGATGATGGTACAAACGGATTCATGCAGTGCCGTAATACTTGTTTAAACCAAAACTATGGTGAAACTATTGTGTGGGCCAATAGGGTTAGCCCATTAAGTGTACAGGGCGTGCTTACAAATGAAGCAACCGAAATTCTTTCAGATAGACTGTCTAAAGAAGCTAATCGAAACGCATGGTCGCATAGTAAGGAAGCGTTCGAAACCGGTAAGCGCCAATTAGGTCTTTTAAAGTTTTTTGGGAGGTTCAATGCAGCCATGGCCGTTGCCGGTGCTGGTGCATTTGGTTTTCAGGTTGGGGCTGTTGGGTATTGTTCTGTTGAATGTGTGGGGGAATTTCTGAATGAATAAAATGTTATTTCGGATACTCTCCGGCGTTTTAGGGGTACTTTTTGTTCTTTATGGGATGATAGTTTTTTCTCCGTTTGGAGAGGGGTTAGGGATGCTAGGCGGTTTTACCGGGTTAGCCCTTGGTGGAATATTACTTTATTGCTCTATAACAGGAAAAAAAAGATTATTTCGGTAATGGCTTCACGAAATGCGGAATTCACAGGAACAATAAGAGAAAGGAACAAAAGCAATATTTTTCTTTTGGCTTGTCGTGAGATGAAGTGCTAGGTTGTAGGCATTAAGCCTTATAGCTTAGTAAGCAAAACCACCAAAGCTCCGGTAGAGCAATCTGCCGGGGCTTTGTCCTTGAGACACCTATTCAGCAGTCAACACCAAACACCGCTCCATGACCCTGACCTTGATCGGCGTATCCACCACAAAACCGGCCCGTTCAAGCCAGTGGCCCCTGATTGTGATCCATGGCACGGAGCGGCTGGCAGCATAGGGTGACTGTTTCTTGAGGCGGTACTCATAGTAGGCCTCCTGGACTTTAATGTAGCGCTCCTGACAAATTTTACTGTTGCGCAGGCGCTGGCCCGGCTTATCATTATGTGCAGCCATTTTAACTAGAGAGTTTGTTTTGGTTACAATTAATTTTGAAACGGGGAAAACCCTGAATATTGAAGGGAATAGCCTAAAAGAAATGGTGCTTTCAGGCTATGATTTTCATCGAGCGATTTTTGATGAGTTTGATTTGGAGTCAGCAGATTTTAGAGGTTCTGAATTGAGGGGCACTTCGCTTCGAAATGTTAACGCACACACTGCTAATTTTAGTGGTGTGTCGATTATGACATCAGATTTTTTCGGTTCAAAATTGGTACGAACAGTATTTGTAGATGCTAGAGCAATGTATACGGATTTTGGTGATGCGGATTTGTCTAAGTCTGATATGACTGGCGCTAATGTAACTGGAGCAAATTTTAAGGGGGCTCATTTGAATGGGGCTAAGATGTTATGTCTCGGAATGGGGGAGGCTGAATTGGAAGGTGCATTCTATGATGGTGAAACCTTATGGCCAGATGGTTTCAATCCTCAGTTGAAAGGAGCTGTTTTAGTAGCTGGTTAGTGTTGGCTACTTTATTTTTTTAATTCTTCTTTATAATCATTTATGTCTTTTGAAGCACATGAGTTAGGGTGGATTTGAATTAAGTTTCGCCACTCATTGATGTGCAGGTCATCGATTATAACTTGTGGCTTAGGGAGGAATCCTGAGAATATATTTTCTATATCAAATTCAGCTGCGCTATTACGGGCGTACTCAGCACCGCCAGAACTCCAGCAATATAATACAGCGCCTTGGGCATTCAATTTTTTAAGATGCTCAATAGTTGCAGGTATTGGGATGCGTTTACTCCCATAGCTTCGTACAAATGTATCGTCAACGTCTACAAAAAAAGTGAGCGGAGAAGTCGGAGTCATATACATTTACCTTTGACTATTAGAAAAACTGCTTAGCTTCATTTTAACTACTCCAGAGAATCATGGGTACCCATAAAGTGCATCTCAAAAGCCCCAGCAAGTTAGCTTGCTGGAGGGTGGAGGGTGGAGGGTGTTCAAAATTCTGTGTCAGCCAAGTAGCCTCATAGGCTGATATATTTCTCCAGGCGATCCGGGAAGTGGATCGTCAGCTGTGACAGCGTCAAGTTCCAGTTCTGGATCGGGTGCGTCCAGCGCTCGGAGGCTTTCAGTATACCGGCGTAAAGCAGCTTGAGTAAGCTGTTCTCATTGGTATCAATGCCTCTGGTTCTGTATGAGCCAGTACAGGCCATCTAGGTTCAGCGGTTTATGGTGATAGTGGAGAGGTATGGGCTTACTTTATCAGAAGAAGAATTAGCCCATATTGAGGTGCTTCAAGTAGATTAAACGGTTGGCACAGTACCGAGTACGCCTACCAGGGAGTGGGCCTCACCAGTGACAAACACTGGGGCTTCCTCGGCTATAGCGCCCAGCGGATTTACGATACCGAAGCCGATATCGTCACCTACCGCCAGTTCCGCCAGGACTTCCCCCACTTTGGTAAAGTGGCACGGCAGCTGCAGTATAAAAACAGCTATAACTTCGGCGAGCTGCTGACGCGCCGGCGTACCAGCCACAGCGCCCTGGCACTGTCATCCGGGGGCAATACCACCTATTACCCCTATGTGGTCCAGAGCCTGGATACCCTGCTGGAGGGCGGGGAGACCCTGGGTTATGCGATTACCGATACCACCCCCAAACCAGCAACTATGGCAGTGCCGGTGAATTGCCCAGTGGCAGTGTGCGCACCAGCCGCACCGTGCAGTCCACCCAGATCAGCGAAAGCCAGAGTGTGTGGGGAGATGTTATCCCCGTGAGTGTCTACGGCAATCCCCGGCGCAGTGTGGAAAGCACCACCCTGCTGGAAAACCGCGTCAACGGCCACTGGCTGATCGGCTTCCCCAGTGCCCAGGAGCAGCGCCACTATGCCGGCGCGCTGACCGGCACACCGGACCAGGTGGCCAGCAGCACCATGACCCCCTACGGCAATACCAACCGGGTGCAGACACTGACCCGGTACCCCGGTGATGCCAAATACCAGCTGGCGGTCACCTATGCCTATGACGCCCACGGCAATATCAAAAGCGAAACGGCCATCGGCAAGGTGGATGCCACCCTCAATGGCACCGGTACCCAGACCCGCAGTACCGTAGTGAACGGTGCCTTTGCCGACCGGCGCTACCCCACCAGCCTCAGCAACAGTCTTGGCCACACCATCACCATGGCGTACGACCACCGCTTTGGCAGCACCGGCCGGATTACCGATGCCAACAACCGCTCCACCCGCATCGAGTACGATCCTTTCGGACGCACAGTGCGCCGCACCAATGCCGACGGCGTGGCCTTTACCAGCCAGTACAATTTCTGCCACGGTAGTTGCCCCACCGTTGGCGACATCGAGGTGCCGTACCGGGTACAGACCGCATCGCCGATCACCCCGACGGCAGAGTACTACTACGACCAGTTGGGCCGCCTGGTGCAGCAGGACAGCCAGGCGTTCTCCGGCAATTACGTCTCCCGCCGCGAGTTCAAGTACGACACACAGGGCCGCCTGGCCCTGGAAACGGCGCCCTTCTTTGCCCAGGATACGACAGCGATTGATGGCATTAAGCCCATCACCAGTTACGAATACGACCTGCGCCACCGCCTCAAAACAATCGACAAGGCCGGCGGCGGCACCGTGGCCATCCACTATGCCACCAGTACCGGCAGCAGTGGCAAGCAGGTAAAAGTCCGTGTGACCGAATCCGTGGTGGGCGAGGGGGCACCAGCACCCAGGTGAAGGAGAGCTACTACGACCTCAACGGCGACCTGGCCAAAACCGTGGACGACGCCACCGGCCTGGCGGTGGCCACCGACTACACCTACTATGGCAGCGGCCTGCCGAAAACCGTGACCGTCACCGGTGACAGCGGCACAATCGCCTCCAGTTTTGTGATGGACCAGGCCGGTTTCCGCACCAGCCTCACCGACCCCAACCTGGGCACGGTCACCAGCGGCTACAACGCCTTTGGTGAAATGGACCGGCAGACCGACAACAAGGGCCAGAGTATCACCTACCGCTACGACCAGCTGGGCCGCCTGCTGCAACAACAGGATGCCCAGGGCCTGGCGCGGTGGGAATATGATGCCACCAACGCCATTGGTGCCCTCAAGAACCGCAGCTATACCGACAGCGGCACCCAGGTATTCCTTGAAGAGTACACCTATCGCACAGACAGCAAGCTGGGTAACATCTGGACCCAGTTGAATGTCAATGGACAGGCCCCCAGCTACCGGTATCGCTATGGCTACGATAGCCAGGGCCGCACCAATAAAATCATTTACCCCAATGGGGTGGAGGGCCATTACCGTTACAACCAGCGCGGCTACCTGCAGAGCCTCAGCAGCGACGCCGCCGGCAACAATCCCCTGCAGACGTTCGATAACATGAATGCCTGGGGCCAGGTGGAACAGGAAACCTACGGTAACGGCCTGGTGACCAACCGCACCTACAACCCGGATACCGGGCGCCTGGAAACCATCAATACCGGCGGTGGCCAGGTGCAGAACAATGCCTACCGCTGGCGCTCCAACGGCACCCTGGAGAGCCGCCTGACCTACAGTGCCTCGCAAACCCTGCAAAAGCGGGAAAACTTTGCCTACGACGGCCTGAACCGCCTGCACAGCGCCACCACCGTGGCCGGTGGCAACCGGGTGCTCAGCACCCGCTACGACGAATTGGGCAATATTCTCTCCAAGACCTCCAGCAATAGTGCCGATACCCAGGTGACCGGCTACCAGTACGGCCAGACCGGCAACGCCGGCCCCAATGCGGTAAGCCGTGTAACCATCGACGGCGTGGCCCACAGCCTGCACTACGATGCCAACGGCGCCATAGAGCGCTACGATGCCGCCACAGGCGACGACAAATGGATCCGTTGGAACGCGCGGCAGTTGCCCACGGAAATTGTGCTGGGCAGCAGCCAGAACGACAGCACCCCGACCGCCAGGGACCGCTTCAAATACGGCCCCGATGGGCAGCGTTTTTACCGGGAATCCCACTGGATGGAAGGCGGCCAACTCAAAACCGAAAAGGCTTATATTATCGGTAACTTTGAAGTAATTTGGCCCACTCACGACGGAATGGTGAGCCGGGTTCAGCGCACCAACCTGAGTGGTTCCGTCCAGCATTTAAGTATCCAGGATCCCTCGGGCACCGTCACCGCTGAGTATCAGTACCTGCACCGGGATCACCTGGGCTCTGTAGAGAAAATCACCGATGCGGATGGCCTGGAGATTTTGAGTACCGCCTTTAACCCCGATGGCAGCCGGCGCCAGGAAGACTGGAGCGGGAATCTGGGGCTTCAACAGACGCTGGAGCTACTCGCGGTGCAACACGTGACCAGCAAGCGCGGCTACACCGGCCACGAGCACCTGGACAGAACCGGCCTGATCCATATGAACGGGCGTATTTACGACCCGACCCTGGGCCGGTTCCTGAGCCCCGACCCCATCGTGCAGGCGCCCACTTACAGCCAGAGCTGGAACCGGTATAGTTATGTTCTGAACAGCCCCATGAGCTTGGTGGATCCCACCGGGTATACGGCAGAGTATGGCTTCGATGACGACGATGAAGAGGAGAGAAGAAGGGAAGAGGAAAGGAGAAAAAGGGAGGAAGAGAGGCCTGTTGAGGAAGTGCAGGTAGTTGGAGAGCGGCCCGACCCTAATCGTAAAGATGCACTTGCTCATAAAGCTGAGTTTAGAGAGTATTTGAAGTATATACAGTCGTATAGTGGCATACATACCTGGTTGGTGGATGGATGCGGAATTGATGGGCTAGAATGTGTCGTGGTTTATGGGGAAAAAGATGTACAAAAGACTACATCTCAAAAGGAAGATTATGGTGTTTTTAGCGATAATGCCTGCTCCCCATATTATGCTGGTTGCTACTATGCATATAAAGGTTTGTATGCGGGTGCTGGAGCCAAAAATGCTGCTAGAAAAATAGCAGTGACTTTTAGCCAGAAACAATTAGCTAAAAAGTTTAAGCATGCTGTAGATTTCGGAATTAATACAACGAAAAAGAACCCCAAGACGTTAGCTGAATTTCAAGAAGCAATTACAGCTCACCTTAGAGATGCTGCAACTATACAGGCGGGAACTTACGGACTGCTGAAAGGCTCAAGGGTGTTCTTTAATTCAAGGACAAATAATGCTGTTGTTCTAGATAGATCGGGGAGCTTTGTTACAGGCTTCAAGCTCTCACCAGGAACTAAGCAATTTGAGAATTTTATGAATAATGG
Source organism: Microbulbifer sp. MI-G (assembly GCF_030440425.1). Classification (NCBI taxonomy): domain Bacteria; kingdom Pseudomonadati; phylum Pseudomonadota; class Gammaproteobacteria; order Cellvibrionales; family Microbulbiferaceae; genus Microbulbifer; species Microbulbifer spongiae. The sequence continues at coordinate 975,031 of NZ_CP098023.1, forward strand.
TTTGCTGCGATGAGTACCACAATTTTAGCATTGGCTAAGTCGTTCTCAAAAGAAAGATTAACAGCTGATGAGTTTGCAAATGCATATATGGAGTTATGGAGGTTTGAGCGTGATTGCAATCTGCTTCAAGAGGATGAAGATAACTTGAGCGAGTGTCTTTCTAGTATTTTTTGTTTAGCCGATCTATTTAATCCAGATGTTGATCGTGAAGAATATGAACTAGATGAAAAGCAACTTCGCGATAAAGTGATTGAACTTATAGAAAAGTTTAAAGTGTAATAAAGATAACCCCGGGAGGTGACTCTGCCGGGGTTTTGTCTTTAAGACACCTATTCAGCAGTCAACACCTAACACCGCTCTATCACCCTGACCTTAATCGGCGTATCCACCACAAAGCCGGCCCGTTCAAGCCAGTGGCCCCTGATTGTGACCCATGGCACGGAACGGCTGGCAGCATAGAGTGGCTGTTTCTTGAGACGGTACTCATAGTAGGCCTCCTGGACTTTAATGTAGGGATCCTGACAAATTTTACTGTTGCGCAGGCGCAGGCGCAGGCGCAGGCGCAGGCGCAACTGGAGCTACTCGCGGTGCAACACGTGACCAGCAAGCGCGGCTACACCGGCCACGAGCACCTGGACAGAACCGGCCTGATCCATATGAACGGGCGTATTTACGACCCGACCCTGGGCCGGTTCCTGAGTCCCGACCCCATCGTGCAGGCGCCCACTTACAGCCAGAGCTGGAACCGGTATAGTTATGTTCTGAACAACCCCATGAGCCTGGTGGATCCCACCGGGTATACGGCAGAGTATGGCTTTGATGACGATGATGAGGAGGAGAGAAGAAGGGAAGAGGAAAGGAGAAAGAGGGAGGAGGAGAGGCCTGTTGAGGAAGTGCAGGTAGTTGGAGAGCGGCCCAATCCTAATCGTAAAGATGCACTTGCTCATAAAGCTGAGTTTAGAGAGTATTTGAAGTATATACAGTCGTATAGTGGCATACATACTTGGTTGGTGGATGGATGCGGTATTGATGGGCTAGAGTGTGTTGTTGTTGTTGTTGGGGAAAAAGATGCACAAGAGACGAAGCGAGAAAAATTTATAAGGGAAAACTTCCCTGAAGGAAGCCATGGTTCATGTGGTGGGGTTAAAGAATGTTTCGCCTGGTATTGGTATGGGCGGGAGGCACGGAATCAAACACTGGAAACATGGCGTGGGCTTCTCTCGTTTACAGGTAACCAAGCTGATGCGTTTAGGCACGCCTATTTTGCTTATAAATTAACTGAAAGTGTTGGGCCTGAGCCTGCGTTACGCATGCTGCACGAACACGAATTTAATAACTTGACAGTGGATAATTATCCAGTACCAGATACAATAATGGATATACATAATAATAAGGCAGGAGCTCAGTTAGCAATTGATAATCCTGGGCTCAAGGGAGAGAAGCTAATAAACCTTATAAAATGGAATGATACTTTGATGAATAGTCCTCCTAAAGAGTGGTAGCCTCCTTATGAAGAAGTATATTTTTTCCTTGATATTCTTGCTTTTGGTAGGCGTAATTTGGCTTGCTAGTTCTCTCAGTTTGATAGTTGTTGAAAATAAAACTGGGGCAATGGTTGAAGGAGTAAAGATATCTCAACTAGGTATACCAATTTGGAGTGGCCAAATTAAAGAAGATGATTCCGTTTTGATATACTTATTAGAGCATAAAATGTATGGTGTTGATTTAACTTTTTTTTTCGGTGGTGAACAAAAAGAATTTAATATGATTGGATATATGGTGCCTGGAGATGTGTTTGATGGTTACCATGTTATAAAAATCAAAAGCCACGGTTCGTTAGAATATGGTTTTGAATTTTATTGGAATTGACTTGTTGCACAAAAGAAAGATCTTGGAGTAATTGGAAATATTATAAGAGGTAGGCTTGATTCAGATTTTGAGAAAAAGTTATTTTCTAATTACTGGGAAGGTAAAGGCGATTACACTTTATCAAACGAAGAATTCGATTTGATCGTTTCATATGCAGAGACTTTATCTCCCACTTCAATTCATAGTATAGATATATGGGAGATTGACCAACACTATACGGTAAAGCAGTTCAGCTTTTATGGGAATTCGGATTATGACCAAGCTTTGGGTACTGCGACTTTGATATATGATACTTCAAGCGACCATGCAATAGGTTTTTACGATACTTATAACTTTGACCCTAAGCCAATAGGTACTCGATCATATAAAGCAGAATTTCAAACGAGAGCAGTGAAGTATGCTGGTGAAAGTCAAGGAGCTAAATCATTTAGAGTGCGATATGGAGTGGCTAAGTAATGAAACTAAAGAAACTTATTATATTGCTTGCCACACTTTGTATTGTTATATTTCTATCTATTGCTTGGTTTTGGTATAACTCTGGAGAGTACTTCTTTGAGTCAGTGTTTGGGGTAAGCATGCCCAATGGAGCAAGATTGGTTGAACGGAATGAGGATTGGTCAGATCTAGGTAACTCAGGGTATAAGTACTTCATTTATAATATTGAAATGTCACGGGAAAGTGTATGTAAGGAAATTAGTAGTGATATTTCATATGAGAGTAGTGGATACTCGCACCCTGTTTTAGATGAATATATTGATAGGCAAGAAAGCTGTGTTAAAGCGATTACCAATGTAAATGGAGATTTGTTTTTAATTGGTGCGTCTGACAAGTATTTGGTAGGCTTGATTTTAATAAATTAATGCACAAAAGAGCCAGAGTAAACCTCCTCAGCAATGTGGAGCAGGGGTTGTCACCTGCAAAGCAAATGGAACAGGAGGGGCAACAGCTCCTTCCGATCACCCTAAATGGCCGGGGAAAGGGTATACGGATGATGGGCGCAAAATAGCTCTGTATAGCTGTTCAAATAGTGAAGGAAGCTGTTCTTTTTATGCACCGAGTAATAGCAAAAATGTGTATGGTGCAGTTTTGAAAACAACGGTTACACCAAGCGGAGAACTGTCTACTCATGCAGATAGGATAGAGTCATTTACAGTGGATCCTTCACCAGGTTTGTTAGAGAGGTATTTTGGGATAGGGCCTTCTGATTTTGTTACAGAGTTAAGGGCAAATCAGGGAAATCAATAGAGGGACTTATGTGGTATTTATTGGAAAAAATTAGCTTTATTTCACACTTTTTAACGACGTTAATAATTTTAGCTGGAGGTATCTATTGGGTGCGTACATCTAGAAGTTATTTTTCTATCTTTGGCTTGCTCGGCTCTGTTTTGTTGTTCGCCTCTGTTATCTTAAGGTTTTACCTCCCTGAAGTTGAATCCATAGATTTAGGGTATAAGAAGCCAATATCTGACAATGCCATTTTATGGGTGGTATATATGTATGGTTTCAATATTGGGTTGTTCATATTTTCTGTATCTATGTTTTGGAATGCAATAAAAAGGTTGTAAAAAATTTCTTAAAAATGTATGCACAAAAGGATACACAAAGCAATTTTAAGCAATGCATGGCTACCTGCTTGCAAGTTAATTATGGAGAAACATATGATTGGGCTGAACGATTCAGCCCGGTAAGTCTGCAGGGTTTATTAACAAATGAGGCTGCTGAGCTGTTGCAAGATCATGCTCAGAAGCAGGCTAATCGTAATGCTTGGTCTTATGAGAAGGAAACTTTCGAGACTGGCCGAAGACAATTAGGTGTCGTAAAATTTTTCTCGCGATTTAATGCTGCGGCGGCTGTTGCTGGAGCGGCTGGTTTTCAGGCTGGAGCTTTAGGTTATTGTGCGGCGGACTGTTTAAATGAATAGAAAACTAATTTATCGAATCTTGGCTGCGCTATTAGGTTTGGTTTTTTTAATTGCGGGTGTTTTTTTGTTGACTCCGATATTCGATACATTTTTAAATAAACTGAATGGTGTGATTTTTATTTTGTTGGCTTTATACTTAGCTCGCTATTCATTAACTGGTAAGGAAAAGTTTTTCATTAGGTAAGTTTTCTTCAAGGCAATGCAATTCACAATCGCAGTTGATAGATTTCTTTCTGGCCTCCGCTAGTTAAAAGTATTAAAGCCCCCGCAGATTGCTCTGCGGGGGCTTTGCACAAAAGAACGACGGTGGGGGGTTTCCTATCGAATTTTACGCATGGATTTCATCTTAGTTCTTCTACAATAAATCCATTTACTTCTGGTTACGGTAATGTCACTGGGCATTACAATGATCAAGCATTTTTTGATGAAAATGGAGTGATCAAGAAGCAATATACATATGAGGGTAATGGTGTTGGTTTAGATGTTGGTCTTTCAGTCGAGCTAGTCCTAGGGTTTGGTGAAGGAGCTTGGGAAGGTGCTTTTAATTCATTCAATCTAAGTGCAGGTGCATTCTCTGGTTCTGTTTATTGGTCTCCTGGCGGCGGTGGTTGGTGGGGTGTTTCTTTTGGGCCTAGCCTCGGTCTACCAGGTATAGCATTTGAAGAAACCGTTTATACACCTTTAACATCGTCGGATTAGGGTTGTTTCAAATATGAATTTAACAAAATGGGAAAAATATACGATTTTAATTAGCTTATTTGTTGTCTTGACAACGTCAGGAGCTTCGTTATCTAGTATATATACTCCTACTTGCGTAATTTCTTTCCCATCTGAAATTTTGATTCGAAAGAGTATAATTTATAGTGCACTAATCGTGGGCAATATATTTGTTTTAACTATGTTTTTCATAAGAACAAAAATAAACTTTATTTGCACTACATTTGTTTTACTATTTATTGTGTTATCTATCTTTACTTCTACCCAAAGAGAGTTTGAGTTAGAAAGGCTTCACTGGAAGTTTGATGGTGTAGTATCGAAAAAATATAGATCAGATAACCATGGAGCAAGAACAATTAAGGTCAACGGGGTTGATTATGAATATATTGCACCTGACCTTTGGGATTCGATTAACGTCGGTGATAGAGTGAGCAAGAATTCTTGTGAAGGGACTTCTGTAATATCTAAAGAATAATACCTGAAGTAGTCAGATGCACAAAAGAATAGCGCGCAAAAGGAGTTTGAAAATTTAGTCGGCATTTCTAAGAAAGAGTTTATAGGTTTGTCCACGGAAGAACGGATAGCGCATCTTGAAGCAAGAGTTTCATTGCTTGAAACCAGAACAAAAATACAAAAATGGAAAATATAAATTGAACGAGCTCGATTCAGAAGATATGGATATCAAGAGGTCAAGGTTGTGGGTGATTCAAACCTAGATCCTAGATTGGCAGAGATAACACCATATTTTCAGGAAATATCAACAACAATACCGATTCTCGGGAGTGGCCCAGTGTTGGATGCAGTTATAAATTTGGGATTATATCCAACAGTTGAAAGAATTAATACGGATTCTGGTGAGGACTGATAGGCTTATGCGATTAAAATATCATACTTCGAAGATTCAACTTATACTTAACTGTAGAGTTCTGGTTTTCCTGCTAATCATGGTGGTACCTTTGGTTGGAAATTCTGACAATGAGTACCGAGATGCTGATTTTGAAAAAGCTTTTTCTGAATATTTAATATCGTCTGGGAATTATTTTTGTGTTTCTGACCTGTTTCGTTTGTGTTTTGGTAGAGATAAAGTTGAGTGCGGTGGTGAATCAGAAGAATATAAGACATTTTGCTTAAATTCCGTTAAGTCATTGTATTCTTTTGAAAAAAATGAATTTGATCCCAACGTTGCTTTAAATAAATACCTAAGCTGCATTGTGGACAAACAATTAAGTTCACTCCCTGAGTCTGAAATAAAAATTCATAAAAGCTGTTTGGGGCCAAGATTCGAAAATTATTGAATCTTATATATTTATTACTTTCCAGATATTTTTGGGATGATGGGTTGTCAAAGTACTTTCAATGAAGCAAAGAAGATTGAGAAGGCGGAGCAAGTCAAATATTGACTCTAAGGCGGAGGTAGAAGGATTCTTTTCAACCCATCGCAAAATGCTATTTCTGTCATTTTGGACTTGTCTTATTGCCTTGCTTATGGTGATTGACTATCAGGCTGATGGCGTCATTGAGATGAAGGGGGCAAAAGTATCAGGTTTTGTTGCGTTAAGTATGGTTTTTGTATTTTGCTTATTTGCTCTTATTAGTGTTATGGTAACAGTGAAGGATATACTAAATATCAAATCTAAAGGCTGGTAAGAGAGTGCTAAAAGGTCTTTATTGATGCACAAAAGGGGAATGGCAATACAAAAATAATTGATGGGCAAGAAGTTGAAGTACTCTATGGTATTGGTCCGCCCCTAAATCCTGCTGTACTCAGGGCACTGTTTACAAAGCAATTTTGGGGAAAAATATTTGGAAGGGAATTTCCAGTTAAAAAAGGGGCGGGAGGTAAGCCACAGCCTTATGACCCAAAAACAGGCCAGTATTTATCAACTGAAGCAAATCCAGGTCTTGCCAATTCATCTTTAGGGCGATTTACAAGCGGATTTTCTCAAGGATCTGCAGCAGGGGCAGCAGGGGCAACACCTGTTGGAAGGGCAGGAGAGATTGGTCATGCATTGGGTAATGTGAACGGCACAATTGGGGGGGTGGTTTTAATGATTTTTACTATAAGTTTGATCTTCGTTGTGGCGCTTTTGATAACGATTGTCTGGTTTTTGAAGGAGGCATTGAAAGGGCCTAAGAGGGCGTTAGAGCAGCTTCATAGACCGATTTCTGATTTACTTTCAAGAGGTTTCAATGGGGGGTTTTTAATAATAGAGCACTCGAAAACAGGTAAGTTTATCCAATTTAGCAAATACAAAAAAAGTAAAGATAATTTTGGAATTGAATTGGCTTTTCCTAAGGCGAACTGGAGTAAGAGTTATTATTCTAGAGTGAAAAATATCTGTGAAAAATATAATCTTAACATTAGAGAAGATTTTTCTACTGGTGAGGGGGATCTAACGTTTTTATTTGCGGACTTTAATAAAGATGTTGATTCGGCATTTGAATTCAGCAAAACTGTTTTCAAGGACATTTTTAAAATAAACAAAACTGATAAAGTACATGTCAGATTGAGAAATGCTAAGGCAACAGCGTAAGCCGTTTGCTCACAATTTCTTAACCCCAAACAAAGTCCCAGTAGAGCAATCTGCCGGGGCTTTGTCATTAAGACACCTATTCAGCAGTCAACACCAAACACCGCTCCATAACCCTGACCTTGATCGGCGTATCCACCACAAAACCGGCCCGTTCAAGCCAGTGGCCCCTGATCGTGATCCATGGCACGGAGCGGCTGGCAGCATAGGGTGACTGTTTCTTGAGGCGGTACTCATATAAGCGATTCGACATGTATCCCCGGCTTGGTACCTTTCAGCCCAGGACTGTGGCCGAGGATGTAGTCATGGTAGCTTTACACATCACTTGCAGTGAGGTGCTTCAGGTCTTCCACATTGACCATATACGCACTTCCTTAGCGGTTTTTGAGTATATCCAGTGCTTGGGAATATTTGGCCACGAGGCGCTTACTAGTTGCGCTGGCACTTTTCGGGTGCACAACTTTTACTTGACGCCCGTCAATTATTTCAATTTTTGGTGGCGGCTTTTTGGCGCCGGTTGGAATGGTATAGGTAGACATAAGCCCTCCCTTCGTACTCCTTGCATTATATCACTGGAAATTTGTATCCGCGAGAGTAGAAGTTGCATAGGTGGCCCAATCGGTCATCAGCGACTCGCGCTTTTCGAACAGGTCGCCGCGCCGGTAAGCAGCTTGAGTCCCCCCAGGCGGTAGGCTAGAGCCTGCTCGCAAACATCGCGTGGGTGCGGAGTAGCTTTTCCTGCCCAATCGCGGAAACCTGATCGGAATCCGTGCATAGTAAGATCATTTCGTTTCATGTGGCGTAGTGCTATATGGCCATAGTTGACAGAGGGCGTCCCTTACCGTTACAACCAGCGCGGCTAACTGCAGAGTCTCAGTAGCGATGCCGCCGGCAACAACCCCCTGCAGACGTTCGATAATATTAATGCCTGGGGCCAGGTGGAGCAGGAAACCTACGGTAACGGCCTGGTGATCAACCGCACCTACAACCCGGATACCGGGCGCCTGGAAACCATCAATACCGGCGATGGCCAGGTGCAGAACATTGAAAGTAGCTTACCTTTTTGCTCTAATTATTATGGCTGTGGAGATCAAGCCCTGTATCTAGTGGATCAACTCAGTGATCCTAGCTTTTATGATAGATTAAGCACCCAGTGGCGCTTTGAAATTATTTATGAACGGGGAACGATTGATCATCCTCTTCCTCATCAGTGGGTAGAAGGTTATCCGTGGGTTGATGAGTATATACGAATTAAGTTAGATCCATGGTCAAATCAAAGGAGCAGATCAAGTGAGTAAGTCACTATTTAAGAAACTTTTCTTCTGGTGCTTTTTGTTAGGATTTATTGGATTTGCTCTGAGGCAAAAAGGAATAATTGTATCAACTTATAGTCTATTCTTATGGGGTGGTGGTGGAATTTTGTTGGGGGTCATACTAGCAGTGATATTCTATATGTTGGAAAACCGAAGTAATAAAAATTAGGATCTCTTCGCTCAGGCTACGTCAGATTTGGGTGGAGCTGAAATAATGATCCCACAATGCAATTGGAAATATGAACAGACACTGTGGCTTTATAAATCTCAAGCCACCCGCCCAGTTCAGATTCAAAACCCTGGAAATGCAATCTACTGGGGTTTTGTTCTTAAGTTGTTTATTCAGCAGTCAATACCAAACACTCCTCCATCACCCTGACCTTGATCGGCGCATCCACCACAAACCTGGCCCATCCAAGCCAGTGACCCTTGATTACACTGGAGGTAGTTTACTGAAGTTCCTGAGAATCTCTGACTGGTGGATAACGGCCGGAATCAAAGTAAAGGAGGCAGGGGGCCTGATGAATGGATGCCACCCCATGAGCCAGTGCAGGCCATCTATGTCTAGCGTTTTATAGCGGTAGTGGAGAAGTATGGGCTGATGCTGCCAAATGAAGTAAGCGCCATCATCTTACCACTCTCGAAAAGACAGATTAAAAGTCATACAATCAGAGATCGAAAATTATGCAACGTTACGCAAGCAGTGAGGAGGAGGGGGAATGCCAGATAACAGCCAGATCTGGATCGAATGTAAGTCTGATGTGATGGTAGGCAAACCTTGCGTCAAAGGTACACGAATAACGGTAGAGAGCATTTTGCAGATGCTCAGTGCCGGGATGACTTATACCGAAATTATTAATGATTACCCGAGCCTGGATGAAACCAAGATCCGCGCGGCTATCGGATATGCTGCCACTCACCTGAGCAAAGGAAATGCCGCTTAATGCTGTTTATTGATGAGAGTCTCTCTTATCGGCTGGCTGCCCGCCTGGCGACAGAGTTTGCAGGTACGCTCGCTGTGCCCAAAGTTGCGGTCTTGGGCGAAGGCTCCAGAGACTCCAGGGTTTGGGAGTACGCTCAAGAGCACAACCTGGCACTGCTCACCAAAGACAAAGATTTTGTCGATTACTGGCGCCGCTTCGGGCCACCACCCAAGGTGATTCGCCTGGATATTGGCAACAATATGCAAGTGCGTTCCATTGAGACTTTGATGAAAACCAATAAGCGCCGTGTGCTTGAATTTTTGGCCGAACCCAAGGCTGGGTTACTGGTACTCATTGGTTAATCTCTTCATTAGAGTGGTACAGCTTTGGAGGTGGAATCTTGTATATTTGCAGGAAAAATGTGCAGTGTCAAAAACTGCTGATAAAGCTGCGCTTCGGCGCAAAAATACTATAATTACATACAGATTTTGGCACTAAACATCGGTAACTTTTTAATATATAAGCAAGAATCCGGTGCTTGTTTTTGCAGCATCTATATTGCTAATTTATTTCTGTTTTCCTATTGGCACAACATTCTCGATAGGAGCAGTGGTGGTATAGGCGGCCCAATCTGCCATCAGCGACTTGCGCTTCTCGAACAAGTCTCCGCGCCGGTCATCAACTTCTACAGAGTCCCCAAAGCTGTGGCTAGGGTCTGCTCGCAAGCGTCGCGTGGGTGCGGAGTAGCTTCTCCTGCCCAATCGCGGAAACCTGATCGGAGTCCGTGCATAGTAAGGTCGTCTCGCTTCATGTGGCGTAGTGCCATAAGCATGGCCATCTTTGGCAGGGGGCGTCCCTAATCGCTACAACCAGCGCGGCTATCTGCAAGGCCTCAGTAGCGACGCCGCCAGCAACAACCCCCTGCAGACGTTCGATAACATGAATGCCTGGGGTCAAGTGGAGCAGGAAACCTACGGTAACGGCCTGGTGACTAACCGCACCTACAACCCGGATACCGGGCGCCTGGAAACCATCAATACCGGTGGTGGCCAGGTGCAGAACAATGCTGCCTACCGCTGGCGCTCCAACGGCACCCTGGAGAGCCGCCTGACCTACAGTGCCTCGCAAGCCCTGCAAAAACAGGAAGACTTTGCCTACGACGACCTGAACCGCCTGCTCAGCGCCACCACCGTGGCCGGTGGCAACATCCACCTCTCTACCTTTATTTTGGATAGTATTTATATAGAATTCGAATTTCATGCCTAAATTAAGACGCAAAGTCAATAGCCTTTAGGTTTGATTCTTATGCCTATTGATTAAATAGGGACTCTACTGGATACGCTTGTCCTGCCAGAGTATTGCGGCCAATAAAGCCCAGCTTCAGTTGCTCCTAGGGATATCGGATAACTTCTTGATCTGCGCCTCTTTTGCCCTCAGTATGCCTCTAAACTATCAAATTTAAGTAGACCTGTTGATCATTCGTTCAGATGAAGCAGGCAGACAAAAGGCCAAACGGGGATCTCAAATGCGTTATTGTATTGGGCTAGTATTGCCAGTGCTTTTGTTGGTCTTTGGCTTTCATGCTGGTGAAGCTGCTGCTCAGTCTGAAATAGAGGTGACGTCTTCGGAGGGCGGGGCGCTACCCGACGGAGGCACTGACGCGCAGGGCAAGGAGCCAGTGGGCGTTTCCAAGTTGGTTACCTACACCATATCCAATACCGGCCTCACCGACCTGACGCTGATGACGGCCTCCGCTTCTGCCGCCAGCAACGTCACCATCGACTCCATCTCGGCACCGGGCTCGACCTTGGTGACTCCGGGAGGCACAACCAACTTCATTGTCCAATACACGCCGAGTGCAGCCGGGGCCTTCTCGTTCGACCTGAGTTTTGTCAACAACGACGGGAATGAGAACCCATACAACTTCACGGTCAGCGGCACCGCGCCAGGGCCCGAGATAGAAGTGACGTCTTCGGAGGGCGGGGCGCTACCCGACGGAGGCACCGACGCACAGGGCAAGGAGCCAGTGGGCGTTTCCAAGTCGGTCACCTATACCATATCCAATACCGGCGGCGGCGACCTGACGCTGATGACGGCCTCCGCTTCTGCCGCCAGCAACGTCACTATCGACTCCATCTCGGCACCGGGCTCGACCTTGGTGACTCCGGGTGGCACAACCAACTTCATTGTCCAATACACGCCGAGTGCAGCCGGGGCCTTCTCGTTCGACCTGAGTTTTGTCAACAACGATGGAAATGAGAACCCTTACAACTTCAGGGTCAGTGGCACCGCGCCAGGGCCCGAGATAGAAGTGACGTCTTCGGAGGGCGGGGCGCTACCCGACGGAGGCACCGACGCGCAGGGCAAGGAGCCAGTGGGCGTTTCCAAGTCGGTTACCTATACCATATCCAATACCGGCGGCGGTGACCTGACGCTGATGACGGCCTCCGCTTCTGCCGCCAGCAACGTCACCATCGACTCCATCTCGGCACCGGGCTCGACCTTGGTGACTCCGGGAGGCACAACCAACTTCATTGTCCAATACACGCCGAGTGCAGCCGGGGCCTTCTCGTTCGAGCTGAGTTTTACCAACAACGACGGGGATGAGAACCCCTACAACTTCACGGTCAGCGGCACCGCGCCGGCGCCTGAGATCGAGGTTTCGTCTTCGGAGAGTGGAGCCTTGGTCGACGGAGGGACCGACGCACAGGGCGAAGAACAGTCCGGCATGGCCAAGACGGTAACCTACACCGTGTCCAATACCGGCACCGACGACCTGACCATCGCGACGGCTACTACATCCGCCGCCAGCAACGTCACCATCAATTCCGTCTCGGCACCGGGCTCTGCCTCGGTTTCTGCCGGGGGCAGTACCACGTTTACGGTCAACTACACGCCGACTGCAGCCGGGGCTTTCTCGTTTGAGCTGCGTTTTACCAACAACGACGGAGATGAGAACCCCTACAACTTCACGGTCAGCGGCACCGCCAACACGCTAGCACCCGAGATAGAAGTATCATCTTCGGAAGGTGGGGCTGTAGCCAGTGGTGGCACCGACACACAGGGTAACGAGCCAGCGGGCACTGCCAAGACGGTAACCTACACCGTGTCCAATACCGGCACCGACGACCTGACCATCGCGATGGCCACCACATCCGCCGCCAGCAACGTCACCATCAATTCTGTCTCGTCGCCGGGCTCTGCCTCGGTTTCTGCCGGGGGCAGTACCACGTTTACGGTCAACTATACGCCGACTGCAGCCGGGGCCTTCTCGTTTGAGCTGAGTTTTACCAACAACGATGCGGATGAGAACCCTTACACTTTCACTGTTCGCGGCACCACGGTAGCGCCGGAGATAGCGGTGTCGTCTTCGGAAGGCGGGTCTGTGGCCAGTGGTGGAACCGACACGCAGGGCAACGAGCCAACGGGTACTGCCAAGACGATCACCTACACCGTGTCCAATACCGGCACCGACGACCTGACCATCGCGACGGCCACTACATCCGCCGCCAGCAACGTCACCATCGACTCCGTCTCGGCACCGGGCTCGACCACGGTTTCTGCCGGGGACAGTACTACCTTCACAGTTGGCTACACGCCTGATCTGGCAGGGCCTTTCTCGTTTGAACTGAGTATTGTCAACAACGATGCGGATGAGAACCCTTACGCCTTCACTGTCAACGGGATCGCTACGGGTGCAACGGCTGCAAGCTTGCGAATTGTTTCCGGATCAGACCAGTCAGCCGAAATCAACACACAATTTGACGATCCCTTGGTGGTGCAGGTGGTGGATGCCTCGGATAGCGGTGTTGAGGGTGTGGCAGTCACCTTCACCGCTCCAGTCAGTGGAGCCTCGGCAATTTTTGCGGCGAGCGGTACCAGGACTGAAATCGTAACGACAGGGTCTGACGGCACAGCGACCAGTTCGATTGTGACTGCAAATGGTATTGCTTCTCAATACAGGGGTGGAGGTCAGTCATCGTATTCCGTTGAGGCCAGCGTCACTAGCTTGGGAAGCGTTTCCTTCTCCCTGACGAATGAAAGGAACGCGGCTGCCGACATCCGTAAAACACAAGAAGTCATAGCATCCTTCGTGACCAACCGAGCCGATTTGATTGTTTCCAATCAACCCAAACTTGTGTCGCGTTTAAAACGCAGATCCTTGGGCAACCAGTCCGGTGGAAATAGATTGAATTTAAATGCCACCCCCAATGCTCAGTCCGGCAGCTTCCAGTTCAGCCTGAGAGCATTTGAGGACGCCAACAACCAGCCAGGAAATTCGCTTCGGTCTGGGACCACGCGTCAGCGCAGCAGCGGCTCTGCAAAAGGTACTCCATTGCCGCGCCTGATGGGTGTTGCCAGTAGTGCAACTTCGCCCAATGGCAAAGTGACATCGGCGTCAATCGACGCAAATGAGCAGGCTAGTGCGAGTCAAAGTTGGCAATCCGATTGGGATGTTTGGGCATCGGGCACATTCGCACTCAGCCAGAGCGACAATTTTGATACACACTCTGGTCTTTTCTTCTTGGGGGTAGATCATAGCTACAACAGTGATATGGTTGTTGGGTTAATGGCGCAGTTGGACATTGCCGAAGAGGATAACAGCCGGGAAAACACCAGCGCTGATGGATTCGGCTGGATGGCTGGACCCTATACAGTTCTTCGTTTGAACGAAAACTTCTATTTTGACGGGTCAGTTGCCTATGGCCGGTCATATAATTCGGTTAACGCTCTAGGCCTGTTTGAGGATGAATTCCAGACCGAGCGCTACTTGTTACAAGGTGGACCGACCGGCGATATGAAAGTCGGTGATATAACCACAATCAGCCCATTTGCACGCCTCACCTATTATTTTGAGGAACAGGAAAGTTATACAGATTCGCTGGGGCGGGTCATCCCCTCTCAGGACTTTGATCTCGGGCGACTGGAGTTTGGCCCAAGGATATCTTGGAATCTCGCATCAAGCGGGGGTATGCTGCTTACGTCCTATCTATCTGTGTCTGGAATTTATGATTTTAACAAGCTTCAGGATACTGTACCGACGGACGCAATTTTGATATCTGCTGACGAAGATTTCCGCGCACGTCTGGAGCTGGGCGGATCACTGATAATTCCGGACAGCAATACCCATATCTCGTTCAATGGTTTTTATGATGGTATTGGGGTGTCCGGTTTCGAATCGTACGGAGTTACAATCATACTAGATATGGCATTTTAAGGGTTCCCTCCGATATTCCCCATATGAATGTCCGATTCGGCATCCGCTTGCATACCAATTTATTGGACGAGGACAACCCGCTCCGACCCCGAAGCCCGGTGGCGTTACCCATCACAGTGATCGAGGTAGTCAGTACCTGTCGATTCGATATACCGAGCGGCTTAGTGAGGCGGGTTTTCAGACATCAGTCGGCAGCGTCGGGTACTCCTAATACAACGCACTGGCAGAAATCATCAGCGGCTTATTCAAAGCGGAAGTCATCCACAGGGCAGGCCCCTGGGATGAGGTTGAATGTGCAACCTTGACCCGGGTCGACTGGTTTAACCAGCGCCGCATTCTTGGGCCAATTGGCGATATGCCTCCAGCCGGATACGATAACTTTTCTTATCAATAAGCCGAGTCTGCCCAAGCGGCATGGCTCAAATCAAATTGCCTCCGACAAACCCGGGGTGATTCACTTCCCGGTTCTGTTGAAGTTAATTGTGAAATAATTATTTCATAAAATTGATCATATTTGCGCATGTAAAATGGTTTTAACCGAAACGTCATTATTGCCTGTCGAGTTGGCGATTCTTATTTTTCCGTAAAAATAAAATCTCAAGCAAATAATTGATTTCATGAGGTGGCTGCTTCCCTAAGCAGGTGTTCCGTTAGGTTGATTGTGAGGTCAGCCTATTTGAATTTATGCAGCGCCTATTGATTTATATCAATCTCCCGGAGGTTCTCAAAAATAGAGATTTTATTTTTGAGTTTCTGCTAGGCGATTAAACTCGTTTAGAGTAGGGTGAAAGCTGATTAATATGGGAGTTTTTTAAATGAACATAATAGAATTACAGCCATATCCAAAAAGGCAATGGGGAATTAACTGTCGGTTCAAGTGTTTTCAGCAATTCTTGCGCCTTTAAGTAGTCAGGGGTATTGAAATGTTCAGTGGCATTTAATAAGAATGCCTTTTTAGGTTACTCAAAGAATCTACCGAAAACCCATCCAGGTTGGCAGTGGTTTCATAACCAAGTTTTTAACAGTATGGTTGATAGTAAAATATACAAATGCCAGGAATCGCACTTGGCGATACCCTGATTGTCATTGTGTATTCATGAAGCTTGCGGCAGTGTGGATCTGTTCTGGGATAGAATTACCCAGGTTCTTTTCGGTAGGGTATACCGCCATCGTGTTGTGGGAATACCCACCCTGTGGGTGGAAAATATCGGAGAATCTGAATGTGTACTAGAATATTTCCAGTTGTTTTGTGCTTGTTGTTCTCATGTGCTGCCATGGGAAAAACCATCATTATAGATGGTCATGAGATAGAAATAGGGCCTATTGCTGCCAATGGTGCAGGTTGTCCTGATGGTACGGTAACCGCAACTGCGAGCGAAGACAATGCAAGAGTTGCCATATTATTTAATAGCTACAGTGCAATTACCAACGCTGCCAACCCAGTTGCCCAGTCGGATTGCAATATTGCAATACCGTTAAGTATTGATCCGGGTTTTTCAGTGGGTATCCTGGATATTGACTGGCGTGGCACAGTTGTTTCTGCACCGGGGTCCTTTATTAATTTTCATCGAGAGTTTTTCTTTTCCGGCAGTCAGGGGCCCAGCCACGATTTTAACTGGAATAGTGCCGGATTCGAGAATTTTTTATTAAATGATCGTCCACCTTTTGTGCACTACTCCGGCTGTGATGGGGCGCCACTGATTGCTCGTGCAGATACTGTGGCTACCGTCATCGGTGCAGATAGTTTATTCTCTTTGCGAGCCGCTGATGTGGGTTCCAAACTGCTTTTGCATTTGGATGTTATTTCTTGCGGGTAACGTCGGATAAAAATTGAAGCCCTTTAACAGGTGTATCTGGATTTTCACTCTCGGCGGTCTGCTCTGTCCGTATGGCCGCAGAAGCCTTTACCCTTTGGGAAGGGGTTGGATTCACTGCATATAAGGAAAATGGAGAATACAAATGTGCAATAAAGTAATACTGCTGGTTTTAAGTTTATTATTTTCAGGTAATGCCATAAGTAAAACAGTGATCATTAATGGGCATGAAATAGAAGTTGGGCCTATTACTGTGAACGGTTCAGGCTGTCCGGCGGGAACAGTCACCGCCACCGCGACCGATGACAATGAGAATGTTGTTCTTTTATTCAGTAACTATAGGGCCATTACAAATGAGGCGAACCCGGTCGCATTGTCAGACTGTAATATTGCATTGCCGCTCAGTGTGGAGCCCGGATTTTCAGTAGGGATTGTAGATATAGACTGGCGGGGTACGATTGTTTCTGCGCAGGGCTCTTTTATCAACTTCCATAGAGAATACTTTTTTTCAGGGAGCCAGGGTCCCAACTATGATTCCAACTGGAATAGTGCAGGGTTTCAAAATTTCTTCTTGAATGATGATCCGGTGTTTGCCTACTATTCTGACTGCAATGGTGAACCATTAATCGCCCGCGCCGATACGGTAGCCACGGTGGTTGGCGCTGACAGTCTTTTTTCATTACGCTCTGCGGATGTGGAGGCGCGATTGATTTTGCATGTGGAAGTGATTCCCTGTGAGTGAGTATCCACTTGTCGGTTAATCTGCCTGCACTTTTTGGTATGGCGATCGGTCCTCGCTGTGGGTGGTAAAAACCAGGGGCCGGGATAGGCGCAGTGGCACTGTACTGTCTGCTGGGAAATGGTGCGCAGCCTTTAGGGATGTGCTGAAGCTGTTTCCCCCCGGCAGGCGAAACTTGTACACGGCCCGGTCCCCGAGGAAAGTTTTTTCAATAATATGGGCGAGGACGGCATGGGGGTGATCGCCCGGCAGGATATCCTCGCTGCGCACAAAAACCCGTATTTGCTCTCCAGCTGTAAACCCCTGGTGCGGCAGTTCCAGCTTGCCAAGTGGGGTTTCTGCAAGCCCCGTGTGGATAACCCGACCCTCGAACAAGGTGCCATCGCTGACGATACGCGCGACGGCAATATTGGCCGGGTGGCGGTACAGCTGCTGGGGGGTGTCCCACTGCTGCAGTTGCCCACCGCTCAGTACCCCGAGTGTATCGCCGGCAATAAATGCCTCACTGCGGTCGTGGGTAACGATCATTGCCGGTGTGCCCTGTGCGCGCAGAATCTGTCGCACTTCTGCGGCTAGGCTGCGGCGCAGTGCGCTATCCAGATTGGAGAAGGGCTCGTCCATGAGCAACAGGCGCGGCCGCGGTGCCAGGGCGCGGGCCAGGGCAACACGCTGTTGCTGCCCACCGGAGAGCTGGTGGGGAAACTGTTTGGCGTATTCCTGCAGCTGCACCAGCTGCAGCAATTCCGCCACGCGCGCCCGGCGCTCCTGCCCGCCGAGTGACTGGATGCCGAAAGCCACATTGTCGGCAAGATTTAAGTGCGGAAACAGTGCGTAATCCTGGAATACCATGCCGATATTGCGTTTCTCCGGGGGCGTCATGGCGCCTGCAGAGGAGATGGTTTTGCCCTCCAGGGTAATAGACCCGCTGGCGAGCGGCTGGAAGCCGGCAATTGCCTGCAGAAGCGTGGTTTTGCCGCATCCGCTCGGCCCCAGCAGGCAGGCGATCTCCCCCGGCAGCAGGGACAGGGAGACGGATTCGATCACCACCCGGTTGCCGTAGCGGCATTCCAAGTCGTTTGCGGAGAGTATGGGTTGCACAGGGAATCTCGGGCGTATTTGCTCTATCAATCGATTTCGCCGAGTACATCCACCATCGCCGCAGTCAGCTGGGTAAGATCGGCTTCGGAGATAATATACGGCGGCATGGTGTAGACCAGCTTGCCAAAGGGGCGCAGCCAGACGCCGCGCTCGATCAACGCCGCCTGCAGACTGGCCATAGGCACCGGCTCGCGCATTTGCACCACACCGATGGCGCCGAGCGCGCGCACATCTGCGACACCCCCTGCCTGTTCGAGTGGGGCCAGCTGTTCTTTGAGTTGGGCCTCAATGCTTTCAACCCTGTGCTGCCAGGGGCTGCTGAGCAACAGGTCGATACTGGCATTGGCCACGGCGCAGGCCAGGGGGTTGCCCATAAAGGTGGGGCCGTGCATAAAGACCCCGGCCTCGCCGCTACAGATGCCCTGGGCGATGCGGTCGCTGCACAGGGTGGCGGCCAATGTCAGTGTGCCGCCGGTAAGGGCCTTGCCCAGGGTGAGAATATCCGGGCTGACAGCGGCGTGATCGCAGGCGAACAATTGGCCGCTGCGACCGAAACCGGTGGCGATTTCATCGGCGATCAGCAGCAGGTCATATTCGTCGCACAGTGCTTTTACCCGGCGCAGGTAGTCTGCGGAGTAGAAGCGCATACCGCCGGCACCCTGCACAATCGGCTCCAGGATCACCGCGGCCAGTTGCTCGCGGTGTTGCGCCACCAGTTGCGCCAGTTCGCCAATGTCCCCATCGGGGCAGGGCTGGCCGAAAGAGGTTTGCGGGGCGGGGGCGAACAGATGCTGAACGAGCTGCCCGGCAAACAGGTGATGCATACCGGTGACAGGGTCACAGGTGGCCATGGCCCCAAAGGTATCGCCGTGATAGCCGTTGCGCAGGGCCAGCAGTTTGTGTTTGCCCGGCTTGCCTTGAGCATGCCAAAACTGCAGCGCCATCTTGATCGCGACTTCCACAGAGACTGAGCCGGAATCGGCGAGAAATACCCGGTTGAGTCCCGGCGGGGTGATTTCCACCAGCTTCCTGCACAGTGCAATGGCGGGCTCGTGGGTGAGGCCGCCAAACATCACATGGGACATCTGTTCCATCTGTGCGCGCAGGGCGCGGTTCAGCTCGGGCACATTGTAGCCGTGCAGGGCACTCCACCAGGAGGACATGCCGTCAATCAGGCCGCGGCCATCCTCCAGGAAAATACGAACCCCCTCAGCCCGCACCACCGGGTAGACCGGTGGCGGGTTGAACAGGGAGGCATAGGGGTGCCAGATATGCTTGCGGTCGAATTCCAGGTCCATCAACAGCGCTCTCTCTTTTATACGGCCAGCACGGGCGTTCAGGCCAGTTCCCGCAACACTTTCAGTGGCGGCTGGCGCACCGCGCTGTAACAGGCCAGGGTGCCGGCGCTGCCCACCAGCAGGGTGCCTGCCAGCGGGCCCAGCAACCACAGGGTGGGGTGCAGCACCAGGGGCAGCTCGAAAACCCTGTGCGAGAGTACCATCAGGGTGGCCTCGGCGCCGATGGCGGCGAGCAGGCCGGCGGCACAGCCGAGCAGGCCGAATTCCAGCACCAGGCTCTTCAGCAGCAGGCGCCTGCGCCCGCCCAGTGTGCGGATAATTGCCGCTTCCTGCAAACGCTCGGCGATACTGGCGCGCACTCCGGCAATCAAGACCAGCACCCCGGCGACCAGCATCAGCGCCATCACCGATTCGATGGCGAAAGACACCTGGTCGATGGTGTCGCGGATCCGCAGGATAATCTTGTCCAGCTCTATCACGCTGACACTGGGATAGCTGCGCACCAGGTCGTTGACCAGCAGCTTGTCTCGCGGGGGCAGGTAAAAGCTGGTGATATAGGTGGCGGGGAAACCTTCCAGTGTGCCCGGCGCGAACAGCATATAGAAGTTGGGGCGCATGCTGTTCCAGTCCAGGGAGCGGAAGCTGGCCACCGGGGCTTCCACTTCCAGTCCGCCGATGGAAAAGCGCAGGCGGTCGCCGAGGGCCAGATTGAGCTGCGCGGCCAGCTCCACTTCTACCGAGACACCCTTTCGGGCCTTGTCCCACCACTCGCCTTCGAGGATTCGGTTGTCCGGCGCCAGGTTTTCGGTCCAGCTCAGGTTGAGTTCCCGCCGCACACCGTTGGGGCGATCCTTGAGGTCCCTGGTGGGGGTGTCGTTGATGGCGGTCAGGCGGCCGCGCACCATCGGGTAAAATTCGCTGCTGCTGACGCCCGCCTTTTCCAGCATCTGCTGCAGCCCCCCTACATCGGTGGGGGTGATATTCAGCAGGAAGTGGTTTGGTGCCTTCTCTGGCAGTTGCATGCGCCATTCGTCGATCAGCGCGGTGCGGGCAAAGACCAGAGCCAGCATCGCCAGCAGGCCGGTGCCAAAGGCGGCGATCAGCAGGGTGTTGAAGGCGGCGCGGCGCTGCAGGCTGCCCAGGGCAATGCGCCAGGCACCACCGAGGTCAGCGAGCCTGGCGCTCACCAGCAACTGGTTGACCAGGGCGCTGCCGCCTACCAGCAGCCCCATGCCGGCGAGCAGTGCCAGGGTCATCGCCAGGCTCCCCGACAGCCACCAGATCAACAGCAGCATGGCTCCAGGGCCGAGGATCAGCCCCAGCCATTCGCGCTGATCGGGGTTGCTCCAATCCTTGTGCAGTGTCTGCATGGGATCGGTGCGCGCCAGGCGAAACAGGGGCGGCAGGGCAAAGCCGAGGGCGCAGGCGAAACCGGTGGCCAGCCCCACCAGCAGCGGATTCCAGTGGCTGGGCGGTGGCACCACCGGAAAGAAGCCCGCCATCAGGTTGACCACCTGGGCCTGGATAACACTGCCCAGGGCCAGGCCTGTGGCAGTGGCGATCAAGGTCAGGGCCGCCAGCTGCCCCAGGTAGATGGTGAGAATTTTGTTGCGCCCGGCGCCGAGGCTCTTCATTACCGCCACATAGGTAGCGTGGCGCAGGCCGTAGCGGCGTGCGGCCAGACCCACGGCGACACTGGCCAGCAGTACGGCGAGGCTGGCAGCGAGAAACAGGAAACGCTCGGCGCGATTCAGGGCCGAGGCCACGCGCGGCTGGCCCTCGCGCAGATCCAGCACCCGCTGGTGCTCGGTGAGTTGGGGTTTCAGCCAGTCGAAATACTGTCCCAGGGCCCGGTCGTCGCCGGCAAACAGGTAGCGATAGCGCACCCGGCTGCCGGCCTGGATCACCCCGGAGGCCGGCAGGTCATCGATATGGACCAGTACCCGTGCGCCCATATCAAACAGGCTGGTGCCCCGGTCGGGTTCCCGCTCCAGCAGCCCCGTCACTTTGAGCTGCGTGTCCCCCAGGCCGATGGCGTCACCCATGGTGATCCCCAGCAGGGGCAACAGGCGGGGCTCTACCCAGGCCTCTCCCGGAGGCGGGCCCTGTTGGGTGATCTCACCCGGGGCGTCCTCGCCCCTGCGCATTTCCAGGTGGCCCACCAGGGGATAGCCGCCGTCTGCGGCCTTTACCGAGACAAACTGGAACTGATCGTTGGCGGATATCATCGAGGCAAACTGGATGGTCTGCCCCTGCGCCAGTCCCCGCGCTTTCGCTGCATCCAGCCAGGCCGGGTCGACCGGTTGGCTGCTGCGCAGGACCCGCTCGGCGGCCAGGAAGCTGAGGGATTGCTGTTCCATGGCGCGGGTCAGGCGGTCGGTGAAGTGGGCGATGGCGGTGACACAGGTCACCGCCAGTACCAGGGCACTGGCGATCAGGGCCAGTTCGCCACCGCGCCAGTCCCTGAAGAGCAGTCGCAGCGGCAACATCAGGCGGATTCCTCCGGCAGATTGCTTTTATCCGGTACCGATGTGCCGTGCTCGGCACACCCGGCAGCCATATACAGGTGCCTGGTACAGCGCTCGGCCAGGCGCCGCTCATGGGTGATCAGTACCAGCGTGGTGCTGGATTCGGCGTTGAGCCTGAACAACAGGTCAATGACCTTGGCACCATTGCCCGCGTCGAGGCTGCCGGTGGGTTCGTCGGCAAACAGAATGGCATCGTCGGCGACGAAACTGGCGAAAGCGCGGGCGAGGGCGACGCGCTGCTGCTCACCCCCCGAAAGCTGGCGGGGGTAGTGGCGCAGCCGGTGCTCAAGACCGACCCGTGAGAGAAACTCCTGTGCACGCCTGTCGGCGCCGCGCTCCCCGCGCAGTTCACTGGGCAGCATGACATTTTCCAGGGCAGTGAGGCCGGGCAACAGCTGGAAAGTCTGAAATACAAAGCCCACACAGCGGGCGCGCAGGGCCGCGCGCCGCTCTTCGTCCATCGCGGTGATCTCTTCGCCCGCCAGCCAGATTCTGCCTTCACTGGGTTTGTCCAGCCCCGCCAGCAGACCGAGCAGGGTGGATTTACCGGAACCCGAGGCGCCCGTCACCGCAAGGCTTTCCCCGCGCGCCAGTTGCAGGGAGATATTGTTTAATAGGGTCAGTGGCCCTTCGCTGGTGGGGACTCTGTGATACAGGTTTTCTGCCGTGAGAATGGCGGACATACTGTGTTTCCTTTGCGGATCGACGCGTTTTTGGAGAGTATGACATGACGACAGCTTTTTTTCGGCGGCTGCTGGCTCACTTTAGCTTGATATTGCTGCTGTCTGTCCCCGCGGGGATTGCCAGTGCGAACGGTTCGGAGACCCTGCTGGTACTGGGTGACAGTATCAGTGCGGCCTACGGTTTCGATGAGGCGCGGGGCTGGGTACAGCTGCTGCGGGAGCGCTTGCAGGAGCGGGGCCGGACCGTTCGGGTGGTGAATGCCAGCATCAGCGGCGAGACCACTTCCGGTGGTTTGACCCGCCTGCCACGTCTGATGCAGGCACACAGTCCGCGCTGGCTGATTGTGGAACTGGGTGGCAACGACGGCCTGCGGGGCTACCCGCCGCAGACCCTGCAGCGCAATCTGCAGGCCATGGTGAAACTGGCAAAGGATGCCGGCACCGAGGTTCTGTTGCTGGGGATGCGGATCCCACCCAACTATGGCCGCGCCTACACCGATGCATTTGCCGCGGTCTACCCCCGGGTGGCAAAAGCCGAGCAGGTGGCGCTGGTCCCTTTCTTTCTGGAGACGGTGGCCCTGAAGGAGGGCGCCATGCAGTCCGATGGCATCCACCCTACCGCCAAGGCCCAGACGGCGCTGTTGGAACACGTTTGGCCCTGTGTTGAATCCCTGCTGGCGGAGGGCGGCAAAGACGGTTCGTGTACTCCGTGAGTGAAATGCGTACAATCGCGCCCCCGGATACTGAAAGCGCCGCCGGGGCCCTCAGCCCGGTCACCGCTAGCGAATCAGTCAGAGAGACACCATGTCCGCATTGGAAAACCGCCGCGAGCGGCTCGAATTCAACAAGCTGCAGAAACGCCTGCGCCGCCAGGTAGGCCGCGCCATCGCCGACTTCAATATGATTGAAGCGGGTGACAAAATCATGGTCTGCCTATCCGGCGGTAAGGATTCCTATGCCATGCTGGATATCCTGCTGGGCCTGCAGAAAACCGCGCCGGTCGAGTTTGAGCTGGTGGCGGTGAATATGGACCAGAAACAGCCGGGGTTTCCCCAGCATGTGCTGCCGGATTACCTGCGCGCCCTGGGTGTGCCGCACCATATCGTGGAGAAAGACACCTATTCGGTGGTGCGGGAAGTGGTGCCCGAGGGCAAGACGACCTGCAGCCTCTGCTCCCGATTGCGCCGGGGGACTCTCTATGGATTTGCCGAGGAAATAGGCGCCACTAAAGTGGCGCTGGGCCATCACAAGGACGATATCGTCGAGACGCTGTTCCTGAACCTGTTTTACGGCGGGAGGCTCAAGGCAATGCCCCCCAAACTGCGTGCCGACGACGGGCGCAATATTGTGATCCGCCCTTTGGCCTACTGCCGGGAAGCGGATATTGCCCGTTTTGCCCGACACCGGGCGTTCCCGATAATCCCCTGCAACCTGTGCGGCAGCCAGGAGAACCTGCAGCGACAGGCAATCAAGCAGATGGTGCGGGAGTGGGATGGGAAATTCCCCGGGCGCTGCGAAAATATCTTTGCGGCGTTGACAAGGGTGTCCCCGTCACAACTTGCAGACAGGGATCTCTACGATTTTAAAAACCTGGCGCTGGACCGCTCTACGCCGTCGGCTGCCGGGCGCCGCGACCATTCAGACCACCGCTGCCGGGTGAATTCCTGGGTGCCGGAGGATGCAGCTGTGCCCCAGCATATCGAGGCGCTGAATCTGTAGGGTCGGCACCGCTCACCAGTTGGGCGTAGCTGCATTCGAAATCCCGGGTTGTGGCACTGGGTCCGTGGTGGAAGTGCTGGTGCCAGAGCTGCGCCATCAGGGTGACATTGGCGGCGTTCGCCTCTTCGATTCTATGCACATCGGCGGAGCGGTAGATCAGCCAGGCGATCGCCGTGGCGTAGCGGAGGTTGGTGGTCAGCTCGCTGTGGGGGTGGTCGAGGAAGTCCCGCTGGCTGGCGAGACCGCGCACCTTGGAGGCCAGAGGGGGATAATCAATCAGGTAGTGATCCCAGATCTCCCGGTGCGTATGCGGTTGGATTTGATAGATGCCCAATCCATGGCGCCGTCCCTGCTTGAGATGAAAACCCAGTTGTGACTCCTGTGCAGCTGTTCCCAACAGGAGATTTTCCATGCCCAGGTTCCAGGCTTTCAGGTGTTGCAGGGTCGGACGGATGACCTGGAGGCGCAACTCGTCCAGACAGATGCCCATAAGTGTTGTCTTTTTTCTGTAGGTGTCCTCAATATTTAGTTTACGGATTGAGTTGACGCCACCTAATGGGTAGATTTACGCGAAATAAACATAACGATTCCTGAAGTGGTGCCAACTCCGTAGTGCAATGTGCCGAACAGCCAGCGGGGCGTCAGAGGGTTTGCCTTTTGGCCACCACTCCACATTGAGCAAAAGGAACTCCCTATGCCCGCACAGTGGCTCATTGCCCTAACCTTTGTTGCCTACCTGGCCCTGATCCTGGTGATCGGTGCCTACGCTTATCTGCGCACCAAAAATGCCAGCGATTATTTCCTCGGTGGCCGCTCTCTGCCCCCGGCGGTGGCGGCCCTGTCTGCCGGCGCTTCCGATATGAGCGGCTGGCTTTTGCTGGGGCTGCCCGGCGCCGCCTATGCCGCCGGCCTCTCCGCCGGCTGGATCGCCATTGGTCTCTTCTCCGGCATTGTGCTCAGTTGGGTCAGTATGGGGCGCCGGCTGCGTGTGTATACCTATGCGCTGGACGATTCACTCACGGTGCCGGCCTATCTCCATCGCCGTTTCAGGATGGGGCACCCCTACCTGCGCACGGTATGCGCCGTTTTCATTTTGCTGTTTTTTCTTTTCTACGTGGCCTCGGGCCTGATTGCCGGTGGCAAATTATTCGAGACTGTCTTTGGGTGGGACTACCGGTGGGCTGTGATCACTGGTGCCGTGGCGGTGATTTCCTACACACTGTTCGGCGGCTTTCTGGCGGTGTCCTGGACCGATGTCTTCCAGGGGCTTTTGATGAGTGTCGCGCTGATCGCTGTGCCACTGGTGGTTATCTCTGACCATGGGGGCCTCGCAGACAGCTGGAGCCAGCTGCAGGCAAGTGTGCCGGAGTTGACACACTGGATGACGGACAACACGGGCCAGGCTCTGGGCCTGGTGGCGATTTTTAGTTCCCTGGCCTGGGGGCTTGGCTATTTCGGTCAGCCCCATATCCTGGCGCGTTTTATGGCTGTGCGCAGTCCGCGGGATGTGCCCGCAGCGGCCACTGTGGCAGCTCTCTGGTCCCTGATCGGGTTTCTGGGCGCCATGGCTGTGGGCCTCTTTGCCCACCTGCAAATCCAGCAGGGCCTGCCCGACGGTGAAAAGGTGTTTATGGAACTGGTACAGGTGTTGTTCCATCCGATCGTTGCCGGCGTGCTGTTGGCGGCGATTCTCTCCGCCATTATGAGCACTGCCGACTCCCAGTTACTGGTTTCCTCCGCGGCCCTGGCCGAGGATATCTACCACGTCTGGGTTGGCCGCAAGACCAGCCCGGAGGCAATGGTGAAAGTCGGGCGCTGGGCGGTTGTAGCGCTGTCGCTGGTGGCGGTGTGGATCGCTTTGGACCAGGATTCCAAAGTGCTGGATGTTGTGGGCTATGCCTGGGCCGGGCTGGGCGCCGCTTTTGGGCCGACGTTGTTGATCAGTCTCTACTGGCGCCGGATGACCGGCAGTGGCGCGATTGCCGGAGTGATTGTGGGTGGCGTGACAGTCGTTGTCTGGGAACAGTTGTCCGGCGGACTATTTGAAGTCTATGAACTGCTGCCGGGTTTTATTTTCTCAGCAGCTGCTATCTTGATAGTTAGCGCGCTGACAAAATGCCCGCAAGCCGTGTCCTCCCAGTACAAGAGACTGCTTGGGTGAGGCGGTGGGTGATTGCTTGCCAACCCCGCTCTGAATGGGGCGCAAGCCAGGCGGTTGCGCGAAGGGCGTGCCTGGGCCAAGGGCGCGGCAGTTGTGAAGAGAAAAGGATTTCCATCCGCAGCGATTATGCAAATAGCGGTTGGAGATACTGAGTGATCGAAGTTCACCTCGGCGATATCACTCGACTCAATGTCGATGTTATCGTCAATGCCGCCAATACCCGCCTGCTCGGTGGGGGCGGTGTGGATGGGGCCATTCATCGCGCAGCGGGTCCCAAGCTGCTCAGAGCCTGCCGTGATCTCGGAGGCTGTCCTGTCGGCGAAGTCCGTGCCACCGGTGCTTTTTCCATTCCCGTAAAACGTATTTACCATACCGTCGGGCCGGTCTGGCGCGGTGGGCGCCTCGGTGAGTCGGAGCTGCTTGCCAGTTGTTACAGCCATTGCCTGACCCTGGCGAGGCGGGAAAACATGCGCTCCATTGCCTTTCCGGCAATCAGTTGTGGTATTTATGATTATCCTCCCAGGCTCGCAGTGGAGATTGCTGTTCGTCAGGTACAGAGTCATCTCGAGGGGGAGGGTGAGCCCCGCAGCATTGTTTTTTGTTGTTTTGATCGGAAAATAGCCGAACTCTATCACGCCCAGCTGGATACGCACGTACGGCGATGAACAGAATGTTTCAGCGCGTGTCCGGTATTTTGGGCCACGGGAAATGGCCCTGGCTGCGAGAGTGATCAATAGTCCGGAGATCATCGATAAGAACAAGGGGTAGGAATGCGCACTGTGCAGCAGTGGTTTGCCGAATACAGCGAGAGTCACCAGAACCCTGTCAACAAGGCCATCCACTGGATTGCGGTACCGGTGATTTACGCGGCCATTACGGGCCTCCTGTGGGCCATTCCGCAGCCGCAATTCATGAGCGCGCTTCCCTGGTTGAACTGGGCCGTCGTAGCCGCGGTGCCGGTATTGCTGTTTTATGTCGCCCTGTCTTTTCCCATTGCCCTGGGCATGACGGCGCTCACGGTTGCCTGCCTGTGGGCCTGGTCTCTGCTGGAGCGTGTGGGTGTTTCTGTTTGGCAGACGGCCCTGGGCCTGTTTGTGGTGATGTGGATCTTTCAGTTTATTGGCCATGCCTACGAAGGGAAGAAGCCCGCTTTTTTTAAGGACCTGGAGTTTTTACTCATTGGGCCGGCTTGGGTCGTTGCCTTTATTTATCGGGCTCTTGGCATTCGTTACTGACTGATGCCCGCCCTGCAATCAGTAGAGCCCAGCTCTGGCACAAGCCCGTCGCTATCATGGCAAGCGCACAGGCTATAAAAACCTGTGCATCAGCGATTGTAGTGTACCGGCACTTCCAGAGTCTCCTTGACCTCTTCCATAACGACATAGCTGGTGCATTCCTGTACCTCTGGCAAGGTCAGCAGGGTCTCGCCATAAAATTTGCGATAGGCACTCATATCCGCAACACGGGCCTTAATCAGGTAGTCGAAATTACCCGAAACCAGGTAGCACTCCTGTACCTCCGGCAGTGCAGCCACGGCGTTGCGAAATTCCTCGAAGGCATCCTGGGCAGAGCGGTTGAGGCGGATTTGCACGAAAACCACCAGTGCCGCATCCAGAAACTCCGGGTTGATCAGGGCAGTGTATCCCTGGATGACGCCATCATTTTCCAGACGCCTGACCCGTTCTACACAGGGTGTGGCCGTTAAGCCTACCTGGCGGGCCAGCTCCGCGTAGCTGGTGCGGCCGTTTTTCTGCAGAACCCGCAGGATATTGCGGTCCACGGTACTGAGTTCCCCAGCGCGTTTGCGCATGCCTCTGCCTCCCTCCTGGGTGAACAGCTTAAAAACTGAGCTCTGTCCCAATAGTATTGGTGGATTCCATTATTTTTATAGAAAAAACGACAGAAATCCACTCCTTGGGTGGCTCTATACTGGGTAAAACATAGGAATATGGTGCCGATTTTGCAATCTTGCAGAGGGTGTGCCAGAGACAGAGACCGAGGAGCAGAAAAATGCTGATTGGCGTCCCGAAAGAGATCAAGAACCATGAATACCGCATTGGCCTGACGCCGGCGAGTGTGCGCGAACTGGTTGGTCACGGCCACCGGGTGATTGTGCAGAGAGGGGGCGGCGCTGCGATTGGTTTCACCGATGCCATGTACCAGAAAGCCGGCGCCGAAATCCTCGATACCGCGGAGGAAATCTTTGCCACTGCCGATATGATCGTCAAGGTCAAAGAGCCCCAGCCCAATGAGTGCGAGATGCTGCATCCGGGCCAGGTACTCTATACCTACCTGCACCTGGCACCCGACCCCAAGCAAACCGAACTGCTGGTGAAATCCGGTGCTACCTGTATTGCCTACGAGACCGTCACCGACCGCTTTGGCGGCCTGCCTTTGCTGGCACCCATGTCCGAAGTTGCCGGGCGCATGTCCGTGCAGTGTGGCGCGCACCACCTGGAGAAAGCCCAGGGTGGCCTCGGAGTGCTGCTGGGTGGAGTACCCGGTGTGGCTCCTGCCAGAGTCCTGATTATCGGTGGTGGTGTTGTGGGAACCAACGCGGCCAAGATGGCGCTGGGCATGGGCGCAGATGTCACTATTCTGGATCGCTCCCTGCCCCGCCTGCGCCAGTTGGATGATATCTTTGGGGGGGCCGTGCGCACCGAATTCTCCACCAGCGACGCTATTGAGCAGCATGCCCTGAAAGCAGACCTGGTAGTGGGTGCGGTCCTCATCCCGGGCGCTGCAGCACCCAAGCTGCTGACACGCGATATGATCAGCCGCATGAAGAAAGGTGCTGTCGTCGTGGATGTGGCCATTGACCAGGGCGGCTGCTTCGAGACCTCCAAGGCGACCACCCACCAGGAGCCAACTTATGTGGTAGACGGTGTTGTGCACTACTGTGTGGCCAATATGCCCGGCGGCGTTGCGCGCACCTCTACTATGGCGCTGAATAATGCCACGCTGCCTTTTGCGCTAGCGCTGGCCAACAAGGGTGCGAAACAGGCGCTGCTGGACGATGCCAACCTGCTGGAAGGTTTGAATGTGCACGCCGGTATGGTGACTTACAAAGCGGTTGCCGATGTACTGGGCTACGAGTATGTCGATCCGAAGCTGGCCCTGCAGAAAGTGGCCCAGCGGCAAGAAGCCATCGCCTGATCAACCTCGGTTGCCTGGCAGGCTTTTTTAAGACAATAAGGCAATCGCGCGCTTCTTCACTGGTTTGGCGGTTTTCCCCGGAGCGTTTTGTGGCGCTCCACTCTGTGAGACCTGGTGGCCCTATGCCACCAATTGACAGCCGCGTTGTTACGCGGCTTTTTTGCCAATGGGGTTGCAGTGTTGGTCTTTACTGCCCAAGGTGATCGAGCTGTGCAAGCCAGATTGTATTGTCGGGGGCTTTTTCTTTTTGCAGGGGAGAATCCTCCGATAAATGGTTAAAGCAGCCAGACTTCCACTCTGCGGTTTTTGATTTTTGCCCTGGAATTATTTGAGGCGACAGGAAGGTAGGCTCCAAACCCCTGTACCGGTGCTGTGTTGACCTGGTGATGGTGCAGGGCGGAGCGAACTGTTAGCGCACGCAGTTTGGACAATACAACAGAGCGCTCTGCACTGGCTTTTTCGTCCCCAAAACCGATCAACAATAATTGACGATCACGGTTCTCCGGCTTTTTCATATACTTCGCCAGCCTCTGGATATCCTGTTGGGCTTTATTGTCCAGAGTGGCGTTGCCCTCTGCAAAGCGAAAATTGATACTCAGGCGTTCCGCATGTTGGGTTAATGCAAGGTAATCTTCAGGGCCTTCCCGCGTGCTTGCTGGCTTGATGCTGATCGGGGTTTGGGAGATAAACCCGGTTGTCTTTACCTGCTCCTGGCCCGCCTCGCTCTGTACAAAGTACAGAAACTCCTCTGCTGCCGGCTTGAGGGAATGCACCGGCGTGTACAGGAACAGGCGGCGAGAGAGAGGGTAGTCTTCGGTTGCGATGGTGAGATGCACCGGGGCTTGGGGCTGGGTGTCCTGATGGGAAACAGCGATGGCTCTGGCATGGCGAATCGATGCCAGCCCGACAAACCCGATACCGTTTAAATCGGCGGCAACCCTGTCGGAGAGCTGATCGTTGGATTCGAATCGTTCCGCATTTTCAATAAGGCTGTAATCCTTGCCAAGAACCAGGGATTTAAACGTGTCCCAGGTGCCGGACTGGTTGTCGCGGGCGTAAACTCGGATGTGGCCGCGGTGCCCACCAACTTGTGACCAATTGCGAATGTCACCGGAGAAAACGGCTGCAATTTGCTGCAAGGTCAAGTGCTTCACTGGATTGTCCGGATGCACAATAATCGCAATTCCATCAATGGCAATTACATGTTCTGCGCGATTGCTGCGCATATCTCCCAACCGGTTTAATAAGACCCGTTCCGCGGCCTTGATGGGCCGGGAGGCCATGGCGATGTCCGCTTGTGATTGTTCCAGCCCTTTGAAACCGGTGCTGGAGCCGTGTGCGGCAATATCAATAAAAACTGCTTGGTTTCCAACATCCGCCTGGATGCGTTGCTCGTTGATTGTGCCCAGGGGTGTGGATCGGATGTTTTGTGCACCCTTTGTGGCTAGGTATTTGCGAATCAGATTGGGTGCCAGTTGAGCCCCAATAGTGTTGGAACCGTGCAGGGTAAATAAGAGACCGTTTGTGTTTGGATCGAAAGCCGGGACTTCCGCTGCGGCCGCGGAGGTCCAGGCCAGCCCGAATGACAGTATCAATGTGTGGCACAAACGATGAAGAAGCGGGTACATAACAGTTTGACCTTAAGGCAGTAAAATGAGGCCGAAAAATATGTCCTCTTTATGACAAAATGATGAAATGTTGATGAATAAATCACAAATATCCCCACTGCGCGCAGTGAGCATGTTGTGGGCTGCTCGGGTGGGGATTATCGGTGGCGTTGTTGAAGAAATGAAGAAATCTTGATTAACAGTATGTCAAAAAGCGCAGTGCAATGCTTCCTAAAAAGGGATTGAACCCTGCGTACCTCTCTTGGCGACAACTCGCAAGCCAATCCGGGAGAGCGGATATCAGTGGAATTCAGCGGGCGGGAAACAGCCGGCTCACCAGTACCGGCAGCACTGTTTCCACTTTGAGAATACGCGGCCCTAAATGCACTGGGTGAAAGCCTGCCTCCTGCAGTTTTTCCACTTCATAGGGGATAAAGCCGCCCTCGGGGCCAATGGCCAGGGTGGTTGTTTCCCCGATATCAATAGGGCAGTACTCACCGGCAACCGGGTGGGCAAGCAGTTTTCGTGAGCCGGCTGCCAGTTCGGGCAGCTCATCCTCCACAAAGGGCTTGAAGCGTTTGCGCAGAATAATGTCCGGCATCCGGGTATCCATCGCCTGTTCCAGTCCCAGCAGGCATTGTCGGTGAATCTTGTCCCGCCCGAGCCAGGGTGTTTGCCAATAAGATTTCTCCACGCGGTAGCTGTTGAGCAGAATCAGCTTTTTCACACCCAGTGCTGTGACATGCTGAATGACACGCTTTAGCATCTTCGGGCGCGGTAACGCCAAAACCAGGGTCAGGGGTAGTGCAGGGGGCGGGGGATATTGTAATTCCACCTTGAGCTCCACACACTGGTCGGTGAGCGTGGTGATTGTTCCAAAACCGATATCGCCATTCAATAGCCCAACGCGCAACCGCTGGCCGGGCTCGACCCTGTGTACCTGGATAATATATTCCAGCCTGCGACCGCTCAGGCGGACAAGTCCGGCGCTGATGAAATCCGTTTCTTGTAAAACAATCAGGTTCAAGATCGACCAGCCTCGAATTGTTGCACTCAATCACTCCGGGTATGCGATGGCACAGCTTACAGCTGTGCAGTGGCGATGGCCCCTTTGCCCAGCCCCTCGTAAGCGCGCACGGTAATTTCCTTGCCCGGTAATTCCGCGGCCAGGGTATTGGCAATATATTGGGCCAGTTGTTCGACGGTGGTATCGCAGTCAATGACTGCACAACAGCGCGAGGGAAGCGTAAGGGTAAAGCGCCCCTGTTGCGCTTGATAGGCAAAGCGCAGGGTTTTTGCACCGCCCGCTGCCTGTAAATCCTCGCGCGTGCCCAGATAAATATCCCTCCAGCGCTGAGCCCATTGCTGCTCCAGTGCTCTGTTGCGTTGTCCCTCGATGAACACCTGGATACGGGAGCGGTGGCCGTGGGCGATGCGCTGGCAGTTGCCCAGGTGCTTTTTCAGTCCGTGACTGTAATGGTAAAAAGCGCCCTCAATCATCTCTGCATCGAAGCAGAGCTTCAATTGATCGACATGGGTCGGGAAAGCGCCCGCCAGTTGCTGCACACTCCAGCTTGCAACCGCCTGTGGGTGAATACTCTTTGTTTCTACCAGTGCGAAAGCCTGTTCCGGGCCGGACACCGATATTTGCTCTCCGCCGGCCAGTGACCAGGTAAGCGATATCTGGCCGCCGTGGTTTGCGAGCTCCAGGTCGGGGGACAGGGTGGGTACCAGAAGGCGGTGGTCAAGCTGGTCATCGAGCCAGTGGCGAAGAGTTTTTTTGACAATACCAAAATCGCACACCATGCCCTGGCTGTCGAGTGCGCCATCCAGGGTGGCATTTGCCAGCCAGGTTTCCCCTACCAGACCGCGCTGCCGGTCCAGGTAGCTGAAATCAATATTGGTTAAATTGTCGACGAACAGGTGCATATCTCACTCTTCGCATGGGCGGGGTGGTAAGCGAGTATTATAACCTGCTGATGGGACTGGAACTCGTGCCTTTATCCCTCTATAATCGCGCCCTCTTCGGGGACACCGAGGATCGTTGTGGCGGCCCTTCCGGTCCCTTCGCAATGAGAAACTGCGAACCCCGCCAGGCCCGGAAGGGAGCAACGGTAGCAGTGACGTCATGTGCCGAAGGTGTTGCTGGTCGGGCTGCCTCCATCCCCCTTCTTTCACACCCTTGCCGTTACTTGCCGACAGCGATTGCCTGTATTTTGGTGTTGTGCGCCAGACAAACCTATTTTCCCCTGTAAACTGCACAGAAAAAGGGATTTTGTGTCGATCTGGACTGAACCTCGGTGTTCCCATCGAAGAAAATGGATCCCTTGTGCTATAAACGGCGACAGTTTTCACACGGCGGATAATAATGTGAGGGGAAGATGAAAAAAATTGCTTTTGCTATTGCCGCTGCAGTAGCGCTCGCTGCCTGTGACGGCGGTCAAAGGGCTTCGAACCCTGTTGATGAGGCCCAGCCTGCGGAGCACCCTGCAGCAGAGGCCGATACGGCTGCACTCACGGCCCGGGATGCCAAGGCTTTTCTCGAGGATGCCCAGGTCCGCCTGGAAAAGATGGCCGAAGAAGTGAGCCATGCCGCCTGGCTGGCTTCCACCTATATCAATATGGATTCCCAATATGTGGAAGCCCTTGCCGCCGAGCGCTATACGGCGATGGCGGTGGCACTGGCATCCGAAGCGGCAAAATTTGACAACCTTGACCTGGACCCGGACAGCCGTCGCAAGCTCACCATGTTGAAACAGGGGTTGGTGTTCCCCGCCCCTAAAGATCCCGCGCTGACCGCTGAGCTCGCACAGATTGGTTCTAAAATGCAGGGTATGTACGGTGCCGGTAAATACTGCCGGGATGTTGAGGGCGTGGAGAAATGCTATACACTGACCGAAATGGGGCGGGTGATGGCGACGAACCGCGACCCGGAACTGCTGAAGGACCTGTGGGTTGGGTGGCGCAAGGTGTCCCCGCCCATGAAACCCCTGTATGAGCGGCAGGTTGAGATTGGCAATGCGGGTGCGCGGGAACTGGGTTACCAGAATTTGAGTGATTTCTGGCGTTCCAAGTACGATATGGAGCCCGATGCCTTTGCCGCTGATATGGATGTCCAGTGGAACAAGGTCAAGCCCCTGTATGAAGCGCTCCACTGTCATGTGCGCGCCAAACTGAACGAACACTACGGCGATGCGGTAGTGCCCCCCCAGGGCAAGATTCCGGCGCACTTGCTCGGAAATATGTGGGCGCAGGAATGGGGCAATATCTATGACCTGGTCAAAGACAGGGATATGCAGGCCCCCTATGACCTGACGCAATTGGTAGTCGATTCCGGGATGAGTGAGCGGGATATGGTCAAGGTGGGTGAGGAGTTCTTTACTTCCCTGGGCTTTGAGCCGCTACCGCAAACGTTCTGGGAGCGCTCACAGTTTACCCAGCCCCGCGACAGGGATGTTGTTTGCCACGCCAGTGCCTGGAATATGGATGGCCAGGACGATATCCGTATCAAGATGTGTATCAACAAGACCGGCGAAGACCTGGTGACCATTCACCACGAACTGGGGCACAATTTTTACCAGCGCATCTACAAGGACCAGCCTTTCCTCTATAAAGAGGGCGCCAATGACGGCTTCCATGAAGCGGTGGGCGATACCATTGCGCTGTCGATTACTCCGAAGTACCTCAAGGAAATTGGCCTGATGGACGAGGTGCCGGATGAAAGCAAGGATCTCGGCTATTTGATGCAGCAGGCGCTGGATAAGATTGCCTTTTTGCCGTTCGGCCTGATGGTGGACAAGTGGCGTTGGCAGGTATTCAACGGAGAGGTGCAGCCTTCGGATTACAACAAGGCCTGGTGGAAGCTGCGGGAGGAATATCAGGGTATCGAAGCCCCGGTCGAGCGCTCGGAGGCGAACTTTGATCCGGGTGCCAAGTACCATATACCGGGCAATACGCCTTATGCGCGCTATTTCCTCGCCCGTATCCAGCAGTTCCAGTTCCACCGTGCGCTGTGCGAAGCTGCCGGTGAGACCGGACCGCTGCACCGCTGTTCCATTTATAAAAACGATGAGGCGGGTAAAAAGTTGCGCGCCATGCTGGCCATGGGCGCCAGCAAACCCTGGCCGGATGCCATGGAAGCCCTGACAGGGCAGCGCGACCTGGATGCTTCGGCGATTATCGATTACTTCCAGCCATTGATGGCTTACCTGGAGACGCAGAACCAGGGACGCCAGTGCGGTTGGGAGTCGGCAGCGGAGCACGCAAGCCACGCTCGATAAACCTGTTCATCGGGCAATCCAATTCATAGAGCACTCATGGATTGGATAGGTGCTGGCAGAGGGGGTAAGCCCGCTGTATTGCTGACTTGTGCCGGATTGCGCCGGCACATTACTGAATGGTCTATCAATTGGCCGAGTGCGAGTTTTCAATACCCCCTTCTGAATCCAAAAGTGCCGCATACTGTTCAGTGATGATATTCATATTGCGCAACATCAGGTCTGTGGTTCCTGTGATCACATGAATTTGGCGTTTCTCGGATATTTGCATCTTCCCGGTGAAGCCGCGGTTGGCATAGTTGAGGTGATCCAGTGCTTTGCGCAGATTGTGGTTGATCTCAGGGGTATTCAGGGGGCTGTCAAGGAGTTGGTTCAGTCGGTGAGTGTACTCCACCAGATCCTGTTGCAAGCCGATTTCAGCATCGCCGGGGGAGATTCCCCAGAGTTTTGCCGCGTAGTTCTTGGCAATGCGCTGGGACAGCATACGCTGGCGCCCGGCAATGTTGATCAGTTCAGCGCTATTGTGGTTGGCGAGCCGCTCCAGCTTTACCACGTAGGTGTGAGCGGCCGACAGGAGCCTGTTGCTGAGCCTGAATAATTCGGCTGCCGTGTCCCTGCTGGCCG
This sequence comes from Microbulbifer sp. MI-G, assembly GCF_030440425.1. NCBI lineage: Bacteria > Pseudomonadati > Pseudomonadota > Gammaproteobacteria > Cellvibrionales > Microbulbiferaceae > Microbulbifer > Microbulbifer spongiae. The sequence goes on from NZ_CP098023.1 coordinate 1,011,227, forward strand.
GTTGCCGGGCAATGCGTTCAAATGCTTCCCATTCCTGCTGTACTTTGCGCAACTGAGGGCTGAGTTTCCCGGCTTTGGGGAAGGCCGACAGTTTTCTATGGTTTTGTGCAAACTCCTGTATTGACCGGTTGAAGACTTTTTCATGGCGCTGTATGCCGGGCTGGATACCCTGCAGGATGTAGGTTTGAGCAATGCGCTGCGACAGCATTCGCTGACGGCCGGCCAGGTTAATGGCTTCCCCCATGCCAAAGGCAGAGACATCCAGGCTTAAAACAAACAAGGTGAATATTGCGGGCAGCTTCATGGTTTTACTCTTGTGGTTTTGTGCGTGCACTCTTCTTTACCCAACAATCCAACCGCTAGGGCGTAGTCGGTTGGATTGTCGCTCCAGCAATACAACGGCCACTGCCTGGAGTAAGTCGGCATTGCCGCGGTTTGTCTCGGTCCCCGTCGGTACCACATTGTTCCGGCAACCATTTTGCAGCGGAACTTCATACTCGAAACGAGCGATGTATGTATAACAAATTCTGCCCGTTTTTTATCTAACCTGTTTTCCCCGTATCGGCATTTTGGGGGTATTGACGGGCACGGATTTTTTTCTGATGAACGCTCAAGGTATTGGATCGGCACTGCCCGGTATTCTGCCTTACGGGATTGTTGGTGCGCCCAAGCGTTATGGCAGTACTGCCATAAAAAAGGCCCTACCCCGTTCGGGGTAGGGCCCTGTTTTGGTTAAATTCAGGCGTTAGAAATGGTAGTTGAGGGAGACCCCATACAGCCAGGCTTCGGTCCTGGTGGTACTACCGTCGAAGAAGGTTGGAAACGGAACGGGCGCGAATTCCTGTATTCTCTCGTCATCGCCCGAAAGGTAGGCCACACCGCCATCAATACTCAGTTTTTCGCTGACATGGTAGGTGGCGCCCAGCGTCAACCACTGGCGGTCGCTATCCGGGATGCTCAGTATGCGCCAGGTAATCGGGAGCTCCAAGCCGGTTTGTGCGGCGATCATTTCCGTTTCCTCGCGGTTAAGGCCGTCGCGAGCTGCACTCTCATCAAAGGCGTAACCGGCGCGCAAAGTCAGCTTGTCATTGTAAAAGTACTCCACGCCAATACTGTAGCGAGAGCCGCTCTCGAAGTTTAGCTCTCCGACGAGCAGGGGATTGAATGGTTCACCGGCACCGGGGATAAACGCTTCCAGGCGCTGGAGGTCGTCCCAGTCGGCCCACATATAGCCCAGTGCAATGGCCCACTTGCTATTAAAGCGGTGGTAGAAACCCAGTTCCAGTGTGTCCGGCAGGTCGAGGGACAGGTTGCCGCTGGCATTGTCAAACGGATCCAGTGGGCTTGGCAGCAAGTCGGAATTCACGTTCCCCTTGAGTGTGGGGTCGTATTCCGCATGGTAGGAGATGCCTGCGCGGGTATTCTCGCTGATGCGCCACAGCGCACCCACAGTCCAGCTGACATCCCAATCGTCGCCCTCGATATTGAGGATGGAAGCCCCGGACAGGTCGGTACCCAAAATGGGATCCAGTGCGAAATTTGTGGGGACAGTGGTTCTCAGTCTGGCATCGGCATAAAGAAAGTTAACCGATGCGCCGATGCTCAGGGTGTTATTGATATCGTAGGCAACAGAAGGCTGGATATTGACGGTAATCAATCTGGTTTTGTTGGCGATGGGGGTGCCACGAAAACTGTTGGGAAAATCGGTTTCCAGGCCGAAGTCGGTGTACAGAGCCAGGCCAAAGGACCACTCGTCGTTGATGGGGGCCGCCAGGTAGCCATTGGGGACCCAGGCGGTGGTGGCGTAGTCGTTGGCACGCGCTCGCTCAGTATTCTCCAGAAAGATGGGACTGCCATCCGGACCTACCCCAACCGGTACAAAATAGGTGACATCGCCGGCCACATCGATCTCGGGGTCAACGAAAGTGGCGCCAATGGAAAACGTATAGGTGTCAAACAGCGCAGAGCCCGCGGGGTTGCGACCGAGAATTGCGGCGTTGTCGCCGATGGTATTTTCGCCGGCAAAGGCGCGCCCGAGGCCTGAGGTACTGGTTTCCGAGATATAAAAGGCCGCAGCCATGACACCTTGAGATACGGAGCTGATTGCCGCGGCGAGTACTGCGTGTGGTAGGTATTTCTTGTTCATGGAGGCCTATCTCTAAGTCTGCTGATTACTGAAAACCATAAACGGTATTCAAGTGAATGCCAGGCTGTGGAGGAAGGTCATTAGACTTATGCAAGTGCCTTCCTTAATTTCTGAGCAGGTGTCTTACCTGAAATTCCGGCAATATAAAGTCGTATAAGTCAGGAAAGAGATAACTTTATAAAGAGAAAGCAGGCAAAAATCCATCAAATACCGTAAGTTTTTTTTACTTTCCTGAACAGTGGTTCAATTTTGGCTTGCCGTGACATTTTTTCCATTAATGGATAATTTTGTCAGGCTGATTTGGTACCTTTTGCCATTTTCTTCTCTCTGAACAAGTTTCACCAGAGCATAGTTCCAGCCAGGGGCGAACCACACTGTGGTCTCTCTTGCGGAATCGGCATTTCGAACCCGCCGTACCTTGATGACCTCAATTTCCCCCAGTGGCGTCACCAGGGTTTCAGTGCCCTCCCGGGCGAAGGTGTACTTGCGCACTTTCTTGCCGTCAGCAATTTCATATTGGAGGGTTTCCTTGCCTGCGGCGAGATCCAGCGCCAACTGTAATTGGTAGCTCACTTTATCGAGGATATGGGGCGATACATCCTTCAAATCCCGCTCCGGGTTTGAAACATTGAGCACCATGCCTTTAGTGGGCTCAAAGTTCAGTATGGTGCCGCGATCCCGGCCCAGCCCGGTTCTGCGGTATTCGTAATGGTAGGGGATAATCTGGTCGTCGCGGCGGGTAAAGCGGGAATATTCATTGATATTGGCAAACAGGGTGTTGGTATCAAAATCCAGGCGCCAGTTGTCATCCTGGCCGGTAAGCTTTCGGGTAGCCGTGACGCTGATACCGTTAAAGCGCGCGGTGTAAGTTGCTTTAAAGGGTTCCAGCTGGCTGGCCAGGGATGGGCCGGAAAGCAGGAGAAGAAACAGGAAGGAAACGAAAAAACGCACGGTGAAGCTCCGCAAAAACTGACTTTGCTTGAATATTAGTCGGCGGAACTGGCAAAGTACATGCAAGGGCGTTTGCCCCGACAGCGAATGCGCCGGGTTTAACCGCTGAGCCGGATACCGTTGCGCGGTAGCAAGGCACCGTCAAGCAGGGCGCGCTCGCCCTGCATATGCAGGCGATGCTCCGCGAACCAGGTGACAGCCAGCGGATAAATCACATGCTCTTGCACCTGGACCCGGTTCGCCAGCGTTTCCGGTGTGTCTCCAGCCTGTATGGGCACTGTGGCCTGGACAACGGGCGGACCGCCGTCGAGCTCTTCGGTGACAAAATGAACAGTGGCGCCGTGCTCGCTGTCGCCGGCCTGCAGAGCCCGGCGGTGCGTGTGTAACCCCTGGTATTTGGGTAGCAGGGAAGGGTGAATATTGAGCAATCGGCCCCGGTAATGGCGCACAAATTCCGGGGTCAATATGCGCATAAAACCAGCCAGCACAACCAGGTCTGGTGTTTGGCGGTCGATCGCTTCAATCAGTGCGCGGTCAAAGGATGTCCTGCTGGAAAAGTCGTGGTGATCCACCACCGAGGCGGCGATGCCGGCTGCGGCGGCACGGGCCAGACCATAGGCATCCGGCCTGTTGCTGATGACGCTGCAGATGGAAAATGGTGCTCCGGTTTTGTTTGACGCTGTCAGCAGCGCCTGCAGATTGCTGCCGCTGCCGGAGATCAACACCGCGACTTTGCAGTTTCTTCGAGACATTACAGGCCTGCCAGGGCGACGGTTTCAGCGTTTCCGGCAGCAGCTTCAATATTCCCCAAAACAAAGGCATCCTCACCCAACCCCTGAAGGGTTGCGAGTGCGCTGTCGGCCTGCGCTGCGGGTACGCAGATCACCATCCCGATACCGCAGTTGAAGGTGCGGTACATTTCCCGGGCGTCGATATTGCCGGCGTTCTGTAACCAGCGAAAGACCGCCGGCATCTCCCGCCTGCCGACATCCACGCGGGCGCGACACCCCGTGGGTAGTACGCGGGGCAGGTTCTCCAGCAGGCCGCCACCGGTAATATGGCAAAGGGCGTTGATCTGGCAGTTTCTTATCAGTTGCAGCAGGTTCTTGACATAGATGCGGGTAGGGGCCATCAGCGCCTTGGCCAGGGTGATACCGCCGAAATCCTCCTGCAGGTTGGCGCTGCGTACTTCGAGTACTTTGCGAATCAGGGAGTAACCATTGGAGTGGGGGCCGCTGGAAGCGAGACCGATCAACACGTCGCCACCGGTTACCTTGCTCCCGTCGATGATTTCAGATTTTTCCACAACCCCGGTGCAGAATCCGGCCAAGTCGTAGTCGTCACCTGCGTACATACCCGGCATTTCGGCAGTTTCCCCACCCACCAGGGCGCAGCCCGCCAGCTCGCAGCCTTTCCCGATACCGGAGACCACCTCGGCGGCAATATCCACATTGAGTTTGCCGGTGGCAAAGTAATCGAGGAAGAAGAGCGGTTCGGCACCGGCAACGACCAGATCGTTGACACACATCGCCACCAGATCGATACCGATGGTGTTGTGAATGCCCAAATCCATTGCCAAACGCAGTTTTGTCCCTACGCCATCGGTACCGGAAACCAGTACCGGTTCCCTGTAGCCGGCAGGCAGTGCGCACAGGGCGCCGAATCCGCCCAGGCCACCCATGACTTCTGGGCGGGCAGTGCGCTTGGCGACATGCCGGATACGTTCTACCAGGGCGTTACCTGCATCAATATCGACACCAGCATCCCTATAGGAGAGTGGGGTCTGTGCGGATTGCGGCTTGGGGTTGCTCATGGCTTTTCCTGCGGTGGGGCCTCGGAGGGCGCGTATTCTAGCCGGGTCTCGGTCTGGTAGCTACGCCCAGGTGATCTCGGGAGGTGTGATTCGGGGCTTTTGTCTCGAATAAGACTGTTGAAACCTTCTCATTGTGCGTACTCGGGGCTGAGAGAAACGGATGACGCTGATACAATAGCCCCAATTTTGACACTCTCCGTGTATTTTGCTGTCTTGCCCAACAGGAATGACCTGGTACAAGCGCGCGGGGTGGTGCGAAGTTTGGAGAGAAATTCTATGCACAAGCTGCTCCAGCAGGGGTTGGTATTGCAGTTATCTGCACTGTTGCTCGGCGCTTTCATCCTGCCAGTTCAGGCCCGGGTTATCTCGGACCTGTACGAAGTTGTAGAGCCTGTTTCGAGTCGCGGTAGTACCGATCGAGTGGCAGCTGGCAGCCGGGGCCTAGAGCGGATCTTTGTGCGGGTTACCGGTGATGCCACCATTGGCAACAACCCCGATTTGCAGCCGGTCCTGCAGAAAGCTCAACAGTTTGTGCAGGGTTATCACTACACCAGCGAAGACAACCAGCTCTACCTCCACCTCTCCTTTGATCCCCAGGCTGTCTCCAGGCAGGTACACCAGTTGGGTCTGCCCATGTGGCCCAACAACCGGCCGGGTACGCTGGTTTGGCTGGCGGTGGATACACTGTTGCATGGGCGCAGTGTTTTGCGCGAAGAGGATACGCCGGAACTGTTCTCCGTGCTGGAGGCCATGGCTATTGAGCGCGGCGTACCGCTGGACTTTCCTGTTATGGATCTTAACGACCAGCGCAATATGCCCCTGGGCGCACTTTGGGCGCAGGACGAACAGGCCGCTGAGCGGGCTGGTCTGCGCTATAGCCCCGATGCCACTTTGATGGGGCGCATACTGCAGTCGTCGGGACACCGCTGGCAGGCTGATTGGCTGCTGGTTCACGGCGGCCGCAGTTACGCCTTCGATAGCAGTGGGGGCTCTATGGAAGAAACCGCGCTGCGCGGCGTCAATCAGATGGCCAATGTACTGGCCAGGCGCTATGCAGTGCGCCCCGAAGGGCGGGATGCCCAAATGGGGGCCATTATTATCGAGTTGACTGGCGTGGACAGCTTTGCCGACTATGTGGAGGCCTTGGGCTACCTGCGGGGGCTGGCGCAGGTAAGCAGCACCAACCTGCTCTCCGTAGAGGGAGACCGGATGCGTATCGCTTTGGCCATTTCAGTGGGATTGCCCAATCTGCGCGATACACTGGCTTTGAATCACAAACTGCGTGCGGATGGGGATACCATTGACCTGAACGGCTATCGTGCACCGCTGGGCAGTGCCGATAATCCGCTGCGGTACCGCTGGGATTAATATGCGTATTCCGCAACAGCTGTCACTGGGTGTATCCCTGCAAGATGATGCCACTTTCGAAAATTTCTATCTGGCTGAATCGGACCCCAACAGTCAGGTAGTGGCCCTGCTGCAATTATTTGCCAACGGGGAAAACCCCGAACAGGTGGTTTATATCTGGGGGGAGACCGGCAGTGGTGTGAGTCACCTGCTGCAGTCCGTTTGCCAAAGCGCAGAGAGCAGTGGGCGCAGCTTTCAATACCTGCCGCTGGCGGACTTGACGGCGATGGACCCGGCGGCAATCCTGGACGGACTGGAGCAACTGGACCTGGTGTGTATCGATGACCTGCACCTCCTGGAAAACCAGCCCCAGTGGCAAACGGCACTGTTTCACTTATACAACCGCACCAGGGATAGTGGCAGGCAACTACTGCTGGGGGGGCGCAAGCCTCCCCGCGGGTTGAATCTTGTTCTGGCGGATTTGCAGTCGCGATTCCAGTGGTCTCTGCTGTTCCAACTGAGATCCATGAATGACAGCGACAAGATTGCCGCTCTGTGCAGGCGCAGCCGCCTGCGTGGCTTTGAACTTCCAGAGGATGTAGCCCTGTATATTCTCCACCGCGCACCCAGAGATACTCGCGCACTGTTTTTACTGCTGGAGCAGCTGGACAGAGCGTCTTTGATGGCTCAGCGCAAAGTCACCATCCCGTTCGTCAAGCAGGTGTTGGATATCTAGCATTTTATCCAACCCGCTTTTTGCTTTGCATTAGTGCCCAGCTTGGGCTTTTTCAGCCTTTTTTATCACCTTGCACCTGTTTTTGCCCGCTTTCCGGCTGACCTTGGCGGTGCTTTTTTTGCTTTGAAATACCTTCCGGCCACTGTATCAAGATGTGGCGGCGGAAGGGTTCGTGCGGGGGGTGCCGCCTGTATTTACTTCCAAAGCCCACAGTTTCGGGACCCTGTTATGCTGAATATTCATAAAATCCTCTATGTGAGCCACGCTGCCGACGATGAAAGTAGCGGTTTGTTGCAGGCGTTTGGCGTTGCGCGCAATACCGGCGCTGTCATAAAGGTACTCCTTGTCTGTCCATCGGTGCCCGAGGGGTTTGAGGAGTTCATTGCACTCTGCGAGGAGGCCCTGCTGAAACGGGTCAGAAGCGAGATCGAATCGGCCCAGAAGCGCATGAACCTGAATGAAGACCAGGTCAAACTGGAGATCGAGTGCGACTGCGGCCCCCGCCCCGCAGAGCGGGTGATCCGCAGGGTTCTGTCCGACGGATACGACCTGGTGGTCAAGAATGTGGAGGGGCACAATCAACGCAAAGGGTTCAAGGCCATTGATATGGAGCTGCTGCGCAAGTGTCCCTGCCCGGTGTGGTTGTGCCGTCCGATAGAGCGGCCCCAAAAAGAGATCAGAGTGGCGGTAGCGGTAGATCCAGAATGCGAAGCGGCCGGAACCTATGACCTGGCTATTCGTCTGTTGCGCTGGGCGCGAATGCTGGCGGACAGCTGCAGCGGCACTCTGCATATTGTCTCTTGCTGGGATTTTGATGTGGATGAGTATTTGCGCCGCCACTTCCCGCTGAATGCAACTGAGGAAGAACTGGACGAGGCCACTGAAGTGGCCCGTTCCCGGCACCACTCGAAACTGGAAGTGCTGATACGGGCATCCAATATTGGCGGGGATTTGCAGCTACACCATGTCATCGCTCGCCCGGATAACTATATTCCACTGCTTATCGAGGAAGAGTCGCTTGATCTTCTGGTGATGGGCACTGTGGGGCGGGCAGGGATTCCCGGCTTTATCATGGGCAATACCGCGGAGAATATTCTGCAGAAAGTCAGCTGTTCACTGCTGGCCTTAAAGCCCAGTGACTTCGCCTCCCCGATTAAAGTCTAAACAGCGTACAAACAGGATTTCCCGACGCCTTGGCCATGGTATAGCTGGGAGGCTCCGGGCAGTCAAAAGGTGACGATATCTGAACAATGGCGATGGATAAAAATAATGAAACAATAGCGAAATGGCCTGTTTACTTGCGCACAACGTTTTTATTCTTCGGTTTGAAGCTTTGCGATTGCATGGTGGCAATTTTGACATGGATGTTTTTAACTGCCCAGAGCTGCCAGGCGTGGGTGCATGATCCTGAACCACAGCGCGGGGATACAAGCCAGCAGCATCATACCGGGGTAGCCTGTGGGCATCTGGGGACTGCCCCTATGGTGTCGAAGAATAGGATACTTGCGACTGGCGCGGAAGTGGTGGTCCGAATGGCGCGACAACTCAAACAGGCTCAAGCGGCCAAGGATGTGATTCGAATTCCAGGAGTGTATGGGCATAACCCGTTCGTAACGGCCATCCGGTGTTTGTCGGCGGCTGAGGCCATAATGCTCGATGTAATTGACTGTTTCCAGCAAGAGAATACCAAGTAGCGCCGCCAGGACAAAACAAACTGCAGCTTTGGCACCAAAGAGCCAGCCCATCGAGGCAATGAGCGCAACTTGGATAAGTTGAAATTGCAGCATTTGGTTGCTGGGGCTCCACCAGGATCTGCCGCGCTTGGCCAGCCGCTGCGCTTCCAACCGCCAGGCCGAAACATATCCCTGTGCGATTGAACGCAGCCAAAAGCCGTAGAGGGTTTCTCCATAGCGCGCACTGGCGGGGTCTTGTGGTGTGGCCACATGTCGGTGATGCCCGCGGTTGTGCTCGATATAGAAATGCATGTTGAGAGAAGAGAGCAGCAACAGCTTTGCCAAAGCCTGTTCGAAGCGGCTCGTTCTATGACCCAGCTCGTGGCCGATATTAATGCCAAAGGATCCGCACATCAGACCCATACTGAAGATTGCCCCTGCAAGAGCCCAGGCTTGCAGTGAGGGCACCAGCATCAGGAAGTAGAGAAGAACACCATATTGAACCGGGACAGACAAATACAGCATCCAGTTGAAGAATGGATTGGAGGCAGCGGTATGCTCCTGCGCCGGTGCCAGATTGGCGGTCGGTGCGGGCGCGGCGAGTTCCAGTAGTGGTAGCAGCCCGTAAAGATATAGAAGAGGTACAAACAGCCAGAAGCCCCCCTGCCAGAACCCCAGTAGTACCAGTACCGGCAATATATAGGCAAAACTGTATCGCAATGGGTGCAAACGCATGACCAGACCTCCGCCAGGCGCTGAGCGCCTGTTCAATTCGATTTTTTACTATTTTTATAACCGAAGTGCCTATAAACCCCAGGTAAGCCCGATCCCGGGGACAGCAGAACTGCAGCTGAGTATATCACTCCTGCAGTGATACTTACTGATTGACCTGGGGGTCATAAAATTGTTTCGCTGCTTGCCCAACCAATGTCCTTGCAATGCCGGTAGAGCGCTTGAATGAGTGCAAGGATCTACTCAGGAGGGAAAAAAGAAAAAATAAGCACCCGGCCGCCATCCGCAAATGACAGGGCCAATCCACGTTGCGCTCGCTGAGAGGATTTATTATCTACGCGGAAAAATGACATACAGGGTAGTGAAGACCGGCAGTAAAAAAACCGAAATGACCACTGCAAGTTAAGTATTACTTGTTTTGCCGGTACCGGCGCTGGGCAATCTCTGTTGAGCAGTAGTGCTGTACCCCCGCAGTTCTGTAGTACGGTGGGTGCATGGATTGCCGCGGGAGGGCTGGGTGCGGTGATCGGCAGGTTTTAAGCACTCCCGTGGCAAGCACCGCTTACCGGTAGATATGGGAAAAAACAGGACCGCCCCTAAGGGCAGCCCTGTGTATTGCACAGAGGCTTCATGGCCTGAGCGAACAGCATTGCATGGTGATAGGCCGCTTATCACCGGTCACTCACTGCTGGGCTTTGACTTCCGCCACCCAATCGTCAACCAGTTCTTCCAGTACATCCAGCGGTACTGCGCCGTTGGCCAAAATCGTATCGTGGAAAGCGCGCACATCAAATTTTTCTCCCAGAGCGGATTTGGCTTTCTCGCGCAGCTCGACAATTTTCAGCATACCGATTTTATAAGCGGTGGCCTGGCCCGGTAGGACAATATAGCGTTCAATGGCCTTAACCACATCTCCTTTGGGGTTGGGGGTGTTTTCCACCAGGTAGTTGATGGCATCTTCACGGGTCCACCGTTTGCTGTGGATACCAGTGTCCACCACCAGGCGGCCAGCGCGCCACAGCTCCATGGCCAGGCGGCCGAAGTCGGAGTAGGGGTCCTCATAGAAGCCCAGCTCTTTCGGTACCAGTTCGGAGTAGAGGCCCCAGCCCTCGGTATAGGCGGTGTAACTGCCGTATTTGCGGAACTTGGGAATGTCCGGCAGCTCCTGGGCGATAGACAGCTGCATATGGTGTCCGGGAATACCTTCGTGGTAAGCCAGTGCCTCCATCTGATAAGTGGGCATGTCCTCCATGTTATACAGATTGGCGTAGTAGATGCCAGGGCGCGAACCATCGGGTGCAGGGCGCTGATAAAAGGCCTTGCCGGCGGACTGCTCGCGGAAGGGCTCCACCGCCCGGACATCGAGGTCGGCCTTGGGTTTGGTGATAAATAGTTGGTCCAGTTTGCCCTTCATGGTATTGATAATGGCAGTGGCTTTTTTCAAGTATGCCGCTTTGCCCTCTTCACTGGTGGGGTAGTAGAACTGTTTATCGGTGCGCATGAATTCGAAAAATTCCTGCAGGGTGCCTTTAAAACCTACCTTTTTCATGATCTCACGCATTTCTTCGTGAATACGTGCAACTTCTTTGAGACCGATCTGGTGGATCTCGTCGGCGGTCATGTCTGTTGTGGTGTAGACGCCCAGGCGAAAATTGTAGAAATCCTCCCCATCCGCCAGCTTCCAGGCGCCGTCATCGGTGGTGGCGTCTTTTTCAAGCTGCTGCAGGTAGGCAATCAGCTTTTCGTAAGCCGGCTTTACACGGTTTTTAAGCGCGGCAGTGGCTTGATCGACCAAGGCTTTTTTCTCTTCGACGGCAATATCCAGTTTTTCCACTTTGCCCTTGAAATCTGCCAACAGCGGGCTGTCTGTATCGCCGCCAAAGGGGACGCCGCTGATCAGGTTCTTCGCGTCACTGATGGCATAGGGGAAGGCGAATTTCGGCACAATAGTACCGGCTTTTGCATTTTCCCTCAGTTTCTCTTCCAACTGGGAAAAATACTCGGGCAGCCCATTCAGGCGTGAGATGTAGGCTCTTGCATCGCTTGCGTTGTCAATACGGTGCTGACTGATCAACAGGGAGGCCGCACTGGTGTGGGTGGCATACATCTGATTGACCGGATAACCGTGGTGGCGCCACTTGTAGCCCTCGATATCCTGCTCCAGATTGCGCTTGGCCAGCCGCAGGCTCAGGCGAGTGGCACTGTCCAGTTTTTCGGGGTCAATTGTCTTTAGCTCGGCCAGTTGGCGTTTGTTGATGGTCAGGGTTTCTTCTGCAAACTGTTGGGAGAGATCGTTCCATTTGTCATAGTCCTCTTTTATGCCCAGAAAGGTTTTAAATTCCGGGCTGCGGGACAGGTGTTCCTGAAAAAAGTCCTCGAACATTTGTTTGGTTTGCTTGATGGTCTCCTGGCTCACCTTGGCAGGGTTGTCAGTGGCAGTTTGGGTGACTGTACTCTCCGCGGAAGTCATGGTGTTTTGCTCCGCAGTATTGTCTGTGCCGCGGCTACAGCCGCTGAGAATCAGCGCGCTTATAGCCGTTGCAATCAGGGTGGATTTCACTTTCATGGACATGTTCCCGGGGTTTGGATGGTTGTTGAAAATTTGTGCCGCCAAACGGACATTCTTTAAAAAAATTTTTCTACACAATCCCTATTCCATGCGGGATGATCGCGCAGGTCAGCGGGTATTGTGCGCACTCACGGAGCTTTTGGCCAGAGACACAGCATTGTTGCGGGAAAGGTGGGTCGTAGTTGAATGTGCGGAAATAAAAAAGCGGGCATTGTTGGGCCCGCTATTGGGCGATGTTGCGATCAGGCGAAATTCTGGTTTACAAATTCCCAGTTGACCAGGGCCCAGAAAGCTTCCATGTACTTCGGGCGCAGATTGCGGTAATCGATATAGTAGGCATGTTCCCAGACATCGCAGGTCAATAGGGGGGTGAGCCCCTCTTCGGTCAATGGGGTGCCGGCATTTGAAGTATTTAAGATCGCGATTGAGCCGTCAGCTTTCTTCACCAGCCAGGTCCAGCCAGAGCCGAAATTGTTCACAGCACTGGTGGTGAATTCCTCTTTAAACTTGTCAAAGCTGCCAAAGGTAGAGTCAATGGCTTCGGCAATGGCACCCCCGGCTTCTCCACCGCCGTTCGGGCTCAGGCAGTTCCAGTAGAATGTGTGGTTCCAGACCTGGGCGGCATTGTTGAATACGCCGGCGGAGGAGGACTTGATCACCTCCTCCAGGGACTTGTCGGCGTCGGCAGTGCCTTCCAGCAGGCCATTGAGTTTGTCGACATAGGTTTTGTGGTGCTTGCCGTAGTGATACTCCAGGGTTTCTTCGGAGATGTGTGGTTCCAGGGCATTCTTCGCGTAGGGGAGTTTGGGCAATTCGAAAGCCATGGTGTCTTCCTTCCTTTTGTCTGAGGTTATTGGTGAGGGCATTCTACACGCGCTGAATGCCGGAATTAAGTCAGGGCAGCGGGATAGAGGGAGGTTGGGACAATTTCCTAAAAGTCAAGGGGAGGGATTTTGTGCCGGCACTGCCCGACTGTCGTCTATTCTTACCATTGAGCGCTTACTTTTTCGTCAGTTTTTGGTATAACTGCCGTAGAATTCGACGAATCTGTCTCAAGTTGATTGGCATGAAACGATTGGTTGATCACGACTGGCTGGAGTGATGCCAGACTGACCAGTACTCGACCTACCTGACAAGTCACCGGGTGTAATGATCCATGCAACGCAAAGAGCCCACACTGGACGGCAATGCCGCTATTGAACCATCACTGGACCTCAAATCCTCAGAGCCGCGCGAACAGGTGCCTGAACCCCGGGTTATTGTGGAAAAGCACCGGAGCGGTTTCTCTTTCCTGGGCCTGTGCGCGCTGGTGCTCGCTTTGGGTGGGCTCGCTGCATCCGGCTTTCTCTACCAGCAGTGGCAGGCGGGGCGCACACAACTGACCAATGCAGAAAACCGCATCGCCGATGCGGAAAATCGTATCGCTGAACTGGAGAAGCGCTTCAATCTGTCCGATGAGGAGTCCACAGCTTCTGTAGAGGTGTTAAATGCCAAGGCCAAGGAAAATACCTCTGAAATCCGCAAGCTTTGGGGTGTGGCCTACGATACCAACCGCAAGAGCATCGCCGCAAACAAGACGGCTGCGGCGGCCAACAAAAAACAGGTTGCAGCGCTCAATACGAAGCTGAACGGCCTCGGCGCCAGTGTGAAGAAGATTGCCGCAGTGGAATCTGCCCTGGCAGAGCTGCGCAAGAGCAACACCCAAAGCAAACGCGAGGTGGGTGATAAACTGTCGCGACTGGAGCGTCAGCTGGCATCGGTGCGCAGTGACCTGACCATGCGTGTCGGTGCCAACGAGGAGGCGGTGGAATCCATCGATGCCTATCGCCGCTCGGTCAACAAGGACCTGGTGCAACTGCGCGATGCCATTCGTTCTCTGCAGGCCAGTGAGCCGACGGCCTCCGCCATGTAACCTGAAGCGGGACTTTTGAAAAGGGCGAACCCGGTGTTCGCCCTTTTTTATTGTCATTTATCCAGGTTGCTCAACCGAGCTCTCGGGCCGGGCCAAGACCTCTGTGTTTCGTGTAAAATCGCCGCCCTTGTGACATTAATCGGAGTTGGGTATGACCACTATCTGCCAGGGTGATTTGATCGAAAGCGTGGCCGGCGCGCTGCAATTTATCTCTTACTATCACCCGCAAGACTTCATCCAGGCACTGGACAAAGCTTACCGGAAGGAGGCCAATCCGGCAGCTAGGGATGCCATGGCACAGATATTGATCAACTCGCGTATGTGTGCCGAAGGGCATCGCCCCATTTGCCAGGACACGGGTATTGTCACCGTGAAATTGAAAGTGGGGATGCATGTGCGCTGGGAAGCGGATATGAGTGTGGAGGATATGGTGAACGAGGGCGTGCGTCGCGCCTACCTCAATACCGGGAACCTGCTGCGGGCCTCTATTCTTGCGGACCCCGATGGTGAGCGCAGGAATACCGGTGACAATACCCCGGCTGTGATCCACTACGACATTGTGCCCGGTGATACCGTCGAGGTCTATGTGGCGGCCAAGGGTGGGGGCAGCGAGGCCAAGACCAAGTTTGCCATGTTGAACCCCTCCGACTCCGTGATTGACTGGGTATTGAAGATGGTGCCACAAATGGGTGCCGGTTGGTGCCCCCCTGGCATACTGGGGATAGGCATTGGCGGTACGGCGGAAAAAGCCATGCTGCTTGCAAAAGAATCTCTGCTCGATCCGATCGATATTCAGGACCTGCAGGAACGCGGTGCCGCCAACCGGGCCGAGGCGTTGCGCCTGGAACTGTATGATGCCGTGAACAAGCTGGGTATCGGTGCCCAGGGGCTCGGTGGGCTGACCACTGTCCTGGATGTCAAGGTCAAGGACTACCCAACCCATGCAGCCAATAAGGCGGTGGCAATTATTCCCAACTGTGCGGCTACCCGCCACACCCACTTTACCCTGAATGGCAACGGCCCTGCGCACCAGACGCCGCCCAAGCTGGCAGACTGGCCGGAAATTATCCGTGAGGCAGGCGGCAACACCCGCCGGGTAAATCTGGATTTGGTGACTGCGGAGGAGGTACGGACCTGGCAACCCGGTGAAACCCTGTTGCTCAACGGAAAAATGCTCACAGGCCGTGATGCTGCCCATAAGAAGATGGTGGATATCCTCGCCAAAGGCGGGAAGCTGCCGGTGGACCTGGCTGGTCGTTTTATTTACTACGTGGGCCCGGTGGATCCGGTGCGCGATGAAGTGGTCGGCCCCGCAGGCCCCACCACTGCCACACGTATGGATAAATTTACCCGCACAATGCTTGAGGAAACCGGACTACAGGGCATGATTGGTAAAGCGGAGCGCGGTCCTATGGCGATTGAAGCCATCCGCGATAACCGTGCAGTTTACCTGATGGCTGTGGGCGGTGCCGCCTATCTTGTGGCCCAGG
Source organism: Microbulbifer sp. MI-G (assembly GCF_030440425.1). Classification (NCBI taxonomy): domain Bacteria; kingdom Pseudomonadati; phylum Pseudomonadota; class Gammaproteobacteria; order Cellvibrionales; family Microbulbiferaceae; genus Microbulbifer; species Microbulbifer spongiae. Next base: position 1,026,596 of record NZ_CP098023.1, read on the forward strand.
CGATCAAGGCGGCCAGGGTCGTTGCCTTTCCCGAGTTGGGTATGGAAGCCATTTATGAATTTGAAGTGGAAGAGATGCCGGTGACAGTGGCGGTAGACAGCCGGGGTGAGTCGGTTCACACCACAGGCCCACTGATCTGGAAGGCCAAGATTGAAGGAGGCCTGGTGTAAACGCAGCATCTCCTGAGAGAGTTCGGCTCTTCAGGATGTTTGGCCTTTCCCCGGGGGTATTCGCAGAGCTTGTGTATTTTTTTGGCTTTCAAAGGCAGGCGGAGAGACTCCCTGCCCAGTATCAAGCACTGGGCCTAATACTGAATACTGATTCCCGCAGTGACTGGCGAAGTGGTCTGATTTTTCAGCCAGGTACAGTGCAAGTGTTCTTTCCCCGGTCGGTGTGAGGCGGCCAGGGGCTTTGGACAAATTGATCGCTACCAGGTCGAAGGCCGGCTTAAATGGAGGGACCAGGCTCTTATTGTCCCTGTCCATCAAACCACAACGCCCTTTTCGGTGGCGGCATCATTAAAAAGAGCTTCTCAACTCTTCCATTCGTCAATTAAGATTGCATCATGACAAGAAAAAGAGGGGTGGGGCATGTTGCAATTGCATGATGTGATTACTTTCAGGAAGCGATACAGAGAGGCGGTTCGCAGCCATTATAACGGCTGGTTCCACCTGACAGCCATTGTGTTGATCTGTTTGGGAGTTTCTGGTTACTGTATTGTTCTGGTAGATGCACTGAGACTTGGGGAGCTTCTGGCCGTTCCTCTGGGTATTCTCCTCTACAACTTTATGGAATATGCTGCCCACCGTTGGGCAGGACATAAAAAACAAAAGCTGACCCGATTGTTTTACAACCGACACACCGGTGATCACCACAGCTTTTATTCTCCGCCGTTGCTGTCTTTTGCGTCTTCGCGGGACTGGCGTATCGTTCTATTCCCAACCTATTTAAGTGCTTTTTTGGCTTTTATTCTCGCCCCGTTTTGTGGATATCTTCTGGCGTCTCTGTTCTCAGTGAACGCGGGCTATATCCTGGCGGCAGTCATAGTCCTGAGTCACCTGGGTTACGAAGTGCTGCACTTGGCTTATCACCAGCCCGAAGGACACTGGTTTCACAACGTACCGGGGTTGCGGGAGTTGGCCCATTTGCATCGGATTCACCATCGTCGGGAGTTGATGAAAACCAGCAATTTTAATTTGACCCTTCCCCTGTTTGATCTCCTGCTGGGTACCTTTCACTGGGAGCCCAGGGATACCTTTGATGGCCCTGGCAAGTAAAGCTCCGCTGACAGGGTATCACTCGGTTTCCTCAAAGTGCCTGCTTCTCTTTTATAGGTTCAACAGTGATGGAAAAACACTGTTGGTATATTGCCCTTTTCTTGTCGAATCGCTGGCTATTCGCCACGCATGTCATATTCAAATTGAACCGGATCTACCTGTGACAGATACTGTGATTCTTGAGGGCGCGGTGGCACTGAATGTCCCGGTACCCCAGCGCTAATCGCATGCAGTGCCACATTGGTGCCATAAAACCGTATAAAATGCGTTTTTAGGGTGCACGCTTGTTTCACTGAAGTCGCCCGGTTAGAGTGGTGCCCAGATAAAACAAGGGATAATAAGCCAGGTTTTGAGGAAACATCCATGACCGAATTAGCTCAACAACAATGTGAAGCCTGCCGCGCCGATGCACCGCTTGTCAGTGACGATGAACTGCCAGGATTATTGCGACAGATCCCCGACTGGTCGCCGATCACCCGAGATGGAATCCTGCAGCTGGAGCGTGTATTCAAGTTTCGCAATTTCAAACAGGCACTGGCATTTACCAACCGGGTTGGCGCCATTGCCGAAGAAGTGGGGCACCACCCGGCGCTGTTGACCGAGTGGGGCAAAGTGACCGTGACCTGGTGGAGCCACGAAGCTAAGGGCCTGCACAAGAATGATTTTATTATGGCCGCACGCACGGATCAGCAAGTGGACGCGGAATAGGTAAAGCCCTCAGCTATCAATGCAGTAGTGAAATGATCTTCCTGCCTGTGCTCAGCTCTTTTGACCGGAAAGTGGCACAGAGCAGTTCTGTGCCGGCTTGATGCCGGCAGGAAGGAGGCGCAGGTTGTCTGAGTACACTTCCAAAGTTGTCTGGCAGCGCGGTGGCCAGACCTTCACCGATAACCAATACAGTCGCGCGCACACTTGGCGGTTTGATGGCGGCGTGTCAGTGCCCGCTTCCTCCTCCCCGCAGGTGGTCCCGCTCCCCTATTCGGTGGCGGAGCATGTCGATCCTGAAGAAGCCTTTGTAGCGGCACTCTCCAGCTGCCACATGCTGTTTTTCCTCGCCATGGCGGCCAAGCGGGATTTTGTGGTGGATACGTACCGGGATGAAGCGGTGGGCGTGATGGGTACGATTGCGGCAGGCAGAATGGGCGTCACACAGGTCACGCTGCACCCTCGAGCGCTTTTCTCCGGGGACAAACAGCCCACCAGGGCGCAGTTGGAAAAAATGCACCACCTGGCCCACAAGCAGTGCTTTATTGCCAACTCCGTTAAGACTGAGGTGGTCATTGAGATATGCGCGTTTTGAGCCCAAGTTTGAATCACCACAATACCGTGTTTGCCCAGCAGCGGTTCACAGCCTGAACGGGCTATTTGCACTCCTGTTTGCGGTATTGGCCCGGTGAACACCCGGTTACCTGTTTGAATGCCTTTCGGAAAGCGGCTTCAGATTGATAGCCGGCTTCTTCAGCAATAGCCGCAATACTGCGCTGGCTGGTCAAGAGGCACTCCTGTGCCCCGCGCATACGCCATTGCGTCAGGTATTGCATCGGGGTGATATTGACCAGATCGCGGAAGCGGTTGACAAAGGCTGTTCTGCCCATGGCAACGGCATGTGCAAGACTATCGAGCGTCCAGGGTTTTTCCGGCTCATTGTGTATCAGGTTAAGGGCTTTGCCGATTTTCGGATCTGCCAATGCGCCCAACAAGCCGTGCTGTTCTGTTCGGTGCATTTGCAGGCGCAAGACCTCGATAAACAGCAGGTAAGCCAGGTGATTCGCCGCAGCGAAACAGCCCATCTCCCGTGTCTGAAGTTCATTGATTAATAGATCGACAATGGTGCGGATTTGAGGCTGGCAACTCTGTACTTGAAAATCCAGAATGACGGCAGGTGGCATGGCATCCAGCAATGGCCAGGCAATGCGGCTGCTGAATTCGAAAAAGCCACAGACCATGTTGGCAGACGCTGCCTGCTGCTGGTCGATCGGTTGATTGACTTGTTCCTCAGGGGGGGTTTTCGATTCGCTCGACATCACATGCTGGTGGTCATAGGGAAACAACACCAGATCACCGGCTGTCAACAGAGTTGGCTCCTGCTCAGGTCGATGTAGCCAGGCCTTGCCCAATGTCAGCAGATGAAACGGCATACGCCGTGAACCCGAGGTATCAATCGCCCAGTGGCCACAAAAATCCCCATGGGCATAGACATCCACCTTCAATCCAAGGCCCTGCAGAATTTTGCTCAAGGCATCCTTGTTATCCAGATACATAACAGCCCTATAACCAGTAAAGAGTTAAGTATGTACTATTTGATCGAAATTATGAACAAAAAGGCATATTAAGTACATCTTTCTCTACTTTATAGTCTACTTCGCAACCTGGTTGCTAACACAGATCTAACATTTTGGAGTGATGAATCATGTTAATCAGAAAGACCTTAGCCCTGTTCATTCTGGCCACCGGGCTTTTGATGGCTGCGGTAGGTTTTGCCGGTACGCCGCAAAAAAATAGTGAAGGTGTGACCGTGATCCACCTTGATGAATACAATGGCTATTTTGAGGCGAAGGAAACCGTAGCGGGTTTGAAAGCCGGTGAGTACGAATTCGTTGTTACCAATAAAGCCAATAAGCTGGTGGGGTTCCAAATCCAGAATTATAAAACTCATGCCAGGTTAGACATGTTTCCGCTGGAGCCGGGTGAGACACGCACCGCGCGGGTTACCGTTACTGAGGATGGTGTCCGTTTCCGCTGCCCCATCAACCCGACTCCCTGGTACGACCTGGATGTTATCTCACCGGCGGAATCCTCATAAACCGCAATAGAGGCTGAATGGATTCGATAGGAAGAGAGATACCGGTCTAACTTGCTGATATCTATGACATCGGCTGCCCAAGTGGCAGCCGCTGGTCCGCCTATGATGACCAGACAATGGCATGCCGCGCCCGCCTGCAATCGTACTCCCGCAAAAACACCGCTCATGACTGTCCTGCCTGTACAGACCCTGCCCGCCAGTATGAATCAACCGATATAGCCAGGACAGAAAGCCCCAGCAGGAGGATTATTAAAGGATTTATATGGAGATTTGCAACTGAACGGGACATTCACCTGTCTGCAGGATTGACAGCACGCCCGACCGGTATGCGGGCCGAAAAGTACTGGGTGCATGCACTGGCCACAGCCTTGCCGGCGCGGGATAATAAGCCCGGAGCAATCCCATCAAAACGGAGACCGGATGCTGTACAGTTTGGGGAATCAACAACCACTTTTGGTAGGTGAAGGTCACTATATCGCCCCCGGTGCTCATATCATCGGCGATGTGCGCATGCTCAGGCACAGTTCGGTGTGGTTTAATGCGGTGGTGCGTGGGGACTGTGCATCGATCACGATCGGTGAATACAGCAATGTACAGGACGGCGCGGTACTTCACGCCGACCCCGGCAGTCCGCTGACGGTGGGTAGCGGAGTCACTGTCGGTCACAAGGCGATGCTGCACGGCTGTGACATCGGCGACTACAGCCTGGTAGGGATCAATGCGGTGGTGTTGAACCGGGCCGTGATCGGCAGGTATTGTATTATTGGCGCCAATACGCTGGTCTCCGAGGATACCGTGGTGCCTGACTATTCTATGGTAGTGGGCTCGCCCGGCAAGGTGGTGAAGGCCCTGGATCAAGGCATCGGCGAGTTGCTCAAAGCCAGCAGTGATCACTATGTGGCGAATGGCAAATACTTTGCCGAGCAGTTGGTACCCCTTGGGGCTGAAGATGTGTAAACAACCGGTAACAACCCCTGTAGCAGCACAGCACCCGGTCCAGTCCCCCTGTATTTCCGTATGTGCCCTCAATGCCGAGGACATCTGTGAGGGTTGTTTTCGCAGCGCGGAAGAGATCAGTCGCTGGGGTGTCATGAATAACGGTGAGCGCCGTAGAGTGCTGAAGCGCTGCACCGAGCGGGCACGGCAGATGGGCCGTATTTGGTAATTAATCGAATGTGCCCTGCCGGATCCAAGCGCCACAGGGCCCTGAGTAAACGCACACATGACCCAATCTTTTGTCCACTTAAGAATCCACTCTGAATTTTCCCTGATGGATGGCCTGGTGCGTATCAAGCCCGCCATTGCCCGCGCCCGGGAGCTGGAGATGCCGGCTTTGGCATTGACTGATCAGTGCAACCTGTACGGCCAGATAAAATTTTACCGGGCCTGTCTCAGCGCCGGTATCAAGCCGGTGACCGGGGCGGATTTCTGGCTGAGCGAAGGCGGCGAAGGCAAGCCTACGCTGTTCACCCTCTACGCCATGAATGGCGACGGTTATCGCAATATCATTGCGCTGATTTCCCGCGCCTGGATGGAGGGGCAGTATCATGGGAATGCCTATGTAAAGCGCGAGTGGGTGCGGGAGTACAGTGCGGGCGTGTTGATGCTGTCCGGCGCCAAGTATGGTGACGTTGGGCGCGCCCTGGTTGCCGGGCGCCGCACCCAGGCGAAGGAGTTGGCAGGGGAGTGGGCGGCGCTGTTCCCCGATCGCTATTATCTGGAGCTGCAGCGCACCGGTCGTGCCGGCGACGAAGAGTACCTGCACGCAGCAGTGGATCTGGCCCAGGCAATGAATCTGCCGGTGGTGGCCACCAACGATGTGCGCTTTATGGCTGAGAGTGAGTTCGAGGCCCATGAAGTACGTGTGTGTATCCACGAGGGGCGCACTCTCGACGATCCGCGCCGGGAGCGCCGTTATTCCGCCGAGCAGTATTTTCGTACGCCCGAGGAGATGTGGTCGCTGTTCAGCGATATTCCCGAAGCGCTGCAGAACACTGTTGAAATCGCCAGGCGCTGCTCCGCGCCGATTCAGCTGGGCAAGTACTTCCTGCCGGAATACCCGATTCCCGAGGGCATGAGCGAAGACCAGTTCTTTGAAAAAATCTCCAAAGAGGGCCTGGAAAAGCGCCTGGAAAAAACCCTGGACCGCTTTGCCCCAGAGTATACCGAGCGGCGCAGGGTTTATGAGGAACGCTTGCGCTTTGAACTCGACATCATTATCCAGATGGGTTTTCCGGGCTACTTCCTGATCGTGATGGATTTTATCCAGTGGGCCAAGGATCACGATATTCCGGTGGGTCCGGGAAGGGGTTCCGGTGCCGGCTCTCTGGTGGCTTATGCACTGGATATCACCGACCTGGACCCGCTGCAGTACGATCTGCTGTTTGAGCGATTCCTCAACCCGGAGCGGATTTCCATGCCCGACTTCGATATCGACTTCTGTATGGAGAAGCGGGATCGGGTGATCGGCTATGTGGCCGACAACTATGGCCGCCAGGCGGTAAGCCAGATCATCACTTTTGGCACCATGGCCGCGAAGGCCGTGGTACGCGATGTGGCGCGGGTGCAGGGCAAGTCCTACGGCCTTGCCGACAAGCTGTCGAAAATGATTCCGCCGGATGTAGGGATGACGCTCAAGAAAGCCTATGACCAGGAAGATGTGCTGTGTGAGTTTCTCAAAAGCGACGAGGAGGGCCAGGAAATTTGGGAGATGGCCCTGCAACTCGAAGGGGTTTCGCGCAATGTGGGCAAGCACGCAGGGGGGGTGGTAATCGCACCTACCAAGCTTACGGACTTTGCCCCGCTCTATTGTGATGAAACCGGGGCGGGCCTGGTCACACAGTTCGATAAAAACGATGTGGAGGATGCGGGGCTTGTCAAGTTTGACTTTCTCGGCCTGCGTACCCTGACCATTATCGACTGGGCTGTGCATATGGTAGATAAGCAGCGCAGTCGCGACGGGCTGGAGCCGCTGGATATCGCCGCGCTGCCACTGGACGATGAAAAAACCTTCAAAATGCTCAAGCGGGCCGAGACGATTGCGGTGTTTCAGCTGGAATCCCGCGGTATGAAGGATTTGATCAAGCGCCTGCAGCCTGACAACCTGGAGGACATGATTGCACTGGTGGCTCTGTTTCGTCCGGGCCCTTTGCAGTCCGGTATGGTGGACGATTTTATCAACCGCAAACATGGCCGCGCCCAGGTGGCCTATCCGGATGCCAAATACCAGCATGAGAAACTAAAGCCCATTCTGGAGCCCACCTACGGCGTGATCGTCTACCAGGAACAGGTCATGCAGATCGCCCAGGAACTGGCGGGCTACACGCTCGGTGGTGCGGATCTGTTGCGCCGCGCCATGGGTAAGAAGAAACCGGAGGAAATGGCCAAGCAGCGCGCTGTTTTTGAAAGCGGTGCCAAAGCCCAGGGCATCGATCCCACCCTGGCAATGAAAATCTTTGACCTGGTGGAGAAGTTCGCAGGCTACGGATTTAACAAATCCCACTCTGCCGCCTACGCCCTGGTATCCTACCAGACCGCCTGGTTGAAAGCGCACTATCCGGCCCAGTTTATGGCGGCCACTATGTCCTCGGATATGGACAAAACCGACAAGGTGGTGACCTTTATCGAGGAGTGCAGGGCCATGGGGCTGACCCTGGTACCCCCGGATGTGAACCTGGGTAGCTTCCAGTTTTCAGTGGATATGGATAACCGGATTATTTACGGTCTCGGTGCCATAAAAGGGCTCGGTGAGGGCCCGATTGAAACGATAATCGCCGCGCGGGAGCGGGGAGGACCTTTTATCAACCTGTTTGATTTTTGTGCCCGTATAGACCCGCGCAAGGTGAACAAGCGCGCGATGGAAGCGCTGGTACGCTCCGGTGCTCTGGATAGTATCGGTCCGGATTCTGGCGATCGGGAGGACCTGGATTACGCCCGTGCGGTGCTGTTTAACGCCCTGGATGAAGCGACCAAAGCCGCGGAGCAGCAGACCGCCAATGCCAATGCCGGCATGATGGACCTGTTCGGGGAACTGGTACCTCAGAGCGCCGACGGGGATGTATATGAGGATTTTCGCCGCACCCGCTGTTGGAGTATTCGCGAGCGTCTAGAGGGTGAGAAAAATACCCTCGGCCTATACTTGACCGGTCATCCCATCGATGAGTATGCCGATGAACTGGGGTATTTAGTGAAAGCACGTATTGCCGATCTCAAGCCGGGGCGCGAATCGCAAAAAGTGGCGGGGCTGGTTGTCGCCATGCGGGTGATGAAAACCAAACGCGGTGATGCGATGGCGATTGTCAGTCTGGATGACCGCAGTGGCCGCATTGAGGCGGCCCTGTTTAGCGAAGCGTTTGGCGAACACCGCGAAAAGCTCGCCAAGGATGCCCTGCTGGTGCTCGATGGCCCCGTGGCCAACGATGATTACAGTGGTGGTCTGAAAATGACCGTCAACAGCGTCTCCACCCTGGACGAACTGCGTCGCAGCAGCGTGACCGGCGTGCGCTTGCAGATCCACAGTGGCAGCGCGCAGCAGGGGTTGGCGAAGCGATTGGCTGCCTGTCTGCAGCCGTACACCGGTGGCCACAGCAAGGTCAGCCTCGAGGTGCTGCGCAGTGATGCGCGCGGCCTCTATCGCCTGCCGCGCCGGTGGAATGTGGAGGCCAATGACCAGTTGCTCCAGTCGCTGCGGGAACTGCTGGGGCGTGAACAAGTGGCACTGCAATACGCTGAACGGCACTGAAGCCTATCGGGCTCGACTGGTTGGTTCCGGGCAGTTAAGCTATGCCGTTGTCATTGTCCGATGGCGTTGATAAGAGTTAAGGGCACAGATTTCATGAATTTTAATTTTCTCGAGTTTGAGCAGCCGATTGCGGAGCTGGAAAGTAAGATCAAGGAGTTGCAGCTGGTCGGTGACGACAACGCATTGAATATTGCCGAAGAGGTGGCCCGGCTGCGAGAGAAGAGCAGAAACCTGACCGAATCTATCTACTCCGATCTAACGCCCTGGCAGGTGGTACAAGTGGCACGCCACCCGCAGCGCCCTTATGCGAAAGACTATATCGAACGCCTGTTTACTGAGTGGGATGAGTTGCACGGTGACCGCCATTTTGGTGATGACAAAGCGATCATTGCCGGTATTGCGCGCCTTGAAGGCGCGCCTGTGGCGGTAATCGGCGAGGAGAAGGGCCGCTCTGTCAATGAGAAAGTCGCGCGCAACTTCGGTATGCCCAAACCGGAAGGGTATCGCAAGGCGCTGCGCATTATGAAAATGGCGGAGCGCTTCCGGTTGCCGGTGTTGACCCTGATCGATACCCCGGGCGCCTACCCGGGTATCGACAGTGAAGAGCGCGGTATCAGCGAGGCTATCGCCGAAAATCTAGCGGTGATGTCGCGACTGCGCACACCCATTATCTGTACCGTAATCGGCGAGGGGTCTTCCGGTGGTGCCCTTGCCATTGGTGTCGGTGATCAGTTGAATATGCTGCAGTATGCCACCTACTTTGTGATCTCTCCTGAGGGCTGCGCCAACATTATCTGGAAAACCGTGGACAAGGCGCCGCTGGCGGCGGAGGCCATGGGGGTGACTTCAAGTGTGCTGGAGGAACTGGGTATTGTGGATGAAATCATTCCGGAGCCGCTCGGCGGTGCGCATCGGGACCCGGATGCCATGGCGGCGCGTTTGAGGGACAGGCTGAGTCATCAATTAGAGCAATTGCGCACGGTCTCTATTGATACCTTGCTGGAGAAGCGTTACCAACGCCTGATGAGCTATGGCAATAGCATTTCGTAATGCCAAATACTGACGCCTGGCACACCGATTGATTGCTGGGCTGAACGCCAACTGCAACCAGCTGGGATTGCTGGAAAGCGATTGCGGCGGTAGATTGCGCCGGTGGGGATGCTCCCGGCACAAAACGGCCTCCTCCGGTAAGTGTCCAGAAGATGCCATCCGAAAGAGGGGGGTCTTCACCAAGGCGTATACCGTATCCGGCCCATCCATATGGCGCTGGCAGGCTATCTATTAGGATCGCTACAGTAATCCAAAAAAATTTTAACTGCTTCTTTTTTTAAGTTTTGCGATTATTGTTTTTGAAATTTCTTTGGATTTTTTTGTCAGCGAATTTATTTAATTGAGGTATTTACAAGCCTGAGCAGTGTTTCCCGCTGCGAATCTAATTTGCCTGTATCTTCGAGGATGTCAACACGCTTTGCTCCTGGTCGTTGTCGAGCGGTTGTTGGTTTACACCGAGATCGATCCATCCAAGGCCTTTTTGCCAACCTTGCCCTCAGGTGCCTTGCGTGTATTTTGTTCCAGGTATCATGAAACCATATTCGATCTGCCCGCCTGGTCAGGTCAGTAGGGGGACGCGTTACTTCTACTGGTGATGATGGCCTTTGGGATTGAGAAAATCGGGCTGTATAACATATTGGCTCTGGAATTTCTCTCATTGGCAGTATCTCCCATGGCTTGGCGATATTTAAGCACGCCTTGGAAAAATCCGAATCACTACGTAGATTTGCTTTTCATCCCCACCGCTTGAGGGACATCTGTCAACTTGGGTAATAACCATGGCCGTGGGGTCCCTGCGGTAGGTTCCCCGCTATCCCGGATTTAATCCGCAATATCCCGTTTACCCCTCTGGCCTGATGGCAGTTTGAGTGGGACGAGGCACACTGCGGAGGAATTATAAAAATTCTGTTGCTACGGCGCACAACAAGCCCGTTGTTATCGGGGGTGTCATAAACCAATCTGCGGCAACGGATATTCCCCATTAACCTCATCAAACCCCTATTCCGGTAACCAGCCATGAAACAACAATGTTTTCACAGAGACCGCCTGGCATTCACTATTTCTGTCGTCCTGGGAGTGACCGGTATTCCATCAGTGCTGGCGATGGAAGACGAACCCCTTCTTGAAGAGGTAACGGTGACAGGTATCCGGGCCAGCCTGAAGAATTCCATGGATGTGAAACGGGATAGCGCTGGTGTTGTGGATGCGATCTCCGCCGAGGATATGGGTAAGTTTCCGGATTCCAATCTGGCAGAATCCCTGCAGCGTATAAGCGGGGTTTCCATTGACCGCCGCAACGGAGAGGGCAGTCGGGTAACCGTGCGCGGGTTTGGGCCGGACTATAATCTCATTACCTTAAATGGCCGCCAGATGCCGTCCACCTCCCTTGTACAAAATGGCGGCGGGGTAAGCCAGGGCCGTGCCTTTGATATGGATAACCTGGCAGCGGAAAGTGTCAGGGCACTGGAAGTGTACAAAACCGGGCGTGCGGATATCGCCTCTGGGGGGATGGGCGCTACGATTAATATTATCACCCAGCGACCCCTTGACCGTCCTGGGTTGAATATGTCTCTCGGTGCCAAGGTTCTGCGGGATACCACCAATGTCGTTGGCGATGACTATACACCGGAAGCTGCGGGACTGTTTAGCTGGACTGATGAAGGAGAGAAGCTTGGTTTTGCCCTAACTGCCTCCTACCAGCAGCGCGACAGCGGTGCCAGTGGTGCCTATACCAATAACTGGATTACTGAAGCCTATGACGGAACCATTCCCCAGTCACCGGGTGAAAATTCCGGAGAGCCTATTCATATTCTCAATGAACCGGAACTGGGAGAGCTGAGGTCTCTGCCCATAGATCTACGCTATATTCACTCTGATCGTGAGCGCACCCGTATTAATGGGCAACTCACTTTACAGTGGCGACCAATCGATACCTTGACCGGCACTGTGGATTACACCTACGCCAGACAGGATATCTATGAAAACCGTTCGGAGCTGTCCGCCTGGATGGACACCTATAAAAGCGATATTGCCTTTGATAGAGGTCCGGTATACACACCAGCACTCTACTGGGAAGAGCGTCGAGAACAGAATCCCCGGGATATTGGCCTGGCCCTGCAGCAGCAAAATCAGGTCAATACGCTGAAATCTCTCGGCTTGAATCTGCTATGGCAGCCCGGCGATGAGTTTGAGCTGGTTTTTGATGCGCATCAGTCCGAGTCCTCCAGTTTGCCGGATGCGGGTTACGGAAACTGGATTAATATCGGACTGGGGGCGAATATCTCCGCCGGCCAGGGTATCGATTTTACCGGAGATGGCCTGCCCATTCTGCTTGTAGATTTCGATGACGGGGTGTACGGCAATGGTAATGGAAAGCTGGAGGAGGGGGAAGTCGGTTCCTCGGTAAGGCAGATATTTAATGACCGCGCCTTCGCGGAGTTTACCCAGGCCCGTCTGGGTGCCAACTTTGTGTTCAATGAAACACACTCGATTGATTTCGGGATTGAGTCCCGCGATATGGAAACGCGTCTGCAATCCTCCTTTTATCAAGAGTTGCTGGCCGGAGGGTGGGGTATCGCCAATCCCGGTGACGTGCCTGCGGAATATCTGTCTCCCATCAACTATGCCAAGCTTTTCAATGATTATAATTTGTCACTGGGATCTAACAGTCGCGAATTCTTTGATCGTGTCAGTGATGGCCGTGCTGCGCCATTGCTTCTGGGATACACCGGCAATGCTGCCCTTGTCGGCAGGCACCTCTCCAATGCGGTTGGATTGCCCTGGGCGGTTAATCCGGTGGATAACCTGGATCGCACTGTCCACGAAGCGGTCTATGGGGCTTACACGCAATATTATTTCAGCACAGACTGGCGGGCTATGCCGGTAAATCTGGTGGTGGGACTCCGGTATGAGAAAACGGGAGTTGAATCAACAGATCTTGCCAACTTGCCCAGCGAAGTGGTCTGGCAGAGCAACAACGATTTCCAGATTCCTGCCGGTGCTACGGCCACTCCTTATTCTGAAAAGGCGAAATACAATCACTGGCTGCCTAATATGGATTTTGATATCGAATTTATTCCCGGATTGATAGGGCGTTTTTCCTACAGTAAAACGATTGCTCGTGCCAATTATGACCAGATGGGGTCTGCCGCTTCCGGTCTGAGTGGCCCCTCTCTGCCAACCCTGCTTTCAGGTTCGACCCTCGGTACAGCGGGCTCGGGCAATCCGGGTATATTGCCACTGGAATCGGATAATCTGGATCTGTCCCTGGAGTGGTATTTCGATGCGTCCAGTTATGTTTCCATGGGTTACTTTCGCAAGGATGTCGATAACTTTATCGGGACTGCGACTGTGGATGTTAATCTGTATGGCCTCAGCGATCCCACCAACGGTCCGCGCGCCCTTCAGGCAATGGCAGATTTGACAGCACTGGGAGAACCGCTCAACGATACCAATCTTTTTTCAATGGTTGCGGCCAATATACTCGGGGTTGATTTCTACGAATACACTGCAGAAGAATTTGAAAACCTGGTCGATGTTACCGGCAATGCCGATGATGCCCCCATTATTTTCCGCGTATCGCAGCCCAAGAATTCTGAGAGAGCGGTGATTGATGGCTGGGAAGTGGGGGTTCAGCACTTCCTTGGCGAAACCGGTTTTGGCCTGCAGGCAAACTACACCATTGTGAATGGCGATATTGAGTACGATGTTGAACAGGACCCTGCGATCAACGGCGGGGAGCAATTTGCCTTAACAGGACTCAGCGATACCGCCAATGTATCGTTGATTTTCGAACAATATGGGCTTTCTGCCCGGCTTTCCTATAACTGGAGAGATGCATTTCTCGCAGGCGTTGAAGATGGTGGGCGGCGTCCACGTTATACCGAGGAATACAGTCAGGTCGATCTGAGCATTGGCTATGAAGTACATGAAAATCTGAAGCTCAGTCTCGATGGCATTAATCTACTGGGTGAGGACCAGCGTCAGTTTGCGCGTTCAACAAGTCAGCTGTTGCGAATAGAGATGTTGGGTCCGCGCTATGCTCTGAGTGCCCGCTATCATTTTTGAGGGAAGGGCCCACCGGCAGAGTGACAGACAGATTCCCAACACCGATACATCCGACGAGCGTTGAATCAATATGGCCGGGATCCATCAAATCGTTATTGCTGGAGGGGGAACCTCCGGGTGGTTGGCTGCTTCAGCTATTGCCAAACTCTACGGTAAACAGGTTAAGGTTACCCTGGTGGATTCTGCAGCGATTGGGCGTATCGGCGTTGGGGAAGCAACCATACCACCTCTGAGAAATTTTCATCGTCTGCTTGCTATCCGGGAGTCCGAATTTATGTCGGCAACCCAGGCCACTTTTAAGCTGGGCATTGAATTCAAGCACTGGGCACAGCGAGGCGATAGCTACATTCACTCTTTTGGTACTACCGGCAAGGATTGCTGGGCCTGTGACTTCCATCATTTTTGGCTGGCTGGCCGTGAGAAAGCTTTAGCTAGTGATTTTGGTGACTACTGTGTGGAGTTGCAAGCTGCGCGAAAACAGCGCCTATTGCCGGGAGATGCGGGAAAACTCAACTATGCCTATCATGTCGATGCAGGGTTATATGCGGATTTTCTACGCCAACATGCATTAAGGCACGGGTGTAATCATGTCGATGGAAAGATAGAGCGGGTGGAAATTTCCGGAAGCAATGGATATATCAATGCACTGGTACTTGAGGACGGTGCCAGAATTCAGGGGGATCTGTTTATTGATTGCAGCGGTTTTCGTGCGCTACTCATTGGTTCCGCCCTGAACGTTGGCTTTGAGTCCTATGGGGATTTCCTGCCCTGTGATTCAGCGATTGCCGTTCAGAGTGCGACACAGCACCAGTTGCGTCCTTACACCCAGGCGATAGCTCAGGAATTTGGCTGGCAGTGGTATATTCCCCTGCAAAACCGAATGGGCAACGGCCTGGTCTATAGCAGTCAGTATGTGGCTGATACCGTTGCGGGTGAACGCTTGTTGCAGAATCTGCTCAGCGAACCGCTCTCTGAGCCCCGCAGGTTTCGCTATCGGCCCGGGCGCCGCAGGCAGGCATGGCACAAGAATTGTGTGGCCATTGGTCTGTCGGGTGGTTTTCTCGAGCCGGTGGAGTCAACGTCCATACATCTAGCCATGTCAGCAATTCTGCGCCTGCTTAAGTTATTCCCCAGAAATGGAATTTCTGATATGGCGATGGCCACCTTTAATGCGCAGACGCGCGAGGAGACTGAGAGGATCAGGGATTTTATTATCCTGCACTATAAAGCGACGGAGCGCACAGACAGTGCTTTCTGGCGATACTGTAACGCTATGGCGATTCCAGATTCACTGGCGGGTCGCTTGGAGTTATTTCGTGCAACAGGTGTGCTGTCTGGTACCGAGCGAGAGCTGTTTCAAATCGATTCCTGGGTGCAGGTGTTGCTTGGACAGCGTATAGAACCCACCGATTACCACCCCATTGTCGATCTTATGAGTGAGGAGGAACTGGGGGCATTTTTACAGGGTTACAAAAAATTTGTTGAGAACAGGGTTTCAGCTTTTCCCTCACATCGCCAGGCGATAGAGCAATATTGCAAAGGGGGCCCGCAAGTGAATAACTGTGCATGAACAGAGGGATCAACCGGACGATTTTGTTGGCCGGCGGCATTGCGGGCTGGTTGACCACAGAGGTATTCGCTGCGGAGCACTATGGTGCCGATGCCTGTGGTATGCGAGCGGGTTTGATGGAATCCGCAGATATTCCGGGCGAAAACCCAACTGTATGAGCTACAGTGGGTTTGACCTCAGTGAGCACTCTGATCTCAGGCGCCCGTGTTGTCTTCAATTTTTCCCGTTTTGTCGAAAGTCGCTGGGGCACAATGGCGGTAGCGTGATAGAAAATAGCGATATGACCAAATGGCTTGATAGGTAAGTGTTTTCCACTATTCAAACGAATCGACTGCCGAGGCTGTACTCTCAGGATCAATTATTATGACATTGTTGCAAGGTAACACGACATCCAATGCTGCACAGTTACAAGCTGGCGATCATTCCAGGCAGAGATTTGCACTGGTAGCGTTGACCTCTCTGTTTTTTTTGTGGGGGTTCATCACCTGCCTCAACGATATTCTTATCCCCTACCTGAAAGGAATTTTTGCACTGAACTATGCCCAGGCCATGTTGGTGCAGTCTTGTTTCTTCGGGGCCTATTTCCTGGTATCCCTTCCCGCCGGAGTCCTGGTATCGAGAATCGGCTACCAAAAGGGCATTGTGACGGGGTTGGGTATTGCCGTGTTGGGCTGCTTGTTATTTATTCCCGCCGAGCGTATGGAAATTTATGCGCTTTTCCTCGGAGCCCTGTTTGTTCTGGCCTCTGGTATTACCCTACTGCAGGTATCGGCGAATCCCTATGTTACGGTGTTGGGTGACGAACGCACAGCGGCCAGCCGTCTCACTATGACCCAGGCCTTTAACTCCCTGGGCACAACGGTGGCTCCCCAATTCGGGGCAATAATGATTCTGCCGGCGGCAGGGGTAGCGGCCAGTACTGTAGGGGCCTCCGCAGTTGAAGTGCCCTACCTGATACTGGCAAGTTCGCTTGCGGTTCTGGCTATCGTATTTGGAGTACTCCATTTGCCACAGATTACTGCTCACAACATCGCCAAAGGACAGGGGGATTCAGTCTGGAGTTATCGCCACTTGGTGCTGGGCGCGCTAGCCATTTTTCTGTATGTGGGGGCAGAAGTCTCTATTGGCAGCTTCCTGGTGAACTTTATGGCCGAGGATTCCATTGCCGGCCTGGAAGAGTCGGAGGCAGCATTTTTTGTCTCTCTATACTGGGGCGGGGCCATGGTGGGCCGCTTTGTTGGTGCGCTGGTAATGCGATATATCGCTGCCGGGAAGGTATTGGCTGCATGCGCGATGATTTCCTGCATTCTGCTGCTAGCCACAGTAACTGGCGAGGGTTATCTGGCAATGTATGCGGTATTGGCGGTGGGCTTGAGTAATTCCATTATGTTCCCGACGATTTTCAGCCTGGCAGTGGCCAAACTTGGCCGCGCTACCAGCCAGGGTTCGGGAATTTTGTGTCTGGCCATTGTCGGCGGTGCTGTGGTGCCTTTCTTGCAGGGCTTGCTGGCCGATCATGTAGGAATCCAACTGGCATTTGTTCTGCCAGTTTTCTGCTATCTCTATATTCTCTACTATGGGCTCGCCGGGCATCGCCCGGATAAATGCACTTGAGGAGTTGCTTTTTCTCTTCTGAACACTTTGCGCCGGTGTTTGTATGCCAGTTTTTTTGCAACAAGCAGAGTGTGTGTCCTGCATAACACCTAAAAATGAAGAGGGACTAGAAAACTTCCACTGAAATGCGTGCAGGCGGTATTTTTGATACTTTGGGTTGAAACAAGAGTTCAGTATCGACAGCGAAAACAGTTACGTAGTATTCGTTCGGCTATGGTTAAGAGGCTTTTGATGCTGTCTGTTGGGTTGTGTGGTTGGAGTCCAGAAATTCCTTGATTGGCTGGCGATAGTTTCGGCTGACTTTGACCTTGGCACCACTGGTGAGGGTGAGAAAGTACTCGCCTTTAGTCAGCACCTTGATATGCGTGATACAATTCAGGTTTACCAGAGTCGATCTGTGGATACGCTTGAAGTTATCTGGGCACAGCTGCTTTTGCAGGTCCTTGATTGTGCTGCGCATCACATGTGTCTCCCCTTTCACATGCACACACATATAGTCACCGGCTGCGTCGATCCATTCGATATCCTGTTGGTTTACCATAATGATGGTGCCGCGATCCTTGATGGCCAGGCGGTGGGAGAAGGATTGCGCCAGTGCACTTTCACCAGACAATCCGCCTTGCGGGCCGGCATCTGCAATTGAGTTTAGCAGACGACCCTTTTCTCCCAGGCAGTTGCGATCCTGTGCCAAGTGCGTTTGCTGTAGCCGCTGGCGGACCCGCTCCAGTGCGGTTTGCAGGCGCCTGCTGTCCAGTGGTTTCAACACATAATCCACTGCATGAACGTCAAACGCCTTCAGTGCGTATCGGTCGTAGGCGGTCGTGAATACAATAAGCGGCATGGTATCACCCTGTAGGCGACGTACTACCTCGAATCCATTCATGCCGGGCATTTGTACATCGAGGATCAGTAAATCCGGAGCGCTGTCAAATACAGCCTGCAGTGCTTCCCGGCCATTCCGGCAGCAGGCGACTATTTCTAAATCCTTGAATTCCTCAAGCATACTTTTCAGCAGCCGCAGGGCGAGGGGTTCATCGTCTACCAGTGCAACGGTAAGTGTGTTCATAGGGTTCCTCTCTGTGTCAGCTCTGTGGGGGGCGCGGTTATTTCCAGTGGGATATCAATACGCACCAGCATGCCGGAATCAGATTTTTTACACTGTTCTATATGGAAATTCTGTGGATACAGATTGTAGAGTCGCTCGCGTACATTTTTCACACCGACCCCGGTAGAGGAAAAATGGCAGTCCTGCTCATCAGTAAATCTGCTTGAACAGCCGGTATCAGTCACTTCCAGTACCAGGCGCGCACCGGCTTGTTGCGCACTAATCGCGATAGTGCCACCCAGTTCATTGGGAGCAATGGCGTATTTGACCGAGTTTTCCACCAAAGGCTGCAGTAGCATACTGGGCACCTGGGCGTTGCGTACCTGTTCGTCAATAGACAGGTCTACGATCAACCGATCGACAAAGCGGGACTTTTCGATTTCCAAATAGAGCAGTACGGCTTCGATCTCCCGCTCCAGGGCGACTTTCTGTATGGGATCTTCTTTGAGTGACAGACGCAGGAAGTCGCTGAGGCGTACAACCATTTGGCGGGCCTCATCAGCTTGCTCAAAACGGATCAGTGCATTGATGGAGTTCAGCGTATTAAACAGGAAATGCGGGTTGAGCTGGTAACGCAGCATTTTCAATTGGGCCTCACTGGCAATAGCCTCGGCTTGCAGTCTGCGCACTTGTTCGCGTTCGTTCACTGCGGCAACCTCAAGCATTTTATTGTGCTCATCCTGCAACAAAAGGTGGTATTTCACCCCACAATAGAGGGCGCTCCAAAATAAAAATACAAACAGGGAGGCGTAATACCAGCCACCAAATTCAGACCAGATGGAATGCTCGCCACTCAGTCGTATATAGGCTTCCATCCGCACCAGTGTCCATATCCCGGAAATGACCGCCACCGCCAGCAGATAGATGACTGTGCGCACGGCCAGCTCTGAGTCCCAGGCAATGTCGAAAATAGGCTTGAGAAATAGTGACAGGACAAAGGCGATGGTGCACTGAAACAGGGTATTTACCGGTTCAAATTTGGGCCATTCCGAAGGGGAGTGCCACAGGCTGAGTGAAAGAAAAGTGACCAGCAATATCCCCACCCAGCTCACTAGCTGCAACTTCCAAAACCAGCAGGTAGTCTGAATATCGGTGTTCAGGCTCTTTTTCTGACGGGTTGGGTACTGCATGATGTCCCGTTTTTTAATATTATGAAAATGCCGGGATAGACGCTTACCATCGCCTTCATTATTATCCTGCAAATACTACCTTGGCTGGCCCTGTCCTGCCAGGGCCAGCTAATGTCAAGCTTCCGGTTTATCCCCTAAATAGTCCTTTTTGCCGGATTTCGGGGTGAATCGTCAAGTAAATTTCGGCAATCTGGGCTTATATGACTACTTTTCTGTGGTTGTACTGGGTTACAGCAGTCGGTGGTCTTGCCTGTGATTCTCGCACGGATTTTAGTGATAAGACCGCCTTTGTCTGGAGTCGCTGTGTTCTGTTTTAAAGTGATCAGGGCGTGTGACCTCATGATCTTCCGACCTTGGCAGGTGATTTTGAAAGGAGGTAGCTTGTGTATGATTTATTCCTGGCTTATTTGGATCGGATGCATGCGCGCTTTCATGCAGTGAACGCGATAGTGGTCATAGGGTTTGGTATGAGCGGATTGATCGGGATTAATACACTATTGGCTCATGAGATCGGTTTCCAGTGAAACAGATGTTGCCCGAGCCGAACTCTCCAAACGAGATCGTGGTCAAGGATACTGGCATGAAGGGCGCCAAACCAGCAGGCGCTGTCCCCGGTTATTTCAATCTGGCTGCCCTGACCTCTTTATTTTTGATCTGGGGGTTTATTACTGGCCTCAATGATGTGCTGGTACCACACCTGAAAAATGTTTTTGAGCTGAGTTATACCCGGGCCGTTCTGGTACAGTTCTGCTTTTTTGCCGCTTACTTCCTGGTCTCCGTGCCTGCGGGGTTGCTACTGCGCAGAGTGGGTTACCAGTTGGGACTGGTACTGGGCCTGTTGGTTGCCTGTGCCGGTTGTCTGGTGTTTATTCCAGCGGCACGATTGCAAATCTATGAGGTATTTTTATTGGGACTTTTTGTATTGGCCTCAGGAATTACCCTGTTGCAGGTGTCTGCCAATCCCTATGTTATTGCCCTGGGTGGCGCTCGCTCGGCACCCAGTCGGTTGAATCTCACCCAGGCGTTTAACTCCCTGGGAACCACACTTGCGCCTGTGATTGGCGGTGCGGTCTTTTTTACTGCGGTCTCTACCGGCTCTGACCCGGATACCGCTGCGAGTATAACCGAATTTCGCGCCCGTGAGGCGGCATTGGTGGAGGCCCCCTATTTCTGGCTGGCAGTCATTTTGTTGCTGATGGTGGCCTTTTTCTCCTGGATACGCCTGCCGGAAATTCCCAATCACCTGAAAGCCACAGAGTTTGGGGCCAACGAGCAGGAGATCTTTTCTATCTGGCGTTTTCCCAGGTTGACTTTGGGTGCAGTGGGCATTTTTGCCTATGTGGGGGCTGAAGTTGCCATCGGTAGCTTTCTGGTGAGTTTTTTCGGGGAGCCCTCGGTAGCTAGGATGCGACCTTTTGAAGCCGCACACTTTGTCTCCTTGTATTGGGGTGGTGCGATGATTGGCCGTTTTGCCGGAGCACTGTTTCTACGCTATATATCTGCCGGGAAACTGTTGGCGATCTGTGGCCTGGGCTCAGTGACACTGATTTCGGTGGCCATGCATAGCTCCGGTGTTGTTGCCGTGTGGTCGATCGTTGCCGTCGGGTTGTGTAACTCGATTATGTTTCCAACCATATTCAGTCTTGCCCTGCATGGTCTGGGTAGACATACCTGCCAGGGCAGTGGTGTGCTGTGTATGGCAATCGTGGGGGGGGCAGTAATCCCGCTTTTACAGGGCCTGGTTGCAGATAACGCCGGTATCCAGATTTCATTTTCGGTGCCCCTGCTGTGCTATTGTTTCATTGTTTATTATGGAGCCTTCTCGCTGGATCTGCGTGGAGATGTAGAGGAGTGAGGGGGTCGCTTGTAGCAACCGAGTGCCACTCTATTATTCACTTGCAGTAAGGGGCCTGCCAGGTGAGGCTCACACTCTGTCTGGGCAAGCCCCGTTGTTTCCAACTCAACTGATGGTTGCACTACAGTAGATTGTTTGGTGTTGAAACCAATTCTATTGGCAACCCGATCCATCTCCGCCTTATTTTGTGGTACCACTTCCTTGGGTATCTTTCAATACAACTGACACAGTGTTCGGGAGGCGCTGTCCGTATCGCCCCGGGAAAGAACCACTCTAGCGGATTTTTATTGCTCAAAGCCAGAGTGGTATCAATGATAGATTCGCGGTGTAGCGGGCTCTGGGACGCAGGTGCAGTCAAGGAAATCGCACATTCCTATCCGTAGAAATATCCTTTGGGCATAGCAACTGCGCATCGCAAGATGCGATGGTACAAGAATAATTAGCAAAGGAATAAAAGTGATGAGAAAGCAAAGCACAAACAATTGTACTCCCTGCTCGGGGCGTGCCTTTTTGGCGCTTCTGGCAGGCTGGTGGCTGCTGCACTCCACCGGTGTATTCGCAGTAGAACCCCTGAGTGTCAGTGGGAATCGGATCTTGATCGATGGCCAACCGGGCAGTCTTGCAGGCAATAGCTACTTCTGGAGCAATAATGGTTGGGGTGGAGAGAAATACTACAATGCGAGTACCGTTAGTTGGTTGAAATCGGATTGGAAGTCAACACTGGTGCGGGCTGCAATGGGGGTCGAAGACGGGGGCGGATATTTTGAAGATCCGGCCGGTAATGAGGCCAAGGTGCGAGTGGTAGTGGATGCGGCCATAGCCAATGATATGTATGTCATTATTGATTGGCACTCCCACTATGCCCATACCCATGACTGGAGCCAGGCGATCAATTTTTTTAAGCGTATGGCGTCCGATTACGGTCATACAAACAATGTGATTTATGAGATTTACAATGAGCCGAAACAGGTTTCCTGGAGTAGTGACGTCAAGCCTTATGCCGAGTCGGTGATCAGTGCCATACGTGCTATCGATCCAGATAATCTGATTATTGTCGGAACACCCACCTGGTCTCAGGATGTCGACCAGGCTTCTTATGATCCTATTCGGGGCTATGCCAATATCGCCTATACCTTGCATTTTTATGCCGGTACGCATGGCCAATACTTGAGAGACAAAGCGCAAATTGCACTCAATAATGGCATTGCACTATTTGCCACTGAATGGGGAACTGTGAACGCAGACGGCAATGGGGGGGTGAATCATGGTGAAACTGATCGTTGGATGGATTTTCTGAAATCCAACAATATCAGTCATGCAAACTGGTCGATCAACGACAAAAATGAGGGGGCCTCTGCTCTCTGGCCCGGGGCGAATGCAAATGGCGGTTGGCCTGCCTCCAGTTTGACCGAATCCGGGAATAAAGTGCGTCAGATTATTCGAACCTGGGCAGGGAATACACCTCCAAACCCATCCGATTGCGACACAGTCACTTTGCCCGCAAAAATTGAAGCAGAGCATTTTTGTGAGATGTCCGGTGTTCAAATTGAGAGCACTTCGGATACGGGCGGTGGCAGTAGTGTCGGTTATCTCGATACTGGCGACTGGATGAGCTACAACATCACTGTGCCCAGCAGTGGTGACTATACGGTGTCCTATCGGGTGGCTGCGTTGGGTAGCGGCGGCGTATTGCAGTTGGAGAAACGTGGCGGTTCACCGGTATATGGTCAACTGGATATCCCCAATACCGGTGACTGGCAGAGCTGGACCACGATTCAACAGACTGTTCAGCTGGATGCCGGAGAGCAGGAGATAGCCATTGCGGTCCTGGGTCCCGCTTGGAATCTCAATTGGCTGGATATTCAGAGTAGTGACAACAACCCCGACCCGCCTGGTCAGGGCATCGTGATCGAAGCCGAGAACTACACCTATATGAGCGGTGTACAGACTGAGTCCACCAGTGATGTGGGGGGAGGGCAGAACGTCGGTTGGGTTGATGCCGGGGACTGGATGGCTTACCACGATATTGATATCCCTTCGAGCGGGAACTATACAGTAGAGTTCCGTGTGGCGGCCCTGGATGGTGGCTCCCTCAGCTTTGAACGTGCCGGGGGCAACCCCGTTTATGGCACTTTAACAATACCCGATACGGATGGTTGGCAAAACTGGACAACGATCTCTATGACCGTTTACCTGGAAGCCGGAAGGCAGAACTTTGGAATCGGTGTGCCCCGGGGGGGATGGAACCTGAACTGGATACGATTCACCAGGCTCTAGCAGGTTGTGAAAAAGGCCTTTCGTGGCCTTAGCCTGTTCGAAGGGTGCAAAGAGGGATTCACCCCTAGGCTTTTTGCCGGCTGAGTGAATGGGGTAGGTACACGTTTTCTTGCAATGTATTGAGAGCCCGGTAACTTCATCCAGTTGTCGGGTTTTCCAATGCGGCAGTCGAAAGAGCAGAGGTCATACCGGATTGCTTGCCGGGTAAATTGCGATTTCTTCCCGCGCCCACCTGCCTTTTCTGGAGCGCACCCTTCCTTTTCCGCCCAGGTCGCACATTTGGGTATACTGTGGCGAGGTAAATTGCGGGCTTGCCATCCAGTGACAATCACCAACCCAGAGCGGCTTCCGACACTCCTGCAGGTGGCAATGCAGCGCCACCCTGTGCCGGGCCAACTCTGGGTCGGGTTCTCCGGTGGCCTGGATTCCACAGTCCTGCTGCACCTGCTTGCCAGCTGCCAAATTCCGGTGCGGGCGCTGCATCTGCACCATGGCTTGAGTGCGAATGCGGACCACTGGTTGTCCCATTGTCGGGAGTTCGCCTGTCACCTGTCGGTACCCTTTACCGCTGTGCAGATACATGTGGCTACAGGAAAGGGAGGCTTGGAGCAGCGGGCCCGCAGGGCGAGGTATCGGGCGTTTGCCCAGGTGATGTCAGAGGGTGATCAGATCCTGCTCGGCCATCACGGGGATGATCAGGCTGAGACTTTCCTGTTGCGCCTGATGCGCGGTGCCGGGGTACTGGGGCTGGCCGGTATTGCGGAATCGCGCTTCCTGGGTGAGGGCAGGTCCCTTTTGAGGCCCCTGCTGGGAGCTAGCCGTGTCGAACTGGCGGCCTGGGCTGGGGACCATGGGCTTACCTGGATCGATGATGAGAGCAACGCCGATGAGTCCCTCGATCGCAATTATCTGCGCCACAGGGTGTTGCCGTTACTTTCCGCGCGTTGGCCGGCCAGACAACGGGTCGTGCGTGCGGTGGAAAATCTGCGGGAGTCCGCCGAATTGCTGCAGGCGTTGGCACTTGCAGATCTGCACGGCTGTGGATTACGCCGGGAGCGCTTTGGGGAGAGTTTGGCCCTGGAGAGGTTCACCGGTCTAAGTTTGGCCCGGCGCAAGAACCTGTTGCGCTACTGGTGTTTGCAGCAGGGCGGTAAGGCGCCGGAGTGGGCCCCCTTACAGCAGGCTCTGGAACAACTGGGCGCGGCGGCAGCGGATGCCCGGATTGCGGTGCAGCTGGGCGGCAGAGTGGTGAGGCGCTATCAGGGGCGTTTGTATCTGACCCCTGAGTTGGCGCGTTACGCGGTGAAAGAGGGAGGGGACCAAAAGTGCTGGGATGGCATCTCCGAGTTGCCTCTGCCGGGAGGGGGGGTGCTGGCACCCTCACCGGGCTGGCCAGGTTCACAGTATCGGGTGCGCTATCGCCGTGGGGGTGAGCGGGCACAGCCATCGGATCGGGTACATTCCCAGACCCTGAAGAAGTTATTACAGGAGCGGGCCCTGGAGCCCTGGCTGAGAGACAGGGTGCCACTGATCTATCGAGCGGGGGAGCTGGTGGCCGTCGGCGACCTGTTTACCTGCGATGTGGCGGGCCTCGCCCAGACGCCGCCACCCAGATGGTGGTTTTCCGATTGAGTGGAAAAGGGTTTTCTGCTAGTCTGGCCCCCCGTCTCAAAGGCACCGGAACGCGCTGGATTAACCGCCCGGGCCTGCCCTGAAAGCTCGACTTTCATCGAGCACCCAACTGATCAAGGTTTTGCATGACGCGCTATATTTTTGTAACTGGTGGCGTGGTTTCCTCATTGGGAAAAGGTATCGCCTCCGCCTCTCTGGCCGCCATTCTCGAGGCCCGTGGGCTCAAGGTGACCATCCTGAAGCTGGACCCCTATATCAACGTGGATCCGGGCACCATGAGCCCCTTCCAGCACGGGGAGGTCTATGTCACAGAAGATGGTGCGGAGACGGATCTTGACCTTGGTCACTACGAACGCTTTATTCGCACACGGATGTCCAAGCGCAACAACTTCACAACTGGCCGGGTTTACGAAACCGTACTGCGCAAGGAGCGCCGCGGGGACTACCTGGGCGGTACCGTACAGGTGATTCCCCATATTACTGACGAAATCAAACGCCGTGTACTGGAAGGCGGCCTTGATATGGATGTGGCCATCGTTGAGATCGGGGGTACCGTCGGTGATATTGAATCCCAGCCGTTCCTGGAGTCCGTGCGTCAGTTGCGCGTTGAGATGGGCATAAATCGCGCATTACTGATTCACCTGAGTTACGTACCCTTTATCACCACAGCTGGAGAAACCAAAACCAAGCCGACACAGCATTCTGTCAAAGAGCTGCGCTCCATTGGTCTGCAACCGGACATACTGCTGTGTCGCTCAGAGTGCGAGATCCACAAGGATGCCCGCCGTAAGATCGCATTGTTTACTAATGTAGAGGAGCGTGCGGTTGTCCCTCTGCCCGATGCCAAAACCATCTACAGTGTTCCGCGCCTGCTGCACAGCCATAGTCTCGACGATATCGTGGTGGAAAAACTGCAATTGCAATGCCGGGCCCCGGATCTGTCCGAGTGGGATCGGGTGGTGGATGGCAAGCTCAATCCCAACAAAGAAATCAGAATTGCCATGGTTGGCAAGTATATGGAGCTGCTGGATGCCTACAAGTCGCTGATTGAGTCCCTCACCCATGCAGGTATCAAACACCGCTGTAAAGTGGATATTGATTTTATCAATGCGGAAGAGGTTGAAGGGACCGAAGGCATTGACCTGATCTCCGGTGCCGATGCAATTCTGGTGCCCGGCGGTTTTGGTGAACGCGGCCTCGATGGCAAGCTGGAAGCGGTGCGTTACGCCCGTGAAAACGACATCCCCTACCTGGGTATCTGTCTTGGTTTGCAGTCTGTGGTAATTGAGTTTGCGCGCAATGTGCTCGGACTCGAAGGTGCCAACAGTACGGAATTTGATACCAAGACGCCGCACCCGGTGATTGGTCTGATCACCGAGTGGATCGACAGCGAAGGCAATGTAGAGAAGCGCGATGAGCAATCCGATCTCGGTGGTACCATGCGTCTGGGGGGGCAGGAGTGCCGCCTCGCAGAGGGCTCAAGGGCCCGTGAAATTTATGGTGCCAATGTGATTGTGGAGCGCCATCGCCACCGCTATGAAGTGAATAATAATTATGTCGACCGCCTGCAGCAGGCCGGTTTGAAGGTCGGCGGCTTTTCTGTGGATGACTCTCTGGTGGAAATGGTTGAACTGCCCAACCACCCCTGGTTTGTCGCCTGCCAATTTCACCCGGAATTCACCTCCACACCCCGCGATGGACACCCGCTGTTTGAGAGCTTCGTTGCCGCAGCCATGCAGCAGCGGGAAAACCGGGGTTAAAATAAAAAATGCAATTTTGCCACTGGCTTAACAGTCAGGGGGAGAGAACAGGAAGCAGACCGTGAAAACCATTGAAGTCGGAAATATTCAGATTGCGAATGACAGGCCCTTTGTTCTGTTTGGTGGTATGAATGTACTGGAGTCCCGGGAGCTGGCCATGCAAGTGGCGGAACACTTCGTTAAAGTCACCCAAAAGCTGGGAATTGACTACGTTTTCAAAGCCTCTTTTGACAAGGCAAACCGTTCCTCGGTCGATGCCTACCGCGGGCCGGGCATGGAAGCGGGCTTGAGGATTTTCCAGGAAATCAAAGAGACCTTTAATATTCCCCTGATTACCGATATACACGAGCAGTTCCAGGCGGCACCTGTGGCAGAGGTTGTGGATATTATCCAGTTGCCCGCTTTTCTTGCCCGCCAGACCGATCTGGTAGCGGCCATGGCCGCTACCGGTGCGGTGATCAATGTAAAGAAGCCACAGTTTATGAGTCCGCCGCAGGTCAAAAATATAGTGGATAAATTTGCCCAGTGTGGCAATGAAGACATTCTGTTATGCGAGCGTGGGACCTGCTTTGGCTACGACAATCTCGTGGTCGATATGCTAGGCTTTCGCACCATGATTGATGTTTCCGCAGGGGCCCCTGTGATCTTTGATGTGACGCACTCGCTGCAGATGCGCGACCCTTCTGGTGCCGCGTCCGGTGGACGCCGGGCGCAGGTTACAGAGCTGGGGCGCGCAGGTCTGGCGATTGGTATTGCCGGGTTGTTCCTCGAAGCACATCCGCAACCGGACAAGGCCCTGTGCGATGGGCCCAGCGCACTGCCTTTGGACAAGCTGGAGCCTTTCCTTGCACAAATGAAGGCGGTAGATGATCTGGTAAAAGGCTTTGCCACACTGGATACAAAATAACAGTAAACCTCATTCTAGGAGAGCTTCTTTGCCGGGTGCAGTATACCTGTTCCAGTGGCGCTAACCCTGTGAAACAGCTGCCGATACTTCAGCTACGAAAAGATTGTCCGCTGGGGTGCTGCTAGCCGGCGATTTTCCTCGCGCAACAGTTTGGATATCTCTTTTTCTTTCACGACCGATGTTTGAGTAAGTACCATATGGAGCCCGTTTTAATGAGCAAGATTGTCGCTGTTAAAGCCTACGAAGTGCTGGATTCCCGCGGTAACCCTACCGTTGAAGCTGATGTGATGTTGGAGGACGGGTCTATCGGTTCCGCCTGCGCCCCCTCCGGCGCATCCACCGGCTCCCGAGAGGCACTCGAACTGCGCGATGGGGACGAGGCCCGCTACTTTGGCAAGGGCGTTCTGAAAGCTGTTGAGAATATTAATACCACTGTTGCCGACCTGCTTAAGGGTATGGATGCGGCAGATCAGCGTGCACTGGACAAAGCGATGATCGATGCCGATGGTACTGAAAACAAAGCCAGGCTGGGCGCCAACACTATCCTGGCCGTATCCCTGGCTGCGGCCAAAGCCGCGGCGGCGTCGAAAAAAATTCCGCTGTATCAGCATATTGCAGAAGTTAATGGCACTGCCGGTCAGTATTCCATGCCGGTCCCTATGATGAATATCCTCAATGGTGGAGAACACGCCGACAACAACGTGGATATTCAGGAATTTATGATCCAGCCGGTAAATGCCACGACTTTTGCCGAGGCCCTGCGCCAGGGGGCCGAGATTTTCCACAGCCTGAAAAAAGTGTTGTCGAGGAACAAGCTCAGCACTGCCGTCGGGGATGAGGGCGGCTTTGCCCCCAACCTGCCCTCCAACGAAGCGGCCCTGAAAGTGATTGCCGAGGCAGTGGAAAAGGCCGGTTACACCCTGGGTGAGGATATTGCCCTGGCGCTGGACTGCGCCTCCTCCGAATTTTACAAGGATGGCAAGTACAATCTGTCAGGTGAGGGCAAGCAGTACGACAGTGAAGGCTTTGCCAATTACCTGGCTGAGTTGTCTTCCAATTACCCGATCCTGTCCATCGAAGATGGTATGGATGAGAGCGATTGGGATGGCTGGAAAATACTGACCGATAAGATTGGTGAGAAAGTCCAGTTGGTGGGTGATGACCTATTTGTAACCAATACCAGGATCCTCAGAGAAGGTATTGAGAGGGGGGTGGGCAATGCCATCTTGATCAAGTTCAACCAGATCGGCTCTCTGTCAGAAACGCTTGATGCGATCAAAATGGCCAAAGAGGCCGGATATACCGTAGTCATTTCTCACCGTTCCGGTGAGACCGAGGACACCACGATCGCAGATCTGGCTGTCGCCACTGCTGCAGGCCAGATCAAGACCGGCTCTCTGTGTCGCTCAGACCGCGTCGCCAAGTACAACCGCCTGCTGCGTATCGAAGCGGAGTTGAACGGGGCGGCGGCCTACCGCGGCCGGGCTGAATTCACCTGATGGTTCTTACTTGTTGAAAGAGCACAGTATGAGATACCTGCTGCAGTGCATAGTGACCAGGCCATCAGGTCGATCCTCGATGACTTTACTGACTGCCGCCCTTGAAATATGGGGGTAATTGCGCTGAGCTGTTTGTACTTTATGGACTTGTGGTGGCCTGTGGTTGGCGGCTCCGCCCCGGGCCCTATCCCCTGGCAGCCGGTTGCGTTGCCGGGTAAATCTCTTTATCAGCGAAACAATCCTGGTCTCGTATGAAATGGCTGCTGGCAATTCTCACCATCCTACTGCTTGCCACCCAATATCGGCTCTGGGTAGGTCCAGGCAGTCTCGCCGAAATCACCCGTCTCAAGCGTCAACTCGCCGTACAGCGAGAGAAAAATGCCGCTCTTGAGCAGGAAAACCGCCAATTGTTCAGGGAGGTGCGCAGTCTCAAAGTGGGTACCGACGGGATTGAGGCCAGGGCGCGCTATGATTTGGGACTGATCAAGGAAGGGGAAACACTGTTTATCTTCCTGGATACGCAAGAGACCGGGCAGTGATTAGGGATTACTGGGTTGTCGTGCCCGCCGCCGGCACCGGCAAGCGCATGGGTGCCGATCGGCCAAAGCAGTATCTACCGCTCATGGGACGACCGCTGTTATCCCTGACGTTAGAGAATGTTTTAAGCTGGCCGGGGCTTGCGGGAATTGTTGTGGCCCTGTCGAAAGAGGATGGGTTTTTCCCCCACCTCAAAGAGGCCCAAAATCCCAAGGTACACACGGTGATTGGTGGTGCCGAGCGGGCAGATTCTGTGCTGGCTGCACTGACGTATCTCATCGGGCGTGCGGTGGATGATACGCCGGTACTCGTCCATGATGCCGCCCGCCCCTGTATTACTCGGAGGGATATTGGTGCACTGCTCGATGAAGGCGTTTCGCCCATTGCCCTCTTGGCGCGCCCGGCTAGTGATACGGTGAAGCAGAGCCGGACTCTGGATGGGGCACCCTGCGCCGAACAGACGTTGGACCGGAGGCGGATCTGGCTCGCACAAACGCCGCAGCGTGCCCCTTTACACCTGCTGTATTCCTGCCTGAGCCGGGCCCTCAAACAAGGTAAAACGGTCACCGATGAGGCCAGCGCACTCGAAATGTATGGACATTCGCCCCAACTCGTGGCGGTGCAGGGCGATAATCTCAAAGTGACCCACCCCTTCGATCTCTTGGTAGCAGAGGCCATTTTGCG
This sequence comes from Microbulbifer sp. MI-G, assembly GCF_030440425.1. NCBI lineage: Bacteria > Pseudomonadati > Pseudomonadota > Gammaproteobacteria > Cellvibrionales > Microbulbiferaceae > Microbulbifer > Microbulbifer spongiae. The sequence continues at coordinate 1,057,105 of NZ_CP098023.1, forward strand.
CCTGCGCTACGCCCCTACAGAGGATAAACAGTAGTGAGTTTTCGAATAGGCCAAGGCTTTGACGTACATGCCTTTGGTCCAGGTAATCATGTTGTCATCGGCGGAGTGAAAATTCCGTACGAGCGCGGCCTTGAGGCCCATTCAGACGGTGATGTACTTCTACATGCCCTGGCGGATGCACTGCTGGGTGCCCTGGCCCTGGGAGATATCGGCCACCATTTTCCTGAGACGGATGCCCGTTACGCCAACGTGGATAGCCGCAGGTTATTACGAAAGGTTGTCACCCTGATCAATCACAAAGGGTATCGCCTGGTGAACGCCGACATTACTCTGATTGCCCAGGCGCCGAAGATGGCCCCCTATGTTGAAGCGATGCGCACTACTATCGCCGCAGATTGTGGTGTTGAACGCGGTGATATCAGTGTCAAGGCGACGACGACGGAGAGACTGGGGTTTCCTGGTCGCGGCGAAGGCATCGCAGCCCAGGCCGTTGTGTTACTCGAGCACTCCCATGACTGAAGGCTGGAAACTGGATTGGCCGCGGGCGTTGGGTGCAGTGTATGTGAGCGCAGACTTTCGCACTGAGCCGGAAGACTTTGTTGTTGAAGAACTGGCGTTTCCGCCGCCCTCTGAAAATGGTGAGCATGTTTATCTGCAGATCAGAAAGCGCGGCGCAAACACGGCCTGGGTGGCAAAGCAGTTGGCGACTCTTGCCGGCGTAAACACCTCGGATGTGGGCTATTTCGGTTTGAAAGACCGGCATGGGTTAACTACCCAGTGGTTCAGTGTATGGCTGGGGAAAAAGCTCCAGCCGGACTGGTCGCGACTCAACGGCCCGGAGATCTCTGTGCTGCACACTTTTCGCGGCTCGCGCAAGTTGCGTCGGGGCGAGCACAGCGGAAACCGGTTCAAAATCCGCCTGCGCAGTATTCGCGGGAAGCGAGCTGCTGCCGAGCAGAGACTGGATAAAATTAGCGCCGGTGTGCCCAATTACTTTGGTGAGCAGCGCTTTGGTATCCATGGGAACAACCTGGATTTGGTCCGCCATTTGGCCGAGGGTGGCGGGGGCTGTGGCAAAAGCAAAAAGGCCTTTGCCATGTCCGCAGCGCGCAGTTGGCTGTTTAATCAGGTCCTGGCAGAAAGGGTCGATGCGGGCAACTGGCGGGAGGTGCTCGATGGTGAGCCGGAAGCAAATCCCAGCGGCCCTCTTTGGGGGCGCGGGCGCAATCCGGCATCCCGTGTACAGGAAGAGTTGGAGCAGCGTGCTCTGCTCCCCTGGCAGCCCTGGTGCAACTGGTTAGAGCACTGCGGGCTCAGGCAGGAGCGCCGGGCCTTGGTACTACGCCCTGAGGCGTTTCACTATCAATGGGAAGAAGACAGTCTGGTGCTCGGGTTTTCCCTGTCCCATGGTGAATTTGCAACAGCGCTGTTGAGGGAAGTGGCCCAGCTGGTCAATGTGAAATCAAGCACTTAAAATTTGGTACTGGAAGTGACAGGTGTTTTGCAGGGCATGGAAATAAACCGTATATGGATCATTTAAGACACGAAGGCCTGGGAATGACCTCCCAGCGCACCCGCAACCGTTTGATACAGCGGCTGCGGGAAGAGGGGATTAAAAACGAGCAGGTTCTGGAAGTGATGGCTTCGATCCCCCGGCATCTGTTTCTGGATGAAGCCCTGGCGATTCGCGCTTACGAGGATACGGCTCTGCCCATAGGCTACGGCCAGACCATCTCGCAACCTTATATTGTTGCCCGCATGACTGAGTTGCTGCTGGATCGGGCTAAGTCCCTTCGGCGCGTACTGGAAGTGGGCACCGGTTCGGGCTATCAAACAGCGATTCTCGCTGGCCTGGTCGAACAACTTTACTCCGTTGAGCGTGTCGAACCCCTGTTGGAAAAGGCACGCCGACGCCTGGCAGAGCTGGGTTTGCGCAATGTTGAGTACAAACTCAGTAATGGGGGGTTTGGCTGGCCGGATAGGGGCCCCTACACTGCCATTCTTGCGGCGGCAGCACCGGCAATTGTTCCGGATGAGTTGAAACGGCAGTTGGCACCCAATGGTGTAATGGTTATCCCGGTGGGATCAGAGCAGCAGTATTTGACTCTGTTGGTCCGCCGCCAGGACAGCGATTTGTTTGATGTAGAAAAACTGGAAGCGGTGCGTTTTGTGCCGCTCCTTAGTGGTGTTGTTCGATGAATTTGGTTGAAATCGCCAAGAGCCGATATCCCGCAGTGGTGCTGCGTGGCATGGCAATGGGTGCGGCTGATGTTGTCCCTGGTGTTTCCGGCGGTACCATCGCTTTTATTACCGGTATTTACCGGGAGTTGCTGGACTCTTTGAGTCAAATTGGGCCGCGCTGTATTCCCTTGTTGAAGAATGAAGGGGTCGTGGCGCTGTGGAAATACATTAATGGCAGTTTTCTGCTATCTCTGTTTGCTGGTATTTTGATCAGTATTTTCAGTCTTGCGCGCCTGATCAGTGGCCTTCTCAGCGACTATCCAATTGTGGTCTGGTCTTTTTTTTTCGGCCTTGTACTGGCATCTTCTGTGCCTGTTTTGCGCAAGATACCCAGATGGTCTCCATCGGTGTTTGTATTTCTACTGCTGGGAGCACTTTTGGCGGTAACGGTGAGTGAACTGCGTCCCGGTGATATCCCCGCGACTCCGCTGACCCTGTTTTTTTCCGGTGCCCTGGCTATTTGCGCCATGGTCCTGCCGGGTATTTCCGGTGCTTTCATTCTCTTGTTGATTGGGATCTACCCCAAGGTACTCACAGCGGTGCACGAACTGCAGATTACCAGCTTGTTCTGCTTTGCCGCTGGTGCAACCGTAGGTCTGATCCTGTTCAGTCGACTGCTCTCGTGGCTGATACACAAGTATGTTGCCAGAACACTGGCTTTTCTGGCTGGGATATTGCTGGGCAGTCTGAAAATTCTCTGGCCCTGGAAGTTGCCTATGGAGGGAGAAGTTGCGATGTCCAGTAAACTGGCCCCACTGCAGGCGAATACCTCCCCGGCCAAGTTTGTGGTGCAAAGCGGCGAAGAGTCCTATTTGGGGATGGCCGTCATCGCAGCGCTTGCCGCTATCCTGTTGGTACTTGCCGTGGACTTTTTTGCTGCAGCTCATAGAGGGAAATCCTGTGCCACACCGCAATAAGATCTCGGAAATCTCGGTATGGCAGCTTTTTAAGAGACTTTTACGGGGATTTTTACCGCTTTTCTTTAGACGCTTTTTCCATAAATGCCGCAGTCTGATTTAAAAAGAGAATAATGAAATGTCACCTTTCACAACATCCTCAACACCGTTCTTGGCGGGGCAATAGTTTTGGGCTTGGATACTTTTTGGTTAGGTTGTTAAAGATATTAGGCACAAGTGTGCTAATTTGGGGTTTGTTTTCCTGTGGCAGCCACAGGGCTCCCAGCAGTTCCCTGAAACAGCCCCCCGACATTCGCTTGAACTACCATACGGTGAGCCAGGGAGATACGCTGTATTCGATCGCCTGGCGCTACGGTAAGGATTTCCGACATCTAGCCGCACTCAACGGCATCGCCTCCCCCTATTATATCTATCCGGGCCAGCGCCTGAAGCTGAATGGAAAAGCCCCTGCCAGCACGGTTTCAGTGGCGCGGGAAAAGACTAAAAAAATGCCGAGCAGCAAGGTGGCTAACAAGAAGACTGCTTCAGCATCCAGTAAAAAATCTTTAACGCGAAGTAGCAAGCGCCATGCGAGCCAGGCCCGGCGGGCGGGCTCAATTCGCTGGCGTTGGCCCGCACGTGGAAAAGTGATCAGCCAATTCCGCTCCGGTGATCCCCTGCGCAAGGGAGTTGATATCGCCGGAGAAAAGGGAGAATCTGTATTGGCAGCGGCCGATGGCACCGTTATCTACGCGGGAAACGCATTGAGAGGTTATGGAAAGCTGCTGATCGTGAAGCACAGTGACGAGTATCTGAGTGCTTATGCCCACAACCACCGGCTACTGGTGCGGGAGGGCAGTGCAGTCAAAGCGGGACAGCGGATAGCGGAATTGGGTTCAAGTGGTACCGACCGCAACAAGCTCCACTTTGAGATTCGCAGAAACGGTCAGCCAGTAGACCCTCTTGCCTATTTGCCGTAAGCCGGACGGATGTTCTGCGGCCCTGTAATAAAAATGGACTTTTTATTGATACCACTTGAGGTAGTTACTGTAATCGTGACCACCGCAGGGTCAGCTGATTCAGTGGCTGTCGCCACATGCCCTTAGGGACAGATTGGTGCTTGAGTAGTCTTTGGGGTGTGTTTGGCGGCTGATATTGGCAAAGTACAAGGAGCAGGGGAAATGGAAGCACAGCGGCAAGATCAGTCAATGGCTGGCCAGGCAGAAGACTTTCCTCCTGAGTTGGTTGAAAAAAATGATGAGCAGCAACTGGATCGCAATAAAGGGATAGTTACAGGCCGTACGCGGAAAAAAGCGGCAAAAAATACTGCCGCCGCCTCCTCGGAGAAGAGCCGGGTTCGCAGGCTGAACGGTGATGGTCATTTGCAGAAGAATCTGGATGCCACCCAGCTCTACCTGGATGAAATTGGTTTCTCTCCTCTACTGACTGCTGAAGAGGAAGTCTATTACGCACGCAAGGCGTTGCGTGGAGATGCCGCGGCTAGAAAGCGGATGATTGAAAGCAATCTGCGCCTTGTGGTAAAGATTGCCCGCCGGTACGTCAGTCGTGGCTTGGCTCTGCTGGATTTGATTGAAGAGGGCAACCTGGGATTAATCCGCGCAGTAGAAAAGTTTGATCCGGAGCGCGGATTTCGCTTTTCCACGTACGCTACTTGGTGGATACGGCAGACTATTGAACGCGCGATAATGAATCAGACCCGGACAATCCGCCTACCCATTCATGTGGTCAAGGAATTAAATGTCTATTTGCGGGCATCTCGCGAGTTGGCTCAGAAACTGGATCACGAACCATCCGCAGAAGAGATTGCCAATTTGCTGGAGAAACCGGTAGAGGATGTCGAGCGGATGCTGGGGCTCAATGAGCGGGTTACCTCCGTGGATACGCCGATCGGACCCTCCTCTGAAAAGACCCTGGTGGATACCATTCCCGACCAGCAGGAGTCTGATCCGGCTGAGCTGTTGCAGGACAATGACCTGTTTGAAAGCATCAACCGCTGGCTTGGAGAGCTTCCCGAAAAACAATGTGAAGTGGTTTCACGTCGATTCGGATTGCGTGGTTTTGAAGCCAGTACCCTCGAAGAAGTCGGGCGGGAAATCGGCCTCACCCGCGAACGAGTTCGCCAGATCCAGGTTGATGCACTCAAGCGCTTGCGCGAAGTGATGGAAAAGCAGGGGCTGGACGGGCAATCCCTATTTGGAAACTTTTAAACCTGGCTCGAAGTAAGCACCCCGCGAAGACGGTGTCTTCGCGGGGCTTTCAGTGAAGACACAGGGCCTGGATTTACCTACTTCTGTACCCATCGCCCGAGATTATCCTGGTAATACTCACCCGGGGAGAGACGCGCTTCCAGTTTCTCTGCCGCGCGTGCCGCTACCTGGGCGATATCGATGTTGTTGCGCTTGGCAATCTGGGCATAGGCGGCTTTGCGCTTTGTATTGACCTGTTTTACCAGTTTTTCCAGCTCCGGAGAACTGGTGTCCACGATTGCGATGTAACCGCTGTTAGACTCACCTACCAGCCCCTGACTCTTGGCCGCATTCAGAGAAATCGCCAGTGCCGGCAATGTGATTAGGATACCCAGAAACAGCAGGGTTTTTTTCACCATACTCATGTTTTTCCTCCTCAGAAAATGCCATCCTTACCTTCAAACAAGTTGTCGAGGTCCCGATCCACCTTGACCCGGATTTCGTGTTCAATCTTGACGTTTAGGTTGACCGTAATCGGTTCAGTGGGCGCCTTAACAGCGACGGTTGGCGTGCACCCTGTAACAACCATAGCGTAAAGCAGTCCCACGGAAATCAGCTGTCTGGCTCTCATTTCAAACTCCTAGCAATGCCTGTTGGGCATCTATTGACTTGCGACATCATCAGCGATTGCCGCAACTGATCGGCCAGGTTTAACGATCAGGTCGGGAGTGGCCATAGTTCTATGGTACAGACCCAATCTTAACCGGTTCTGAACTGGCAGGGGCTTACACCCCGAAGTGAATCCAGTACAGGAGAGCCTACTGTATAGGCGAGCTACTGGTCCAGCTGCTTTTCCAGAGCTTCTGCCACGTCCCGGCTGGCTTGCAGGGAATGCAACATGGCTGGAATGTTGTTCTCAAGGTTGAGATTGATAATCAGGTCCCTGTCAATATCCACTGAGTCACTGCGCCCTACTAGCTGGAGTTTCAACAGCAGGTCTCCGCTGGGAGAATACTCCATGTTGCCTTCGAGTGTGTGGAAAAGATAGTCCTCCAGTGCGTTGGCAATCAGGTTCAGTTGCGGGTTATCTGCCAGCATTTGTGGAGAAAAGGCACCGTAATAGCGCAATTGACCACCGGGCGCCAATGCCCTGACATGTCCCTTTTCCACCGTGATCCCATCGGGACCAGTGATCATCGGTATGGTCAGGTTGAGGCGACCTTTAGCCTCAAAGTGTTTGGATTCTGTTACGCGGGCCAGTTCTTCCAGGGAAATATCTTGAGCATACAGCGTGCTCTGTCGCTTCACTTGAGACAGGTTCCATGTCAGTGCCTGCGAAGTCACCTTCCCGCCGAGAAACTCTGCAGCAAAATCCCTCAGAACGAGGTCCATATCCCTATCCAGAAATAGGGAGAAGCGGATTTTTTCCAGGGGAAGGCCCGCGTCCATGGATTGTATTGACAGTGATTGTGGCTCCCCTGTGACCCACTGTCCACTATCCTTTTCAAACAGCAGCTTTGCGTCAATGCCTGTTGCGAAACTATCTGCATAAACAGTGGCTATATCAGACAACGTCAGCCGCAGAGCACTACCTTGTTGTTGGGGCCAGGAGAGTGTTCCGCTGGCTGATACTTGTCCTGAAACCACATCAATTGGTAGTCCCTTCACGGTTTGGCTTAGGGGCTGCATGGGGCTGAAAACAACTGGTGGTAGGGAAAAGAGAATACGGCCTTTTGCCTGTTTCAGACTATGCTGTAAGTGATGCTGTATTACCAGTGGACCAGAAACCAGGTTTCCTTTTCCCTCTAGCACATTACCGGTAAGAGCGACAAATCCAGACAGGCTGGCATCCAGAGCGTAATTTCCCGAGGCCGTTAAATGCAGGTTGTTGCTGTTATATGTGCCGCTAAAATCGGTCTTTCCGTCCTCGATCTGTAGCTTTAGATTACCGAAACTGACATCGCCTGAGAATGAAAGAGACTCATTGACAGTTGCTGTGACGTTACTTTCCCCCTTTGTACTGTTACAACTGGAGGTATGTGCATGAAAGACACAGTGGAGGCCTGGCATTCGGAACTCACTATTCTTCAGATGCAGGCTTTTGTCTTTTATCTCTTTTGCAGTCACTGTGAACGCTTTTATTTGTAGCCAGTACTTATCACCGGTTTTTTGGATACGCACGTTACTATCTGAGAATAGCTGTGTGATGGAGATCCCGGAAATGGGATTGACAATCTCAGGAACCTCAGACTCTATGCCAAAAGTACATTCGGTATTGTCATTAATATTGCAACGGATTTTCCGAAAATGGGCCAGAATTGAATTTCTGCTTTTCTCTCCCTGCATTTTTACAGAAACGGTTCCTCCACTGACTACCAGGTGAATCCGGCCAGATTGAGAGATTGCTCCCGTGATTGTAAGGTTGTCCTCCACACCAACTTGTACCCGACTTTTGTCAAAGCCAAATGGTTGTAATAGAGAGCCCTCTGTACTATTTTGCATATGGGCTGTAATATGCACTTGGCTCTCAGGTGTCAGGGTGAGAGTGAAGCTGTCAAACACCTTTTTTTCTGTAGAAGAGAGTTGGTCCAAGGGCTGTAGGTTGATTTCTCCATAAAAGTTTAATGTTCCATTCTGGTTTTTAATGGATGTGAGTGCTGGAATTGTATTCCAAATAGGAGAGTTGGCTAATATTTTTCCAGAGGCAAGATTAACTGACCCGTTAACGAGAATTCTGGAAATATTTGTTTGAATATGGGATTCAAACTCAGAGTCCAATAGAAAATTCCGCTCAGGGAGATTGCCCGCCGGAAAGAGAATTAACCTGCCAGCTCCAGTGATATACTCGGGAATTAACCGATCTAATCCACTCAATTTTATCTCAATAGGAGTTGTAGTCGATAGTTGGGCTTTCAGTACTGTATCGAGTAATTTACTTTGAAAAGATGCTGTCAGGTTTTCGCTCTCAAATGAAAAAGTGATATTTCGATAGCCTGAAATTGCAGTGATATTGTCGGGTATATCAGATGTCGTACGGATGGCAATAGCCCCGGTTGTGTGTATTTTTGGTGAGAGCCCAGTTGCTGAACCTGTGGCGATATCTACAAATGGTGAGAGACTATCCATAGTTAGCACTGCATTTGTATCTAGAAGCCAGCCACCGTGTATATTTTTTACAATAGTGACATCTGCATATGAAACAGCCTTTCTTATATTGGAATCTATACTGGCATTCAGTTGAATTTTTGCTGGGGTAATATCGGCTTTTAAGGATAAATTGTATGATTCATGTTGAGAGGATGTGTAAGGTAGTTTTGCAGATATATGGCGATTATGACGTGTAATATCCAATGGGCCCATGAGATCATTGTTGTCGAGTACTATCTGGTTGATAAAAACTTTACCCGGCATAAAGTAGATAATAGATTGAAGGGCTTGGCTTAGATCTATGACTGGATAAGCATGCTTTTTATCTGCAGTGTTCAGAGTATTGATCGGCCCTGTCCATCCTCCCGTATGTAGACTCAGCTTCCCCACTGAGATTTCTACCCTTTCACTGCTTTTGCGATTAAGAACAATATGGAAAGGGTGGCTGATGGTTACCTTATCCAGAATAAACATTTTACCCCTGGCAGGTTGCAATCGAATCTGTCTAGCTGAAATTTCACCGAAGCCCAATTCCAAACCGGAGATATTCTGGATAACTGCCTGTCCGTAAAGTAGATTGATTATCCGTGATATGGCTGGTTCCTTCATGTACCAACTGCCAATGAGAAGGGTGATCAGAACCAATGTCAGTACAATAAAAAAAATACGTGATTTGCGCACACCAAACCTCTCGACATCGGGTTAAATCATAAGGTTGTATTATCACCCGTATTTTTTCAATCCGAAAAATATTGCAGGATCTGTTTGATATTGGACCTATAAGAACATGAAAACAAAGGATGCAGTTTGTATATTAACCAATCATGTCATCCCGTGGCAGCATCAGATGCAGGGAGTGCCTGGAATGAGATTGGATAAGCATATCAAATAGACCAGCTGCTGCTAACCGGTATTCTAGCTTTTTACAACCCGTGTGGTAAGCCGCTGCCCTATGAAGAGTGAGGTATCGGTCAGGGTGCGTTGCGAGTAGCTCTGGCGCTGGAGTTTTAGTGATGTTCACATGCCGTCAATGCTAATGCTGTAGACTCTGCTCAAGTCTCATTCTCGACACGAGAAATACACAAGAGGGCAAGCTTAACGGTACTCCCCGGAATACTGTTCACTTCGAACGTTGTATTTTTTCTCCTCTGGGTTACATTAGGGGGTACAGAGTGATAGATATTAGCTATTGAGATGACTTTATTCATTGAGAATATGTTGGTGATATTCGTGCTGCAGGGTATACGTTTTATTTAGCGTATCTGGGTAAACGCCCTTCTGCTGGTTTGTCAGTGATACTGAGGCTGGTGTTCCAATAACTGGAACTCCAATAAAAAGCAGGATACCGATGAAAAGCAGCAAGGCGATGAGTTTGTTACCCATAAGAACATACCCCGTCACCAACAGGATGGTAGCGGCTGAAACTAGCGGGACTGACATCTGCTGTTTGTGGTGCCGTCTGTGGCGAAATGCTAGCCTCAAGTTCGGGCACTGACAACCGTTCCTCTATTTCCTCAAAGGGGTGCACTATCCCGGTTGGGGTTCCAAGCAGTACGATTTGCCTGGATTCAATACCAAGGGGACACTGTTATTCCGGTAAGTTTGATTGCCGGGATAAAAATAACTTTTCTACTTGTTGTTTCTGCTTGTGGCGACGTTCTACGCCTCTTCAGCGTGAACGACTGCTACTGAGGATATGCCTGATAATGCGACATGCCAAGCCCAGTACCATCTATCTGAAGGATTACCGTGCACCTGACTACTTGGTTGACAATACCCACTTGCATTTTGAGTTAAAGCCAAAGGCAACCTTGGTCAAATCGCGGCTTAAGATCCGTCGAAATCCTGCGGCCGGGGAAGGTTTGCCCCCGCTATTTCTGGATGGTGTAGATCTAATACTATTGTCAATCGCCATTGATGGTGCACTGCTTTCACCAGAACACTACGAGAAGATGCCGCAGGGAATTTTGGTGTCTGTGGATAAGCCTGAATTTTTCCTGGACATTCAAACCTGTATCAATCCAGAGGATAACACTACCCTGGAGGGGTTATATCTTTCCAATGGAATGTATTGCACTCAGTGTGAGGCCGAAGGGTTTAGAAGAATCACTTTCTACCCTGACAGGCCGGATATCATGTCGAAATTTACTACCACTATAGTCGCACCCAAAGAGTATCCGGTATTGCTCTCTAATGGTAATGAGATTAGCCGAGGCCCTTGTGAAGGCGACCATCACTATGTGACCTGGGAGGATCCATTTTCTAAGCCCGCTTATCTTTTTGCGCTGGTGGCAGGAAATCTACAGTATTTGGAAGATTGTTTCATCACGGCCAGTGGCAGAAAGGTAAAGTTACAGCTATTTACTGAAGAAAAAAACATCAATAAAGGTGATCACGCTTTACGCTCGCTTAAAAATGCCATGCGCTGGGATGAGGCAGTATATGGCAGAGAATATGATCTTGATATTTTTATGATTGTCGCGGTTGATCACTTTAATATGGGAGCGATGGAAAACAAGGGACTGAATATTTTCAATTCTGCTTGCGTTCTGGCAAGTCCAGAGACTGCAACAGATGCAACTTTCCAGAGAATTGAATCGATCGTTGGCCATGAATATTTTCATAATTGGTCAGGGAATCGAGTCACCTGTCGAGATTGGTTCCAGTTGAGTCTGAAGGAGGGATTCACAGTATTTCGAGATGCTGAATTTTCTGCAGATATGAACTCGCGAGCCGTTAAACGTATTGAGGATGTATCCTTGTTGCGCACCAACCAGTTTGCAGAGGATGCGGGGCCCATGGCACACCCTGTCCGTCCGGATTCCTATATGGAGATTTCCAATTTCTATACACTGACCGTATACGAAAAAGGGGCTGAGGTAGTACGTATGATACACACTCTGCTAGGCCCGAGAGGGTTTCGCAAGGGGAGTGATCTCTACTTTGAGCGCCACGACGGCTGTGCGGTCACTTGTGAGGATTTTGTAAGAGCGATGGAGGATGCTAGTCAGATTGATCTGGTTCAGTTCCGGCGCTGGTACAGCCAAGCAGGCACTCCGCAACTCACTGTGACTGATTATTTCGATGAAACACTGGGTACCTATGTGCTCACTGTCCGCCAATCGTGTCCGCCAACACCTGGCCAGAGAGAAAAACGCCCATTCCATATCCCCTTGAAACTGGGGCTATTGGACAAAAATGGCAACGAACTGGTTCTGGATGGACAGGGTACCACCCAGTGTGTATTGGAGATTACAGAAGCTGAGCAGTCATTTGAGTTCACCGAGCTGTCTGAAAAGCCCCTGCCATCCCTGTTGCGCGACTTTTCAGCACCTGTAAAAATTGATTACCCCTATAGTATTGATCAGTTATTGTTTTTGATGTCTAACGACTCCGATACTTTCAACCGGTGGGATGCTTCCCAGAGGCTGGCATTCTTGGCACTGTCTGATCTGCAGCAGGCGTACCGCACAGGGGGAGTACTACAACTTCAGCCGGAGCTGATAGCGGCTTACAGAAGTGTGCTGCTGAATCGAGACCTCGAGCCGGCACTGGTAGCGGAGTTATTGCAGTTGCCGAGTGAACAGTCTATTGCTGAGGCGTCAGTACACATCGATGCTGAGGCGATAGTGGCCGCTCGGGAATTTGCCCTGCAAACGCTGGCAGAAGCGCTTTTTGGCGAGTTTCGTGCGCAGTATACTGCATTGAATGTGCGAAAATCCTTCAGTCTGAGTGCGAAAGACATTGCTGAGCGAAAACTAAAGAATACCTGTCTGTTATATCTCTGTGCCACAGAAACGGCCGATGCACTGGCTTTGGCACAAGAGCAGTTTGATACAGCGAACAATATGACTGACAAGGCTGCTGCCTTGAGTGTTTTGATTAACCATGCCGGTGACAAGCAAGCGATTGCTGCAATCGAACAATTTTATCAGTGCTGGAAAGAGGATGCGCAAGTTGTCGAACTCTGGCTTGGCCAGCAGAGCAGGAGTTCCCGCAGAGGAAATCTGAGCGCTGTTGAAAAACTCATTCAACACCCGGCGTTTGATTTGAAAAACCCCAATCGGGTAAGGGCAGTGATTGGTGGCTTCGCGAAAGGAAACTTCAGCCAATTCCATAGGAGTGATGGTAGTGGATTTGAATTTCTGGCTGATCAGGTAATCACTCTGGATAAGTTGAATCCACAGATTGCAGCGCAACAAGTGATTCCCATTACCCGTTGGAAGAGATACACAGGCGATCTTGCCAGAAAAATGAAAATTGCGCTAAAAAAGATTATGGACTCTGGAGATCTGTCAGGAGATTTGTATGAAGTGGTGAGTAAAAGCTTGAACTAGTATTCTGGTGGCAAACCGATCAATTGATGGCCGCGACGATACCGGAATTTTTTTGCCTGATCGCCTTACATGGCCACAAGCTGCGACATGTGACTTGTAAGTGCAACTCATACCATCAGTGGATTTGCGCGAATCAGTAGTGTCTCTACATCGACCCCTTTTGGAAGGCTGCCGGTACTGCGCACGCCGCTACTTTCCAGCCGGGATGCCATGAAGGCATCACTGACCGCCTCATTCCCCCCCTGGACTAGAAGATGCGCCTGCATGGTAATAGCCATCTGGTCAACAATATGTCGTGCCCGGTATTCAAACTGGTCAAGGTCTGCAAGCTCGTTTCTCAGTTTTTCGATCGCTTTGTCCAGCCTTGTATCCACGCCAAGGCTTCCCTCCATCTCGTCGAGCCAGTGGTTTACCACGGCAGGCGTTTTAGTGATCGCACGCAGGACATCCAAAGCCTGGATATTGCCTGATCCTTCCCAAATGGCATTAATAGGGGCATCCCGGTAGAGCCGTGCGGTGATAAAATTCTCGATAACCCCATTGCCTCCCAGACATTCCATTGCTTCATAAGCATGGTGGGGGCTACGTTTGCATATCCAGTATTTCCCCACCGCAGCACCCAATCGCAGCAGCATTTTTTCATGTTCCACTTCCTCAAGATCCATGGCTTTGGCTATCCGCATGGTCAATGCAACGGACCCCTCGACTTCCAGCTGCAAGTCGGCCAGGACGTTTTTCATTAGGGGCTGGTCAATCAGCATCTGCCCAAAGGCTTTTCGCCTGGAAGCGTGATATACTGCCTGCACCACTGCTTGACGCTGGCCCCCGGAGGATCCGGTCATACAGTCAAATCGGGTAATTGCCACCATTTTGATGATGGCATTTACGCCGCGCCCCTCCTCGCCCAGCAGCCATCCAAGTGCGCCCCGTATCTCTACCTCCGAAGAGGCATTAGATACATTGCCCGCCTTAACCTTCAAGCGCTGAATTTCCAGTGGGTTTTTACTGCCATCCGGTCGCCAGCGCGGGACCAGGAAGCAGGAGAGCCCCCCGGGAGCCTGTGCAAGGATCAAAAAGGCATCACACATTGGGGCGGACATAAACCATTTGTGTCCTATCAACTCATAAATACCATCACCCACTGGAATTGCGGTGGTTGTGTTGGCGCGGACATCCGAGCCTCCCTGTTTTTCCGTCATACCCATGCCAATTGTCAGTGATGACTTGTCAAAATAGGGGCGGTTACTGCTATCGTATCCCCTATTGAGAATCTTGGGGACCCACTCCTTGGCAATCTCAGGATTCAGTAGAATTGTCGGTACTGAGGCAAATGTCATCGTTACCGGACATCCGTGGCCAGCTTCTAGTTGACTTTGAAGATAGTTTTTTGCCGCCCGTACCACATTGGCACCAGGACCGGCATCAGTCCAAGGCGTACTGTGCAGTCCTTCCGAAAGCGCCAGTTGCATTAATTGATGGTACGAGGGATGGTAGCGCACTAGGTCAATACGGTTCCCTATGCGATCGTGACTTTCGAATATGGGTTTGAATTCATTGGCAGCATACCCGCGTTCGATCATTTCCGGTCTGCCACAGATTTCTCCGTAACGGTGTAAGTCGGCTTCGGCCCATCGCCCTTTATTGATATATACTGCCCCCTGTAACGCCGGATCACCTGCATACAGGTTATGCCCAAACAGGGGTGGTACCTGATTGTAAACCTGGTGAGTGGCAGTGTGTGCAGTTGGGTGAGAGTGATCAATCATAACTTCAGTCTCTGTAGACGTCGATAAGTGAAGAGGAGTCTGCCTGACCTATTACTGCGCCCACAATGGGAATACACTCTGCAGCATCAAGAGTTATCTGCTTAATAATTGACCAGGAGGACCTTTGTTTCGCCTGAGGCAGTACTGAGGCTCGATGGTTGTTGGCCTTGCAGGGTAATGAGCTCGCCTCTTAGTGTATCGTCCCGGCCAGGCAGTTCAAGGTACTCTCAGTAGTAGCCGGACCAACTACTGGGAGTGCCCAGCGAGGCTTACTCTGGAACCGGAGCATAGCCAAATCGCTTCCCGATCACTATTTGACCGCAAGCGATTGATCCAGAAAATTTGAGAATCCCGTCATATACTCTTTGCTGACTCTACATATGGGCTCCTTTTAATAAAATCATGGCCTTTTTGTAACCTCTCATCTATTTTTTACTTGATTGTTTTTGAATAATCGTATCGTCGTCGAGTATGTCGTGCTGACTTTTTTAACATTTTCTCGAAAAATCTGTTTCGGATCATTCAATATGCCTTGCATTCTCTTTCGCTATCCATCTTTACTTTGAGCAAGTTTAGGAGAGAAAAGCAAATTTTTATCATACAGCTTTCTGCCCCTTTTTAACTCATTTTTCCTCAAAATCCATCCGGTAATATTGGGGTTCAAAACACTGCTCTTAGTACTGTCGCTCCCTCAATGTATGAGGAATTAAATGCCAAAAAGCGATTCGTCTGTTTTCTGTCCGGGATAGGGTAATACCTAGGTATTAATAAATGGCTTGCACAAAGGAGATTAATACACTTAAGATTGAAATTGTAGTCTCCAAGTCACTTCCTGTTGCAGGAAAGTGTTTGATCGAATAGATTTAGCTCACAGTGTAAGATGACCGAGAAGTATCAAGAAGAACTGGCAAGGTAAAAAATAAATATTGAAATAGGACTGCACATTGGGGAATCCCAGATGAATTTGCATAAGGATTATGCACGCCTAAAAGTCATAACTGCGAAAGCGGGAGAAAATAGACCTTCCGTCGTTTTCTTAACTTCCTGTATGAACATTCAAACTTCTATTTTTGCTGGAAAAATAGAAGATGAATTTAATATCAAATGTATCATATTTCGTCATTCTGAAATTAATGCCTTTAAAGAGATAGAGGCTGATTATCTTATTCTGGATTGCGCGGGTCTAACGCTGGCAGATCTTGATCAGTTGCTACGAGAGGTGCACGAGATAACAGAACCTCCCAATATTGTGTTGATCAATATCAGTCAGACAGAGGACATTGATTTTGTGCTTTATTGGGAGAGGGTCCTTGGCCTAATGTCCTCGGAAAGTGAGCCCAGGATTATATTGGAAAGATTGAAAAGAATATTTTCTGGTGAGTACTGGTTTCCAAGAGATGTGTTGCATAATTTTCTAAGGCAGAACCGAAAACCAAAAAAATGGTCCGGGAGGACTTATAATTTGACACGGAGAGAGCGACAAATTTTACAGCTCATTTGTGATTGTCATACCAATGCCAATATCGCTGAAGCGCTGTGTGTAAGCGAGCATACTGTTAAGAGTCATCTTTATAAAATATACCGAAAAATAGGTTGTAAAAATCGATTAGAGGCAAGTAGTTGGGCCAGTCAGAATTTGTAATATGATAACCGATTTTCGTATCCGTAAAGTTCTGTCTTTAATACTTCTTTTTTCTTCGCTAACCTTATTTGGTTATTCCCAGGAATTGGAGGAACTGGAAGCAGAGGATTCTCTGCTGACAGGGCTTGTAATCGATGACACTGTAAGTGGTATAGGGCATGAATTTGCCCGCTCCCTCTCTCTCTACCTATCGGCGACATTGTCCGAGTTTGAATATAATCTGACTGTTCATGAGAGACCCTCAGCCAGGTGGGGAAGCGTTGTCTGGGTTACCTATGAGAATAAACAGGTATTTAAAACTATACTATATCCCGGACGAAGAACTTTTGGGGAGATTGTAGAGAGGGCGGCCACACAGATTGACAATAATGTCCGGCAGAAAAGGTTGCAGGAGTTATTCTCTCAAAATCTGGATTTGGCAGGAGAGGAGATCTAATGAGAAGATGGATTTTTTTTATTGTCACCATTTGTTCAATTTCACCATATATAGGTTCGGCTACCGAACTGATTTACACACCAGTAAATCCCTCATTTGGCGGGAATCCGTTAAATGGCAACTATCTGTTGAACAATGCAAGTGCCCAAAACAGTAAGAGAGACCCAAAGGCTGATAAATCACCTTATTCCGGAATCTCTTCTTTGGATAGATTTACGGATACTTTAGAGTCCAGGCTGCTGTCGCAGTTGCTAACCGATGTGGGAAACGGTAATGATGGTACTTTAGTGACGGATGATTTCATCGTCAATATTGTCGATGTGGACGGTACGCTGACCATCACTATTACTGATGCGGTTACAGGAGAGGTTTCCGAGATTGTGGTTGTTGGCCTGGATCCCGGAAACTAGTATGTTTTTTCTGGTGAATGGCGCTTTTGTATTTTCTAAAGGCAGCGATGATGTTGTTAAGGACTATTTTTTTTGTCTTGATTGTTTCTATTGCTGGTTGTAGTTTTTTTCAAAAAACCGGAGAGGCTCTTTTTGGTCCTGGAAAACAGAAAGCAACCCTGACTGACAGGATGAGTACCTATGTGGATTTACTGAGCCTGCCATCCCCCAGAGGAAAGATAGTTGTTGCGGTATATGGCTTTAGCGATCTGACAGGTCAGTACAGGCCGGCTCCAGCCAGTTCGTTCTCCACAGCGGTTACACAGGGAGCTGCTGCGATGCTGGTGCAGGTGCTGAATGAATCTGGCTGGTTTGTAACCTTGGAAAGAGAAGGGCTTCAAAATCTACTGACGGAAAGAAAAATAATTCGTGCGGCCATAAAAGAGCAAGGTAATATCCCACCTTTTGAGCTGCCATCTCTCATGTCGGCAAACATTATGCTTGAGGGTGGGATTGTTGCCTATGATACCAATATAAAAACCGGAGGTGCAGGTGTCAGATATTTTGGTATCGGTATTTCGGAGCAATACCGGGTGGATGAGGTAACCGTTAATCTGCGCGCGGTGGATGTCCGTAGTGGCAGAGTTGTCAGTAGCGTTCTCACCAGTAAAAAAATATTGTCACGTCAGATACAAGGCGATGTCTATCAGTTCGTAGAGTACAAAAGACTGCTGGAAATTGAAGCAGGGACAACAACAAATGACCCTGCACAACTCTGTGTTCTGTCTGCTATTGAGGCAGCAGTAATCCACCTGATTTCCCAGGGAGTGAATGCGAATCTTTGGGCATTACAGGATAGTAAGGAATATCCAGCTTCTGTGTTGAGTGAATATGCTGAAACCCCCGTAAAAATATTATAAACTGGCAAGTCTGTAGTTTTCCAGAATAATGGTTATGGTTGATTTGATTGTATTTTAATTCTTATTTTCCTCCATGCTGGCTGGGATAATAAATTCCATTATCGACATCAGCTTTTTGTTGAATTCTTATGATTAATTTTTCATTGGGTGTTGTTGCACTTTGAAAGGAAATGCTGTCTTTTATCTGGGTGAGAAATTCACGATTAAATTAACCGACACTCATACAAAAGTCGTATTTTTCTCATTCTAAGGGTGCAATAAATACGCTTTTTTCCGATTTATTTCCCCCTCAATTGTTTTATAGTGACGTTGTTGGCGGACTTTTAACGGTGTATTTCTCTTTTTTGGAGTTCTGCGTGAACGCTAGCAATGCGATTGTATTGTCTGTGCTTCTATTCTTGTTTGCTCTGCCCAGTGTGTATGCGGATGACCTGGATCCCCACAATGAATTGCTGTCCGGTCAGGGTGCACTGGATCTTCTTTTGCTTGGAGATGACCCGCTTAAAAGACAGATGGCTCAGATAGTTCAGGTTGGCGATGAGAACTTAGCGGAAGTTTCCCAGTCTGGCCAGTTTAATCAGGTAATTCTGATTCAGGAAGGTTATTCCAATGGAGCGGTCATTCAGCAAGCTGGCAATGTAAACTATGCGGCCATATCCCAGTCCGGGGGCTATAACCAGGCGGCAGCTATTCAATATGGTACGGGTAATATCGCTCTGATTGACCAGGTTGGTCAGAGAAATTCTGCGAATATTATCCAACATGGGGATGGGTTATTTGGATTTGTCGCGCAGTTTGGTGACAACCATGCAGTGCAAATAGTGCAGTACGATTAATGCGCTGTGTTATTTCGTCCGTGATTTCAGTTAATTTAGAGGAAAAACCATCAATGAAAAAATTTTCACTTGCTGCCGCGATTACCCTGCTTGGCGGAACCGGTCAAGTCCTAGCCGATGGTAACGTCGGGGATCAAATGCAGTTTGGCAATGACAATGGGGCAACAATTACCCAGGTGGACCAGTCTACCAATAACGCCGCCTATCAGTGGCAGGAAGGCAATGACAATCGGGCAAACGCCTACCAGTCTTTTGCTGACGGAAACTACCTTGACCAGACGCAAATTGGCAATCGCAATTGGGTGGAAACTGACCAGTGGATGCAGGAGGGCTCTGAGGCTTCCAGTTATCAAGAGGGAGAAGGTAACAGGAGCACTCTGCATCAATGGGAGGGCTCTGGGAATACTGCCTATGCAGGTCAGATGGGCAGTGAGAATACACTGTATATCGACCAGTACAGCCAGTCCAACTTTAACTATGTCGATATGTTGCAAAATGGCAATGATAATATGGCCGCTCTGCACCAGGAAGGCGACGCGAACTACTTCTCCAGTACCCAGACCGGGAATGGCAACGGTGTGTGGAACAGCACCCGGTATACATCTGCCGATGGATTCAATGGCGGCCAGATAGGTGATGGAAACGTGGGTATTGTCTACCAGGAAGGGGCCGAGAACACCGCAAATTTGCTGCAGACCGGTGACTTTCACTACCAGGATCTGGCGCAGGTTGGTGCCAACAACCAGGCCACGATCGCTCAGGATGGCAGCGGGAACTCCAGTGTGGCCTACCAGGTAGGCGCTGACAATGCTGCCACTGTTACTCAGTTTGACAGTTTCAATACCGTTGATATGAATCAGCTTGGAAACAATAATACTGCCACGCTGGTGCAAATGGGGAATGGTAATATGACTGGGTTTTCCCAGAATGGCGACATGAATATGTTGACAATTGACCAGTCCGGAAATAGCAACACCGCACTCGGGTTCAGCGAAGGTGTCTCCAATACCGTGGATATTGATCAAGTGGGGGAGCTGAACATGGCTGAAATCCACCAGGACCTGGGTGCTGACAACTTGATCGCTCTCTCACAGAATGGATTTGAGCAAAGCGCACATCTCGGTCAATCCGGCAATGAGAACGCTGCCTTTGTGGACCAGTCAAATGGTTTCAACATGGTCAGCGTACACCAGGTTGGCACCAGCAATCTGGCCACTGTTGTACAAAACTAATAGCCTCATAATCTGGTGATCACCAACCTCTCCCTGCTCAGGGGAGAGGTTACCTGTCGCTGAGAATAAACAGAAACTTCTTATGCCAGGCACTTTCTATTAATTACTCTGCGGCCTGGGTCAGGGAAGACAAGTTTCAACGGTCACAGGCAGCGATAACCAGATAAATTCAGAGTGAGTTCCAGCAGGCCTGTCCAGGGAGACTGGTGTGCGGCCCCACCCTTGATTGCTGCGTCAATAGCGCGCGCACGTAGAAGCAGGGTTTCCAGTTGGCGGGGACGCAGACGCGCAAGGGCGGACTGTACAAGAGGTTGGCGTTTTTGGATACGTACCAGGCGTACCAGAGGTTGTCCCTGCGCCAGTTTTTCTCCAATGTCCAGCAGTGAGCGTATTTCCCTGGTCAGTGCCCAGAGTACGACCGGGGGCTCTATGCCTTCTGTACGCAGTCCCTCTAAGGTTTGAATGGATTTTTCGCCCTCTCCAGCCAGGGCTCTGTCTATGAGATCGAACACGCTGTAGCGGGCAGAGCTGGTGATACTCTGCGCCAACCGCTCGACAGTAATGCGTTCATCGGAATCCAAAAGTTTCAGCTTTTCCACTTCCTGGCTCGCGGCAAGCAGGTTGCCCTCAACCTGTTCTGCGAGCACCTGTATTGCCTCCGGCTCCGCAGACAGCCCGGCAGCGTTCAGTCGCTGGTGGATCCAACGGGGCATATCCTCGGCACCCACCGGCCAGACTTGTACAAGTACGCCATCCTTCTCCAGGGACTTGACCCACTTGCTATTGAGTTGGGATCTATCCAGCCTGGGGAGCACGATCAGCAGTATTAAATCCCGGCGGGTGTGTTTGGCAAATTCCCGTAGGGCCTTGCTGCCTTTGTCTCCCGGCTTACCGTTGGGTATGCGTGCCTCGATCAGTTTTTTTTCTGCAAAAAGGGACATATTGCCCGCAGAGGCGCGCAGTAACCCCCAGTCGAAATTGTGCTCTGCATGCAGAAGTTCACGCTCACCAAAGCCGTGTTTTCTTGCCGCAGCGCGCACCTGGTCGCAGCACTCTTGCACCAGTAGTGGCTCGTCACCGGAAATAATATAGACCGGGGCAAGCCCCTTGCCGAAATGTTGTTGCAGCTGATGGGGGGATACGCATTGGAGCAGAAACGCCTAGTAGCTTTTGTCTTCTAAGGGCGCATTGGCATCAACGCGACGCAGCCGGTCGATGATTCGGCCGATCAGTTCCCGGCGCATTTCCGCGCGCAGCAAGCGCTCTTCCTCCCCCTTGCTAACGATCTCCGAAACATCCCATACCAGTGCGCGGTAGACGTCAGCCTGGGCCTTATTCAACAGAGTCTCCCCACTGCCAGTGCGAATACTGTAAATAACGCTGGTAATCAGCTCGTATTCTGATGCGCGACCCTCTGAGTCCACAGCGACTGTGAGTTTGCGCTCGGTTTCTGTGTGAATGGTCAGTACATAGTCCGCATCCATAGGTGATGGCGCGATGGCCACACCAGAGTTGTGCAGTAGGCGGCTGAGCTCATCGGCGATATCACTGCGCGGATTTTCGCTGAAAATATAAATAGTGCTGCCCGGAGGAAAATTCTTGGGCACACCGCGCAAGTGCCAACCACAATTGATAATTGTAAAGGCAAACACCAGGATAATAATTCGGAGTGGGATTTTTTTCATAAGCCACCTGATTGCATCGGGTCGATCTTCTGAATTCCTGCCAACAGAGTCGGACACACTGCGTGTCCGGCTTTGATGGCAAATTTATTTGGCGACGATATTGACCAGCTTACCCGGTATCACGATTACTTTGCGCACAGTAGCTTCACCCAGAAATTTCTGCACCTTGTTATCGGCTAGCGCGCGCTGTTCCAAGGCCTTGTTATCCGCATCTGCCGGCGCGTCCAGCTTTGCACGCACCTTGCCATTGACCTGTACTACGAGAGTGATGGTTGAGCGTACCAAGGCCTGTTTGTCCACCTCGGGCCAGGGAGCATCAATCAGATCGATGGTATTTCCCAGGCTTTGCCACAACTGGTGGCAGATGTGGGGGGTAACCGGGGCCAGTAACAGTACGGCGGCCTGCAGGGCTTCGCGTTCAACGGCGAGTCCCTGCTCGCTGTCCCGCTCGGCCAGTTTGCCCACCGTATTGAGCAGTTCCATCACTGCCGCAATGGCAGTGTTGAAGGTCTGGCGGCGGCCGTAGTCATCGCCCACTTTCTGGATGGTTTCGTGTGTTTTGCGGCGCAACTGCTGTTGCCGGTCACTTAAGGCCTGTCGGTCAAATTCGGTATGACTGGGGCCGGCTGTCACATGTGCATACACCGTCTTCCACAGTTTGCGCAGAAAGCGGCTGGCCCCCTCGACACCGGCGTTGTGCCACTCGAATGTCTGTTCCGGTGGCGCCGCGAACATGGTGAACAGGCGCACTGTGTCCGCGCCATACTGCTCTACTGTGGCGTGGGGGTCTACGCCGTTGTTTTTGGACTTGGACATCTTTATCACACCACCGGAGAGAACCGCCTTACCGGTGGCGCGTTCAACCGCTCTGATCGGTTTGCCCTTTTCATCGCGTTCGATATCCACGTCGGAAGGGTTGATCCAGGTCTTGTGACCATTTTCCTCCTGGTAAAAGGATTCCGCTAACACCATCCCCTGACAAAGCAGTTGCTTAAAAGGCTCATCGCTGTCGAGCAGGCCCTCGTCACGCATCAGCTTGTGGAAGAAACGCGCATAGAGCAAGTGCAAAATGGCATGTTCGATACCGCCGACATACTGGTCGACAGGCAGCCAGTAGTTGGCACGATCGGGGTCCAGCATACCCTGCTCAAAATCCGGGCAGGTGTGGCGGGCGTAGTACCAGCTGGATTCCATAAAGGTATCGAAGGTGTCGGTTTCCCGCTCAACCGGAGTGCCGTTGAGTTCATCCTTACGCCACTCGGGGTCGGCCTTAATGGGGGATTGAAGCCCGTCCAGCACTACGTCCTCCGGCAGTAAAATGGGCAGTTTTTCCGCAGGTACCGGGATCTCCCCGCCGTCGGCCAGGTTGTACATGGGGATCGGTGCGCCCCAGTAACGCTGGCGGGATACGCCCCAGTCGCGCAGGCGATAGTTGGTGGTTACGCGGCCCTTGCCGGAGGCGGTCAGTGCCTCGGAGATCGCTCTAAAGGCCCCGTCAAAGTCCAGCCCGTCAAAACAGCCGGAATGCACCAGCCTGCCTTTTTCGGTAAACGCTTCCCTGTCCAGATCGACAAGACGGCCATCGGTGGGTTCAATCACCTGCGCCACAGGCAGCTGGTATTTATGGGCAAATTCCCAGTCGCGCTGATCGTGGGCAGGCACCGCCATAACGGCGCCGGAACCGTAATCCATCAATACATAGTTGGCCACCCATATGGACACTTCTTGACCACTGATGGGATGAATGGCCTTCAGCCCGGTGTCCATGCCTTTTTTATCCATGGTGGCCAAATCGGCCTCGGACAGGGTCTGCCTTTTACACTCGGCGATAAATGTGTTCAATTTCGGGTTGTTTTGCGCCAGCGCCAGGGCGATGGGGTGTTCGGCGGCCAGGGAGAGGTAGGTGACACCCATCAGCGTATCCGGGCGGGTGGTATAAACGTCGAAGTGGTCCATACCGGCCACAGTCTCAGACAGGGCGAAACTCAGCTCCACACCGCGACTCTTGCCGATCCAGTTGCGCTGCATGGTGCGTACCTGTTCGGGCCAGCCTGGCAGCTTGTCCAGATCTCTGAGCAGTTCCTCCGCATAGTCGGTAATCTTGATAAACCACTGTGCCAGTTCGCGGCGCTCAACCGTGGTACCACAGCGCCAGCAGGCTCCGTCCTCCACCTGCTCATTGGCCAGCACCGTCTGGTCGTGGGGGCACCAGTTGACGGCGGCATTTTTCTTGTAAACCAGACCCTTTTCGTACAACCGGGTGAAAAACCACTGTTCCCATCGATAGTAGGAAGGCTGGCAGGTGGCCAACTCGCGGGACCAGTCAAAGCCGAAGCCGAGCGCTTTCAGCTGCCCCTTCATATAGTCGATATTGGCATAGGTCCACTTGGCCGGGGCGGTCTTGTTCTGGATAGCAGCGTTTTCAGCGGGCAGGCCAAAGGCGTCCCAGCCCATCGGGTGGAGGACATTTTTACCCCGCATGCGATGGTAACGGGAAATCACATCGGTAATGGTGTAGTTGCGCACGTGCCCCATATGGAGTTTGCCGCTGGGATACGGGAACATGGACAGGCAGTAGAATTTTTCCCTGTCCGTGTTTTCCTTAACCTCGAAGCTTTTGTGTGCCTCCCAGAATGCCTGGGCGGAAGCTTCGACCGTGGAGGGATTGTACTGCTCTTGCATGAATTCGAGGCCTATACTCTGTGATCAAAATTTACGGGACGTTCAATGCTCCAACGGGTACGGTTGCTGACCGGTATCCGAGGGAGGATGATCGCAATCAAGCCCCGTCCCCGGAGCATCTATTAGGATGTGTAAACGCGGAATTATAGGAGGGATATTGTGACGAAGGAACCGAAGTTACCACCGAAGGCAGATCTGGTCGACGAGTTGCGCGAGGACCTGGAGAATCTGGTGGAAGGAGAGCTGGCTGTTGAGGATCTGACAGCCAATAAAGTCGCATTCCTGCGCGCCTGGTTAAAGGATGACCTGCATCGGGCGGCGGATTATCTGCGTGGTCTCGGGGGGGAGTTGCGCACCCTTGAGGAGCGTGGCGGCAATTGGCTCCTGGATGCGGCAGATCCAACGGAAACTGCCTGGCCCAATCTGATGCGTTGTATCAAAGACGGACAACCCTGGGCCCTGGCTGGCGAATATGTGGGAGCTGATGAGGAGCTGCAGTGCCTGGGTTGTGGTTATCGTGTGCTGCCCCCGCAGCATACCCAGATTACCCCATGCCACCGCTGCGGATATGGCTGCTTTCGCCAGATTAAGGGTGGTCTTGAATATTGATCGAATTTTATCCGATTATGACAAGCCTTTTGATGCCGCCACTGGCACCTCTGCTGGGATTGCTGTTGGCTTTTCTACTGTACTTCCTGCCTTTCGGCTCCCTCTTGGAGCGCTCGGCACTGCCATTGGCCGTTATTTCTTTCGCTGCTCTCTGGGTGAGTGCCACACCCGCGTTTTCTGCCTGGCTTGGAAAGCAGTTGGGAACAGCTCCGGAAATGGCCGGTATCACTCCCCAGGCTGTCGTTATTCTCGGTGGTGGGCGCTACCGTGACCGGATGTCTGGCCATGAGCGCTTGTCGGCAACAAGTCTCGAAAGGGTGGTTTGGGCAGCACAAAAAGCGCCGGATCACCTGCCACTACTGGTCTCCGGTGGCAGGATCTATGAGAATGAGCGGTTGGCAGAATCACAGATGATGGCAGCCCTGCTGGAAGGGGAGCTGTTCCGGCAGGTCAGTTGGCGCGAGGATTGCAGCCGTACAACTGCGGAGAATGCTGTGCACAGCACAGCGATATTGCGCAGTGCCGGTGTGAAAAGTATTGTCCTGGTAACCCACTGGTGGCATATGCCCCGCGCAGCAGAAGTGTTTACCCGCGCTGGCCTGCAAGTGCAGCCACTGTCGGTAGGCAGTGCGGCGGAGCTGTTACCGCAGTCACAGAGCGGCGTATTGCGCTGGACACCCGGTGCGGCGGCGATGCTTCAAACGCAGATTTACTGGCGGGAAGTATTGGCACAGGTATGGTATCGCTGGAGATCGCTGCCACCAATGCACTCCTGTTGAGGAACTTTTAAAGTAAAGGCTTTTCAGAGGCCTACCGGCCAAGAGAGGAGGGGCCGCAGGGTGCCGGACAAGACAGTGACTTGATCACTTCTAGGGCCGGACTTAGGATGAATGGCGTCGCAGGCCGGACCCTTGAAATACCTGCAGCCGGACTCAGATTGCATCTGTGCTTCCGGGACGGCGGCATCAAACAAGACATGGAAGATCGGTTTGACTGCCGGGGTTACCAATAGGCGTAACGGCGGTGGAAAACAACCATAACAACAAGCGAGATAAACCCAAGATGAAGGGCTTCCCGATTTCTTTTACTCCCATCCAGTTACACAACCGTTTAAATCAGACAGTTTGGATTGGTTTCAGGCAAGTGAGGCAGGATGGCAGAACCCTGTTGTTTCTCTATGCGGGTACGGAGGTCGGTGCCCAGCTAAGCAAGAACTTTGAGACATTTGCCGGGCAAATAGTGCGAGAATTTCGTATTGACCCTGCCCAAGTGGAATTTATCGAGTTGCGCAAGGGTGGAGAAGAATCCCATTGGTATCGCTGGCATGCCCGGTGGGTTGGATCTGCACCAATGGAGTGCCATGCAGAGCGGGTGACCAGCGAGGCGGGTTGTCGCTTTTTGGCTGAGGCGCTGGAGAGCGCCATGGCGGCGGCCTGAGACATCTTGTGCGCATGTGGAGGCACTTTCAGGCCTGTGCGCCGCGGGTGGCACTGCCCCCATTGATCAAGTCTGCAAGGGCCTGCGAGAGGGTGGGAAAGTGGAAAGTATAGCCGCTGTCGAGTGCTGTGCGCGGCTCCACCCGCTCGCTTGTCAGAAGCAGTTCCTGTGCCATTTCTCCAAACAGGATGTTCAATAACCAGGCGGGTGTGCGCATCACAGCGGGGCGGTGCAACTGTTTGGCCAGGAGGCGGGCAAAGCTGTTGTTGGTGACTGGCTCCGGTGCACTGGCATTGAATGGCAGGCACAGATGCCGGTCGATAGCGTGCAGCATCAGCCCCACCTCATCCTCTTCGTGAATCCAGCTCATCCAGTGTTCACCAGAACCCATGGGCCCCCCAAGTCCAAGCCGGAATGCCGGCAGCATCTGTGGCAGGGCGCCACCGCGGTTGGAGAGTACAATAGCCGTACGCATAATGCCGACACAGATACCCGCCTGCTGTAGGGGTAGGGTTGCAGCTTCCCAATCCCGACACAGCTGTGCGGCAAAACCTCCTCCGGGGGGGCTGTCTTCCTTTAGCAGATCTCCACCGCGATCCCCATAGTAGCCAATCGCCGAGCCGGACAGGAAGTAACCGGGTCGCGCTCTTTGCACGAGTGTCCAGCGCACCAGCTTCTCTGTGGTTTTCAGACGTGAATTGCGGATCTCAGCGCGGCGCCTCTCGGTCCAGCGACGGGAGATGGGCTCTCCCGCCAGGTTCACCACGACGTCTACTGGCCGCTCTACCTCTTCCGGTTCCCTGCAGGCATCTACAGATTCTCCACAAAGTGCGCGCACTTTATCCCGCTGCCGGCTCAATACAGTGATACTGTCTCCACGGTCCAGCCAGCGCTGGCAAAAGAGCCTGCCGATCAGGCCGGTGCCGCCACTGATTAAACAATGCATAGGTAGGGCGCCCCTGCCGCAGTTTTATTGGTGAAGTGCTTGCAGCATAGCAGTCATCTACAGTCATGACGGGGCCCTGGCGGAGCTGGGGTTGAGCCCGCCAGGTTGCCGGAGCGCTTTTCGGGAGGCTTTACTGGTCGGTGACTTCGCCAGTGGCAGGTGCCTGGGCTTTGGCACTTCCTCTTCGGCGCAGGATGACCGCCAGAGCCAGCATGGGCAGAGCCAGAGCAAATACGATGGGGATACCGGCAAGCATAAATGGGGTGACTCCCCGCATTGCGCGGATATCGCCTGTCATGTTGACTTGTTCAAACTGGGGCAGTTGTTTCACGATATGTCCCTGGGGGTCCACGATGGCAGTCATTCCGGTATTGGTACTGCGGACCAGATAGCGGCCGGTTTCCAGCGCGCGCATTTGCGCCATTTGCAAGTGCTGCAAAGGGCCGATGGACTCCCCGAACCAAGCGTCATTGCTGATCGTGAGGAGCACCTGGGCCGGCAGTGCACTGTTTGACACCAGGCGCGGATAGACAACCTCGTAACAGATGAGCGGTGCCCAGCTGACACCCGCTGCCTTCAGCGGGCGCTGCTCGTCGGGCCCTGAGCGGATAAAGGAGGTGGGCAGGTCGAAAAACTCGATGGTACCTCGGATCAACTGCTCCAGGGGTACGTACTCGCCGAAGGGAACCAGGTGGCGCTTGTGGTAGACACTGGGATTCTGGCCGAACACGGCGGCTGAATTATGTACAATCCGGCCATTGTTGTTGGGATCACGTATATCGTAGAGGATGCCGCTGATCAGGTCGATTCGGGTTTTTTCCGCATTGCGCTGCAGCGCCTGCATCAGGTTGGGGGCCTGCCTGTACAGCATTGGCAGTGCAGCCTCCGGCCAGATGATCACATCCACATCCCGGCTGCTCAGTTCGCGGGTACCGTCCTGGTAGCGGCTTATGGTCTCTCCGCGAAATTCCGGCAGCCACTTTTTCTCCTGGGGAATATTGGCCTGTACCAACCCCACCGTGATGATCCCGCCCTCCGCGTGGGTCCACGCCACGTGAGAAAGCAGGGCGCCTGCGGGCCAGGGGAGTAATGCCGAGACAATCAGGGCGATATGGCTGCGCTGATTCAGTGGCACCAGGCGGCCGCTGAACGCCAGGGCGAGCACGGCGGCGCCAAACGCCAGCAACAGGCCGACACCGTAGACGCTCAGTACCGGAGCCCAGCCGGACAGCCAGGTATCCAAATGGGCATAGCCGGCAAATAACCAGGGGAAGCCGGTCAATATCCAGCTGCGAAACCATTCGCTGATAAACCAGAGGGCGGCGAAGGCCAGGGCAAAGCTGAACCGGTTATCGGTAAAACGGCCGATAACATAAAATGGGGCTGCCAGCAGCATCGCCATTATGGCGACAAAACCCCCGGTAAGCGCGATCCCAAGGGGAACAGAGGCGTTGCCGAAGTTAGTGATCGAGATGTAGACCCAGGAGCCGCCACTGGCGAAAAGTCCCAGGCCGTAGCAGAATGCCAGCCACAGGGCGCTGCGTCCGCGCAGGGTTTGTCCCCCCGAAGCCTGCAGGTAGAGCCAGGCCAGCAGGGCTAGGGACAGCAGGCCACACACCCAGTAGTTGAACGGGGCAAAGGAGAGTGTCATCAACCCGCCGGCGCCAGCGCTGGCGAGAGAAAAAGTAATCTGCGCATAGACTCGCGTGTTCGGCACCCGGCCCTGTGGGCCGCTGTAGCCAGTGATTCAAGCTCCTGGGTCATCGGCTGGCGCGCTGCAAATCTGCGTGCCGGCTGCGGGTGTTAGGGGTGCCCTGTGTCAACTGTCCTCTTCCGGCGGTTTGTGAATATGGGCCACGCGCAACAGGTGAATCTGTCGGTTGTCGGCATAGAGTACGCGGAACATAAAGTCTCCGAGGCGGGTCACCTCATCGCGCCCGGGCAGGTGACCAAAAGACTGCATGATTAGACCACCAATCGTGTCAAATTCTTCATCGCTGAACGCACATTCAAAAAACCCGTTGAATTCCTCGATAGGGGTAAGTGCTTTGACGATGTAGTCATTATCGCCCACCCGGCGGATAAAGCTATCCGCTTCCTCCTCGTCGGTTTCGTCTTCAATTTCCCCGACAATCTCTTCGAGAATATCTTCAATGGTTACGACCCCGGAGACGCCGCCATACTCATCGATAACAATGGCCATATGGTAGCGGTTTTCGCGAAATTCCTTCAGCAGGATATTCAGGCGCTTGCTTTCGGGAATGATATTGGCGGGGCGAATGATATCCTCGAGCTGAAATTCGCCAACGCCCCTGAGGAGCAGAGGGAGCAGGTCCTTGGCGAGCAGTATTCCGCGGATATCGTCGATACTTTCACCGACCACTGGGAAGCGGGAGTGGCCGGATTCGATAATTTTGGGCAGAAAGGTTTCGGGCTTGTCCCTGAGGCCCACCACAACCATCTGGGAGCGGGGAATCATAATCTCCCGCACCTGCTGGGTGGAGACATCCAGAGCGCCTTCAATGATGGACAGCGCCTCTGCGTCCACCAATTGGTTTTCAGCCGCCTCCTTGATGATGTCCAGTAACTCATCGCGGGATTTGGGTTCGGCGGAGAAAGCGCTGAACAGTTTTTCCAGCCAGTTTTTTTCACTGGATCGGGACTTGTTGGATAAGTGACTACTTGGGGGTTCGTCTGTGGTCATGGAAGTGGCCATGCTCCGGATATCTCTCGTCTCGGGGTAATTAGTGGCATTGCTTGGGCAGTTTGGCTGCGCAGTGAGCTGTCATTTCGCCTTCCCGACAGGGGTGTAGGGAGCGGAAAAGCCGAGGCTGGCCAGCAGGTCTGTCTCCAGCTTTTCCATCACCGCTGCATCGGCATCCTCGACGTGGTCATAGCCCAGCAGGTGCAGTGTGCCATGGACCGTCATATGTGCCCAGTGCGCCGACAGTGATTTGTACTGTTGCTCCGCCTCCAACTGTACTACCGGAGCACAGATCACAAGATCCCCCAGTAGGGGAAGATTGAGCTCCGCAGGTAAATCTGCCTGAAAGGACAAAACATTGGTAGGCACATCCCTGCCGCGGTACCGGTTGTTGAGCTGCTGGCTTTCCTCCCTGTCGACAATGCGCACGGAGAGTTCGGCTACTTCCCGATGCCCGGTCAGTGCTTTGGCAACCCAGGAGTGAATGGCCTGGTTGGAGGGCAGGTGCATGCAACGGCTGGCCCGCTGTACATCGAGTGTCAAATCAATCATTACTCGGCAGCTGGGTGTCAAGCGGCATTTTCGCTGGCCTTGCCGGCGGTTATTTCGCGTTCAGCCTCGTGAATATCGTAGGCCTCTACAATGCGTTGGACAAGGGGGTGGCGAACAACATCCTTGGCGCCAAAGTAGGTCAAGCTGATGCCCTTGACCTTGCCCAGGACTTCCACCGCATGGCGCAGGCCTGAAACCTGCCCGCGGGGCAGATCCACCTGGCTGGGATCGCCGGTAATGACCGCGGTGGAACCGAAGCCAATACGCGTCAGGAACATCTTCATCTGCTCGCGGGTGGTGTTCTGGCTCTCGTCGAGTATCACGAAGGCATTGTTCAAGGTGCGCCCGCGCATATAGGCGAGCGGTGCCACTTCTATGACATTGCGCTCGATCAGCTTGCCGACGGTCTCAAAGCCGAGCATCTCGTAGAGGGCGTCGTAGAGCGGGCGCAGGTAGGGGTCCACTTTCTGGCTCAGGTCGCCGGGCAAAAAGCCCAGTTTTTCACCGGCCTCAACAGCCGGGCGTACCAGTAAAATACGCTCGACCCGGTCCTTGAGAAGGGCCTCCACCGCACAGGCCACCGCCAGGTAGGTCTTGCCGGTCCCCGCCGGGCCAATGCCGAAGTTGATATCGCTGGACTGTACCGCACACACATATTTGCGCTGGTTCATACCGCGCGGTCGTACCGAGCATTTTTTGGTACGGATTAAAACCACCTGGTCGTCTTCCCCGGACGCGCCATTGCTGAGCAATTCCTCCACGCCCGATTGTTGCAGGGCCAGGTGAATCTCGTCTGGGGTCAGGTGGTTCCGGGAGCCGGTCTCCCGGTATAGGGCGTTGATTAACTCGCCGGCAGCGCGGGCAGACTGGGGCTCGCCATAAAAGGCAAACAGGTTGCCGCGATTGCGGATCTCAATGTCCAGTCGCTGTTCTATTTGGCGGAGATGTTGGTCAAATTGACCGCAGAGGTTGGCGAGTCGGCGGGCGTCATTGGGCTCGAGGGTGATACTGTGAGCGAGAGTATGTGTTTCCAAACTGTTTCCGGCACCTTAAAGTAAGGGGTTCACTGCTAGGGTATACCTATTTTCCCAGTATGGGAAAGACCTGGGTGTTACAAATAGGTTATATCTAATAGATATTTTAATTACTTATTGAAATATCACTCTTAACCCTTGCCGTTCTGGGCGTCAGGGTTGATTTTCCGGTAGCGTCCTGTCCGGGCACAGGTTGTCCCTGGCTTCTCAGAACAGACTCTTCTCCAGTTCTGATGCGAGTAATGTGCCGCGCAGGGAGTTGGGCAGGGCCTCTACAATCTGTATATCGGCAAATTTTCCGATCAGGGCCAGGTTGCCGGCACGGAAGTTGACCACCCGGTTATTTTCAGTGCGACCCTGTAATTGCCCCGGGTCTTTTTTGGATACCCCGGTAACAAGGACCCGCTCAGTGTTGCCAACCATGCGCCGCGCAATGGCGGAGGCATGCTGGCTAATGCGGTTTTGCAGTAGCTGCAGACGCTGTTTTTTGGTCTCTTGCGGGGTGTTATCGGGCAGGTCGGCTGCCGGTGTACCCGGGCGCGGTGAGTAGATAAAACTGAACGAGATATCAAACCCCACATCCTCGATCAGATTCATTGTGGCTTCAAAATCCCTGTCGGTCTCGCCGGGAAAGCCCACAATAAAGTCCGAGGAAAGGCAGATATCCGGGCGGATCCCCTTCAGGCGGCGAATCTTGGATTTGTACTCCAGTGCGGTATGGCCGCGTTTCATTGCCATGAGGATGCGATCAGAGCCACTCTGCACCGGCAGGTGGAGGTGGCTGACCAGTTCCGGTACCCGCCCATACACATCGATCAGCGCATCGGAAAACTCCACGGGATGGGACGTAGTGTAGCGAATGCGGTCAATACCCTCGATGGCTGCAACATAGGTAATCAGCTCGGCAAAGTCCACTGCGTGGCCATCCTCACCGACACTGTGGTAGGCGTTCACATTCTGGCCCAGGAGGTTCACTTCGCGCACACCCTGACTGGCCAGGTGCACCACCTCCTCCAGTACATCGGCAACCGGGCGGCTCACTTCCTCGCCGCGGGTATAGGGCACCACACAGAAGGTACAGTACTTGGAACAACCCTCCATGACTGACACAAAGGCAGTGACGCCATCGGCCTCGGGTTGGGGCAGGCGGTCGAACTTCTCAATTTCCGGGAAGCTCACATCTACCACCACAGCGCCATTTTTTTGCGCCCGGGTTTCCATCATTTCCGGCAGTCGGTGCAGGGTTTGAGGGCCAAAAATCAGGTCCACGTAGGGTGCGCGTCTGGCGATCGCTTCACCCTCCTGGCTGGCAACACAGCCGCCGACACCGATGACCAGGCCGGGATTTTTTTCCTTGAGGTGCTTCCAGCGGCCCAGTTGATGGAACAGTTTTTCCTGCGCCTTCTCGCGGATAGAACAGGTGTTGACCAACAGTACATCTGCTTCAGCGGGATTGTCGGTGGGAATCATGGCGTGAGATTCCCCAAGCAGGTCGCGCATCCGGGCGGAATCGTACTCGTTCATTTGGCAACCATGGGTCTTGATGTAGAGTTTCTTCACCGGGGTATCGGACATATTCTGCCTGATTGAAATCTGGTCAATTGAATGGGGGGCGCATTATAGCCATACGGTCCGGCACTGCCTAGACGGCTATATTAGCGGTTGTAAACCTGTGCTATTCTTGCGCGCTTTGTCCGCTGCTGACTAATTTGAGTTTCGGGGTAATTCCCATCCAGAGAGACCTATGGCCAACCCGATTTATAAAGTGATTTTTCACAACCAGAACCAGGTGTATGAACTCTACGCTCGGGCCATTTACCAGAGTGATATGTACGGCTTTATCGAAGTCGAAGAGTTTGTATTTGGAGAAAAGGCGCAGCTGGTGGTGGACCCCAGCGAAGAAAAGCTGAAAACCGAGTTCGCTTCGGTTGCGCGCTCCTATATCCCGATGCACAGCATTGTGCGTATCGACGAAGTGGAAAAGGAGGGCACTGGCAAAATCGTAGAGGCCAAGGGGGGGGACAAAGTGGCAAAGTTTCCCTTTGCGCCGCCCATCAGTCGCCCTCAGGATACCGAATAAGGCATCCTTCCTGCCTGAACCAATGCTGCCGGGCTTGGGGTCCGGTGGTTTGGCCGCCATCGTCCCCTTTGCGCCTCTG
Source organism: Microbulbifer sp. MI-G (assembly GCF_030440425.1). NCBI lineage: Bacteria > Pseudomonadati > Pseudomonadota > Gammaproteobacteria > Cellvibrionales > Microbulbiferaceae > Microbulbifer > Microbulbifer spongiae. The sequence goes on from NZ_CP098023.1 coordinate 1,090,962, forward strand.
TCTTCTGTTGCCATATAAGCTTCAAGAAAGCTACACTGCACTGTCATCAAGCCGCTGCACAGTCATTGTTTAGACGACAAACCGTTTTACCGGTTTCGAATTTGACTGTGTCCCGCACAGATCTGGCCGGTGGCCGGGTCAGTTGCCGATCAAAGGCGGAAAGCTTGCTATGAGAAATCGCTACCGCGTACTGTGGATATCAGGTGCCCATCCGGGCAGTAGCGATAGCGCGTCCTGTCGGCCAGTAGATTTTCTGGCGCAAACCTGTGCTGACAGGGATTATCCGGCCAGAGGCAAGTGCGATGGACAGGCACCGTCTCTAGGGCGGAGGACCTGGTGGCGGACACCGAACATCCCCAACTTCACGGCAGAGGTGGTGGCGGCATGATTCGAGTTGAACACCTTCTGCAAAAAAATGCCTGGTACAGCGCAGCGCCACAAAAACCAACCCGCAAACTGGTTTCCGCAACCCTGAAGAAAATCTGTTGTGAAGAGCGGATAGTGGAATTTGGGCGGCGATATCCCCATTTGGGTGGGATCGATTTTATCCGTCAGCTATTCACTGATCTGGACTTCCGCTACGGCCTGGATCCCTCAGAGCTGGAGCGGGTGCCGGCTGACGGACCGCTGGTGATCGTTGCCAACCATCCCCTCGGCAGCCTTGATGGCCTCGCCCTGATCGATATGGTATCCCGGGTGCGCAGAGATGTGCGCGCTGTGGCCAGCCGGTTATTGTGGAGCCTCAAGCCCCTGCGCCCGTTCTTTCTGCCGGTGGATAATTTTCACGGCCGCACTCACCGTGCAGATGTTCAGGGTATTTACGATCATCTCGGGCAAGGGGGGGCCATTCTATTTTTTCCCGCCGGCGAAGTTTCGCGACTGACCCCCAAGGGTGTGAGGGATGGGCGCTGGAACCCGGGCTTTGCGCGAATTGCAGAGAAGGCCGGGGCGCCGATTCTGCCTGTTCAGGTACTGGGCAGAAATTCCTGGTGGTTTTACGGCCTGTCGACCCTGAACAAACCCATCTCGACGCTCTGGCTGGTGCGGGAAATGTTCAAGCAGGCCAGTCGCAGCATAGAAGTCCGCATCGGCCACCCCCTCGAAGCGGAGCACTGTTGCAGCTGGCCCCTGACACCGAGAGCCAAGGCTGCGCTCTGGCGCAAGCATGTCTACCAGCTGCATCGCTCGCCCCCGCCTCTTGGTCCCGAATTGATCGCCGCTGCGGAGCCCCAGGCCCAAGTGATGAAAAGGATCGCGCCCTGTGAGGTGCTTGCCCGGCAGGGTGACCTGTCGGTGCATCTCTACCGGCAGCAAGCCGATTGCCCGGTGATGCGTGAACTGGCACGAGTGCGTGAGGTGGCGTTTCGGGCGGTGGGTGAGGGCACAGGACAGAGCCGGGACTGGGATGCCTTCGATGCGCACTACGACCACTTGTTGCTTTGGGATAGCGGGCGCAGGCGGATTGCCGGAGCCTACCGCCTGGCGTCCACCGAGGCCCTGGCGGAGGACGAGATTTACAGCAGTACCCTGTTTAATTATGCACACCCGCCGCGCGAAAGCCTGCCGGGCTCGGCGGAACTGGGGCGCAGTTTCCTGCTGCCGGAATACTGGCGTGGTTGCGGCCTCGACTTGCTGTGGACTGCCATTGGCCAATGGGTGATGCGCAAGCAGGTGCGTTATCTATTCGGGCCGGTCTCCATGCCGGGAACATTTTCCGTGCGTGCCAAATCCGCCATCGTGCGCTATTTCTCCCACTATTTTGCCCCGGAGCGGCCCCTGGGGGATGCGCGCCTGCCTTTTCCTTGGGACCGGGAACCGCTACCGGAATTAACCGGGGATTCATTGGCGGATTTGCGCCAGCTAAAGCAGGTGCTGCGTGAAGAGGGAGTGATGTTGCCCCCGCTGTTTAAGAAATACGCAGCGTTGACCCAACCGGGTGGAACCAGTTTTCACGCCTTCAATATCGATCCGGGTTTTTGTGATGCCGTGGATGGCCTGGTGGTCGTTGACCTCAGTCTGGCGGATAAGAAATTTGCCAAGCGCTACTTGAGCGGAATGGTTTCCGCTACTACACCGGCCCCAGATATTGGCCCGGCCTCCAAGTAGGGTGCGGGCTTAACCGCTCGCATTTCGGCACTGCGCCAGCCGCTGGCGCACGCTTGCCAGCTGTACGCAGAGCACGAACACCGACATGGCGGTATCCAGTTCTTCCAGTGGTGGAAAGCTCGGGGCTATGCGGATATTGCTGTCTTCGGGATCATTGCCATAGGGGAAGGTGGCGCCTGCGGGTGTGAGTTTCACGCCCGCATCTGCCGCCAGCCCCACCACAGCCTTTGCGCAGCCGGGGCGGGTATTGAAAGAGACGAAATAACCGCCTCGAGGCTTCTCCCATTGGCCCATACCCGAATCGCCCAGGGCATTTTGCAGATGCTCCAGCACACACTCGAATTTTGGCTTGAGAATACTGGCATGCTTGTGCATATGCTCCTCAAGCGTGGTGCATTCGGTGAAAAAGCGCGAATGGCGCAACTGATTCACTTTGTCCGGGCCTATGGTCATCGCCTGCATCTGGAGCTTCAGTGAATCCAGGTTGGCGCTGCTGGCGCTGACGAAAGCAATGCCCGAGCCCGCATGGGTGACCTTGGACGTGGAGGCAAACTGCAGCACGGAGTCCACGGTGTCATTTTCCAGGGTGGCTGCGCGGATACTGGCAAGGTTGATAGATGGTCCCAGGTCATGCACGGCGTAGGCGTTGTCCCAGAAAATCCGGAAACCGGGATTGGCAATCTGCCCCAATTGGGCCAGGCGCTCCACCGTTTCCCTGTTGTAGGTGATGCCAGTGGGATTGGCGTATTTGGGTACGCACCAGATGCCGATAATGTCACCGTCCTCGCGGACGTGCTTTTCGACGCACTCCATGTCCGGCCCCCCTTTCCCCAGAGGGATGGCGAGCATGCCAATACCGAGCTGCTCGCAAATGGTAAAATGGCGATCATAACCGGGCACCGGGCAGAGAAATTTGGGGGATTCCAGTGCCCGCCAGGGGACATTGCCGGCGAAGCCGAATAGGTATCCGGTCAGTACGGCATGGTACATCAGGGTCAGGGAGCTGTTGCCACCGGCCATGACTTCCTCTGTTGGCACCTGCAACAGATCCGCGCCAAGGGCCCGGGCGCAGCTAAGGCCGGTCATACCGCCATAATTGCGCGTATCCGTACCGTCGGCAGCACGGTAATCGGTGGCGAGAATGCCATCGAGTTTGTCGGATAAATGCAGCTGTTCCGCCGAGGGTTTGCCGCGGGTAATATCCAGACTCAGTTCATGCTGGCAGATTCGTTCGTAGTGAACACTCAGTTCCTTTTCCCATTCGACTAATTGGCTGCTGGTGGCGGATTCAATGTGCACGGGGGTTCCCCTGGCTGATTATTTGAGTGTGCGAGCTTGGTAATCTGTCGGTGACTGCGTCCGCAGTAGTTGTCCGTGAAGGTGATCCAATCGGTATTGCTGCGGCTTTACTGGCTTGCCAGTATACGGAAATTCCGGGCATATTCCCGCAGGGCGCGACTCAGGTGATGGCGCTGGGCCGGACTTGTGCTGGCTAATATCTGCTCGGCGAGTTCGCGCGCCTGCTCCTGGCGCCGCTCTTGCGCCTGCCGGTAGTGGGGTGGCCAGAGTTGCTGCGGGTCCACCAGCAGGTTGCGCAATGTTTCCAAATAGCCTGGCGGCTTGCTGCGCAACAGGTCAATGGCTTTCGATTGCCAGCGTTGCCTCTGCGCACTGCGGGACTGGGGATTGTACTCCACCTTGGAAACCCAGGCGGCGATCAGCTGTATCTGTTCTTGTGAGAGGTGACCGAGCCAGCGCTCGCCTTCTTTGCGGATCTGCCGGTTGCGTTTACGCCGGATCTTCTCCGGGGGCTGCTGCCACTCTTCCAAAGCCTGTTGCTGTTTCTTCTGCAAGTTTTTTTGCAACTCGTCAATTTGGTGTTTATCCAGTTGCGCCACAATGGGAAGAAGCAGGTCGTAGGCACTGTCGCTGGCGCTGTGCAGAAACTGCTGCAGCTGCTGTTCCACTGGTTCCAGCCGGGGGTTTTCCAGTGCGCCCTTATCTACCCCGTCGGCCAGGTGGGTGAGAAACTCGGCGTAACGCTGCAACTGGGTCTGTCGATGCCAGCGGAAAAAACTGTCCATGGCAGCTTGCAGCTCAACCGCTTGTGCCCGGTTCAAGTCCACATAGTCGCGGATTTTCCAGCGTATCCAGTAATCGACATTGTTGTAGGCGAACTGGACACTGGAACAGCTGCCAACGCATACAAAAAAGGCAATGAGCGCAACTTTGCGCCAGAAAGGCCTGATCAGCGTGACAGGTGGCTGTGCCATCGACGCTTTCCTGTGGACATTGTTCGGTCGTTTCCGACGGGCAACCCCAAGCATAGATGATAGGGCAATAGCCGACACAATGGCATTTCCCATGTCGATGGGTAAGCCATGCGCGTGGCCTTGGAGGTGAGGGCAGCGACAGTCGGTGTCAGATCCAAAAAAACTGCATTGGCGGTTACCCGGTGTTCGCTCCCCGGTCACCCGGTTTTTTTGTGGGATGCCGGCTGGGCTTTAATGGCTGAAGCCTGCTTCGGTGCCGCTCCTGTAGAATCCCGCACGATCAGCCTGGGCGTGAAGTGGCGGGTGATACTCTCCGGTGGTTTCTCTTTCTCCATGCCCCCCTTGCAGTGAATCCGCTCAAGTGCCAACTCTGCTGCACAGCGTCCGATTTCCTCGTTGGGCTGGTGGGCGGTGGTGAGCTTGGGACAGGTCTGGCGTGAAAAAGGGCTGTCTTCAAAGCCTGCAATGGACAGCTGCTGCGGTACTTCGATGTTCATCATGCGTGCGGCAAAGAGGGCGCCTGCGGCAATTTCATCATTACCGGCAAAGAGGGCGGTGGGGGGGCTGTCGGACTCCAGCAGGGTGGTGGCGCCTGCCACACCTGAATCGAAGGAGTATTCCCCCTCGAGAATGATCTCGTCATCGACGGGCAGTTCCGCTGCTTGCAGCGCCCTCAAGTAACCCTCAAGGCGGCCGAGGGTGGAAAAGTGTTCAATGCCTCCGTACAGGTAGCCGATGCGTCGATGTCCGAGTTCCACCAGATGCCGGGTTATTGAAAAGGCGGCGTCGGCGTCATTCACCTGGATACAGTTGTCCTCCAGCTGGTCGGCAGCCTGGGCGGAGAGAATCCGCACAAACTTCACATCCAGGGCTTCCAGGGTGTCCATAAGCTCGGGGAATTCGGAGAAGGGGGGTGTCAGTATCAGGCCTGCGATCCGGCTTTGTTCCACCAGTTTGTGCAGTTCGTCATGAATGGAGGGCGATTTGGCGCTGCTGGGATGGATCAGCAGTTCATAGCCCCGTGCCCTGCAGGCCGCGAGGATACCGTTTTGCAAATCCATCACGTAGTAGGCATTGGGGTTGTCGTAAATCAGGGCAATGGAATAGGAATGGGTGCCGGCCAGGTTGCGCGCCGCCAGATTGGGCCGGTAATCCAGCGCCTGTATTGCCATGCGGACCCGTGTTCTGGTGGTCGGGCGCACAGAGGGCTCATTGTTGATGACACGCGAGACGGTCTTAATCGAAACGCCTGCACGCTTGGCCACGTCATTGATGGTGACTTTCATAGAGTAACAATATCCGTTTGCCGGAGGCCATTGCAGTTTGAGGCCGCCATGCGTTTGCTCGCCCGCCCGATTTGGCGCCCGCTAAACAGTCTGGCAGCAGTCTGCAAGTTGCTGCCAGTCAACACTGGATTTTATCCGCCTGGCACCTGTTTTCGCAGGGTGGATAAAACGTGACGGCGCCGCTGTCGGGGCTGGTTTGCCCCGCGGTTTCCTTTGTCATAACCAGGCTGTCAACACTGGGTTACCTATATGTAAATTTCTTACATTTCTGAGCCAGATTCTGCTGGGCTGTGAAGTCAAAAATTTCAATATGGAGGTAAAAAGTTCTACTTTCCAGATAAATTTAGAGCATTTGTGAGGTTTATTGTCTGAAAATACTTGGTTGAGTATAAGGCTGCTCATCAGATGTTGAAATTTGTGTAGTTTTACTACATAGTGTTTGTCAGAAAGAGCTGAGCCCTTTCCGGGTGCGGTTGTAGGTGGGCTGGGTGGGGTGCACGTCCTGCCAGCAACCCACTTTTCAGGGAGTCTGGCTGATTTGGTCGGAGGGGCACTGTGTTGGAACAAATGCCCTGCCCTCTACCCAATATGTGCTAAAGCGCCCCCGGTCCAGGTGCTTTTATTGGGTGATAGCCCGCCAACCGCACTACAACCCAAAGGCTGGAGAAGGAATTTTCCACCGCGGATTGGCTTTATCGGGGATGGAGAGTCAGCGGTAGTGGGCGTACCACCGAAATCGGGTGATGGCCAATGGAACCGCGGGGGCCATCCCTGCAGAATTTATACGGAAACGTTATGGTGCACAGTAAGGTTCAGGCAGTTACGGAACGCATTATCCGGCGCAGTGAAGAATCCCGCGCAGAGTATCTGGCGCAGGTAGACAGAGCGCATCTTGAAGGTCCCGCCAGTGCACAGCTGTCCTGCGGAAACCTGGCCCATGCCATTGCCGCCGCCCCGCAAAGGGACAAGCAATTGATTGCCTCCGGGCGCGGGCCCAACCTGGGCATTGTCACCGCCTATAACGATATGCTGTCCGCACACCAACCCTACGGCACTTACCCGGCCCGCCTGAAAGAGGCGGCGGCGCGCCACGGGGCCAGCGCGCAGGTAGCCGGTGGCGTGCCGGCCATGTGTGACGGCGTTACCCAGGGGCGGGCGGGGATGGAGTTGGGCCTGTTTTCTCGCGATGTAATCGCCATGTCCTCAGCGGTGGCCCTGTCCCACGATATTTTTGAGGGCGCCATGTTTCTCGGTATCTGCGACAAGATCGTACCCGGGATGGTGATCGGGGCGCTGGCATTCGGGCATCTGCCCTCAATCTTTGTTCCGGCCGGCCCTATGCCCACCGGCCTTTCCAATGCGGAAAAGGGGCGGGTACGCCAGCTCTACGCCGAGGGCAAGGTGGGCCGTGCAGAGCTGTTGGAAGCGGAGAGCGCCTCCTATCACAGTGCCGGCACCTGTACTTTCTACGGCACCGCCAACAGCAACCAGATGCTGGTTGAAATCATGGGGCTGCAATTGCCGGGCAGCTCTTTTGTCAATCCCGGCACCGGCCTGCGCGATGCCCTGAACGAAGCGGCAGTGGCGCAACTGGTTACAATTACCGAGCCCAGTCAACACACACCGATCGCCAAGATTCTCACGGAAAAGGCCTTTGTTAACGGCATCGTGGGGTTGTTGGCAACCGGCGGTTCCACCAATCACACCCTGCACCTGGTGGCCATGGCCCGCGCCGCGGGTATCCAGTTGACCTGGCAGGACATGGCGGATCTCTCCGAAGTGGTGCCCCTGTTGTGCCACGTTTACCCCAACGGCACCGCAGACATTAATCACTTTGCCGCGGCGGGGGGTATGCAGTTCTTGATTCGGGAATTGCTCAGTGCCGGTCTGTTGCACCACGACGTGCACACGGTGCTCGGTGAGTCGGGGCTCAAGCCCTATTGCTGCGACCCCTTCCTCAACGATGCCGGAGATGGTGTGGTATGGCGACCGGGTCCGGAAGAGAGTGGCGATACCTCCGTAATTCGCCCGGTGAGCAATCCCTTTTCCCACCACGGTGGGCTGCAACTGCTCAAGGGCAACCTGGGTCGCAGTGTGATCAAGGTTTCCGCACTGGAAGCCGGACAGCTCAAGATCAGGGCGCCGGCCATTGTACTGCACAGCCAGGATGAACTGCTGGCGCGTTTTCAGGCTGGTGAGCTGGAGCGGGATTTTGTCGCCGTGGTGCGTTTCCAGGGGCCCCGTGCCAACGGAATGCCGGAGCTGCACAAGCTGACGCCGACGCTCGGGGTACTGCAGGATCGCGGGTTCAAAGTGGCATTGGTCACCGATGGGCGTATGTCCGGAGCTTCCGGCAAGGTGCCGGCGGCCATTCATATATCCCCCGAGGCCGTTGAAGGGGGGGCCATTGCCAGGGTGCGCAACGGCGACCTGATTGAACTGGATTGTGAAGCGGGTGTGCTGCGCGTGCTTGTGGATGAAGAGGTATTCGCCGCGCGCAAAATCGCCCAGTGCGACCTGTCCGAAAGCGCCCGGGGTATGGGCCGCGAACTCTTTGCCAATATGCGTGCCATTGCCAGTGGTGCGGAGACGGGCGCCAGTATTCTGTATTAACCAGAACGGTGCCGTCAGGCATTGCAGGAAAACGATCTCAGAGCGAAACCTATGCTTGATCCTTTTGACATGGTGCTGTTTGGTGGAGTCGGTGACCTTGCGTTGCGCAAGTTGCTACCGGCGCTCTACCGCGCGTTTAGAGAGGGCAGTCTGACGCGGGGTTGCAGAATCCTGCCGGTATGCCGGCGCCGGGAGGACGTCGACCGTTACCTGGAAACCGCGCAGCGGGCCCTGCAGGCGTACTTGCGCGAGGGTGAATACCGCGACTCCAGTTGGCGTGGCTTCAGCGAGCTGCTGTGTCCTGTCGCGCTGGATATCGCCGTGCCCGATACCCGGTGGGAATACCTCGTGGACATCCTGGGTACAGATCCCGGGCGTGTGCGTATTTTCTACCTGGCAATCCCGCCGGGGGTCTTTGGCCTGTGCTGTGAAAACCTCCACAGGAAAGGCCTGATCAGTGAAAAGGCCCGCGTGGTTGTGGAAAAACCACTGGGTTACAACGCTCAGACTTCCTGTGAAATCAACGGCAAACTCGCCAGTTATTTTCCCGAAGACCATATTTTTCGCATCGATCACTACCTGGGCAAGGAAACCGTACAAAACCTGCTTGCCCTGCGTTTCTGCAATGTGTTGTTTGAGCACCTGTGGGATGCAAAAGCCATTGACCATATCCAGATCAGTATCTCGGAAACGGTCGGCCTGGAAGGGCGTGCCGGCTTTTACGATGAGACGGGCGCACTGCGGGATATGGTGCAGAACCACCTGTTGCAGCTGTTGTGCCTGATCGCGATGGAATCACCCAACACCATGTCCGCGAAAAATATTCGCGCGGAGAAAATCAAGGTGCTGGAAGCCCTGCGACCCCTGAGGGCTGCAGAAGTGGATAAGAATGTTGTGCGCGGGCAGTACGTGGCTGGAGAGATCGACGGGCAGCCTGTGCCCGGCTACCTGCAAGAGCTGGAACACAGTGCCAGTGCTACGGAGACTTTTGTGGCAATACAGGCCCATATCGACAGCTGGCGCTGGGCGGGCGTGCCCTTTTTTCTGCGCACAGGCAAGCGTATGGAAAAGCGCTGTGCCGAAATTGTGGTGCAGTTCAAGAAGGTCTCCCATCACGTCTACGATGAGAGTGCCGGCAAAGTGATACCCAACCGCCTGGTGATCCGCCTGCAGCCCGAAGAGAGTATCAAGTTGATATTGATGGCCAAGAAGATGGACAGCCTGGCCACAAAATTGCAGCAGGCGGAACTGAACTTAAACCTGTCGGACACCTACGACAGCTTTCGCAGCGACGCCTATAAACGCCTGATGCTGGATGTGGCGGCCAATAATCCGGCCCTGTTTATTCATTGCGACGAAGTGGCCGCGGCCTGGGCCTGGGTCGACCCGATTATTGAACACTGGCGTGACACCAGCAACCAGCCCAAACCCTACACCGCGGGAAGCTGGGGGCCGACGGTGGCCGGTGAATTACTGGCCCGTAGCGGCCGCCACTGGTTCAACGCCAAGTAATGATTGCCGGAGCTGCCCTGCCTGCAACAGGCGTATCTCCGGGGAAGTGACTGGAAATTTCCATGGCAGAGGAAAAGTTTTATCCCGATCGCGAGCGCCTGGTACAGGTGCTTGCCCATGATTGTGCCTGTGCATTGCAACAGGGCATCAGCGCCAGGGGCCATGCCACCTTCCTGGTTTCCGGTGGCAGCACGCCGGAGCCTGTTTATCGCGCGCTTTCCAAACGCCCCTTGCCCTGGTCGCAGATTACCGCCGCACTGGTGGACGAGCGCTGGGTGGACCCGTCGCAAAGGGGCAGCAACCAGGCCTTTATTCAACAATGCCTGCTACAGGACTGCGCCGCAGAGGCGACACTGTTGGCCATGAAAACCTCTCACGCAACAGCGGCTGAGGGAGAGGCTGAATGTGAGCGCGCCTATGCCCGACTGCCGCGCCCTTTCGATGTCTGTATTCTGGGCATGGGTGCCGATGGCCACACCGCCTCATGGTTTCCCCATGCGCAGGGCCTTGCACCCGCGCTGAATCCGCAGTCTGAAAAACTCTGCAGCGCAATCACTGCCAGGCCAAGCGAGGTAACCGGTGCCTACACCGAACGTATGACCTTGACCGCAAACGCCATTTTGCAGGCGCGACATATCAATCTATTAATCACCGGCCAGGAAAAACTGAATGTTTACCGCGAAGCGTTGCTCGGCAGTGATGAAATGGAAATGCCGGTGCGCGCTGTTCTCAAACAGGCTCTGAAGCCGGTCACGGTTTACTGGGCACCTTAACAAACCATCTGGATGTGACGAATGCAGAAAAATATCGCCGATATTTTACCGGTTGCTGGTGTTGTTCCGGTATTGGTGATTGAACACCAGAAAGATGCACTGCCCCTGGCCGGGGCGCTGCTCGAAGGCGGTTTGCGTGTGCTTGAAGTCACCCTGCGCACCGCGGCTGCCCTGGAGGCAGTGGAGCGAATTGCCGGGCATTTGCCCGAGGTGCAAATAGGTACCGGTACGGTCTTGAATGGTGATGACTTGCGGCGCTCCGTCGATTCTGGTGCCAGCTTTGTGGTGAGCCCCGGTGTGACCGAACGGTTGTTGGTGGCAGCGCAGGATTGCGATGTGCCGCTGCTGCCCGGGGCAGCCAGTGTTTCCGAGGTTATGCGCCTGTTTGAGCACGGCTATCGCTACCAGAAGTTTTTCCCGGCCCAGGCTGCCGGTGGGGTACCGATGCTGAAATCCATTGCGGGCCCGCTGGCGGATGTGCGCTTCTGTCCCACCGGCGGTATCAGCCCGGATAACGCAGCGGACTATCTGGCGCTTGACAATGTGGTTTGCGTGGGCGGTTCCTGGATGGCACCCAGCGCGCTGGTGCGGGAGAAAAACTGGGCGGAGATCACCCGCCTGGCAAAGCAAGCTGCAGTTTTGAGAACTTGATATGCCGGTGGCCGGGGATGGGCACCCACCGTTGCAAAAACTGGCCCGCGGGTAGGGTTGTGGCAGTTGCCATCCGGTCAGTCGCAGAGAGTTGTCTGGGTTAACGGGTTCAGTGCCACAAACATTCGGTAAAGGGTATCCGCACAGGCCAGAAAGTGCGGAAAGCCAAAATAACAGGATAAAGCCAGATGAAAATAAACATTGCCATCAATGGTTACGGTCGAATCGGCCGCAATGTCACCCGGGCCATTTATGAATCCGGCTATCGCGATCATATCCGACTGGTTGCAGTCAACGATCTCGCCCCGGTAGCCACCAATGCGCACCTCACCCGTTTCGACACGATCCACGGCCGCTTTGCCACCGAGGTCACTGTGGATGGCGATGCGCTGGTCATCGGTGGCGATCGTGTACAGGTATGCCAGGAACGGGATCCAGCCAGATTGCCCTGGAAGAAACTGGGGGTGGATCTGGTGCTGGAATGTACCGGTCGCTTTACCGATAGAGCCTCTGCCTGCGCACATATCGCAGCGGGTGCCAGTGGGGTACTGATTTCCGCCCCCTCCAGAGACGCCGACCTTACCGTGGTGTACGGCGTCAATGATGGGAGCTTGAGCGCGGATCACCGGGTGGTTTCCAATGCCTCCTGCACCACCAATTGTCTGGCGCCGGTGGTGCAGGCGTTGCACCGCGGGCTGGGTATTGAGCGCGGCTTTATGACCACCGTGCATGCCTACACCAATGACCAGAACACCCAGGATGCAGTCCATGCGGATATGTATCGGGCTCGCGCTGCAGCCGATAATATGATTCCCACCAAGACCGGCGCCGCCGCTGCGGTGGGCCTGGTACTGCCGGAATTGAAAGGGCGGCTCGACGGTATGGCGGTCCGCGTTCCCGTGAACAATGTCTCCCTGGTAGACTGCCAGTTTATCGCCGCCCGGGATACCACCGTCGAAGAGGTGAACCGCCTGATGCGGCAGGCTGCGGAGGCCAGTAAGGGGGTGCTGACCTATTGCGACCGGCCCCTGGTTTCCGTGGATTTCAACCATACCAGCGCCTCCAGCCACTTCGATGCCAATCACACCCGCGTGAACGGCAATCTGGTAAAAGTGATGGCCTGGTACGACAATGAATGGGGTTTCTCCCAGCGTATGCTGGATACCAGTCTGGCCATGGCCGCCGCGCAGCAGCTGCGCCTGCCGGTTGCTGAGTCCGCCTGATCTGTGTGCAAACCTGTTCCACAGCCGGCAGAACAGATACCGGAATAGCCTCGCACGGTTTGCGGCAAATCAATCCGGTGCCGACAATCGCTGGATTGCCCCCCATGACTTAATGCTTATTGATCAATTCACAGGACTTTATGATTCGCCATACCAAAATCGTTGCCACCCTGGGCCCTGGCACTGACAAGCCCCATATTATCGAGGAAATGATTCGAGCCGGCGTCAATATCGTGCGCCTGAATTTCTCCCACGGCTCCGCGGATGACCACCGCCGCCGGGTACAGGAAGTGCGTGATGCCGCAACCGCACAGGGCAGGACCGTTGCCGTGCTGGGCGACTTGCAGGGGCCCAAAATCCGCATTGCCCGTTTTGCCGAAGGCCACGTGGTGCTGGAGGACAACGACGAATTTGTATTGGACCTGGACTGCCCGCCCCAGGGCGGCGATGCGCAGCGTGTTGGGGTCGACTACCCGAGCCTGATCAGCGACTGCAAGTCCGGCAGTGTGCTGTTGCTCGACGATGGCAAGATCCGCCTGGAAGTGACCGGCACCACCCCCACTAAACTCTACTGTCGCGTATTGCAGGGCGGCCGCTTGTCCAATAACAAGGGCATCAACCTCCTCGGTGGCGGCCTGTCTGCCCCGGCGCTGACGGAAAAAGACTACCGGGATATCGAGCTGGCCGCAGAGCTGGAAGTGGATTTTCTCGCGGTGAGCTTCCCCCGCTGCGCCGAGGACCTGGAAACCGCCCGCAAGGCGATACAGGCTGCCGGTAGCCAGGCCGCCATTGTGGCCAAGGTAGAGCGCGCCGAAGCGGTCGCCGATAGCGCACAGATGGATGCCCTGATCTTTGCCTCGGATGCCATTATGGTGGCCCGCGGTGACCTGGGGGTAGAGATCGGTGATCCGGCCCTGGTGGGGGTGCAAAAAAAACTGATCCATCGCGCCAACGCCCTCAACCGCGGCGTGATCACCGCAACCCAGATGATGGAATCCATGATCACCAGCCCCACACCCACCCGTGCCGAGGTGATGGACGTGGCCAATGCCGTACTGGATGGGACCGATGCGGTGATGCTGTCCGCCGAAACCGCCGCCGGTGATTACCCGGTAGCGGCAGTGGAGTCCATGAGCGAGGTGATTGTGGGTGCCGAGCAATATCTCGGCAGTGTGCCCTACACCCCGCAGGAGCACGGCGCCTCGGACCGTATCGATACCGTGATCGCCCAGGCGGCCATCGATGTGGCGGCACGGGTGGAAAACCTCTGTGCGGTGGCGGCACTGACGGAATCCGGGCGCACCCCGCGCATGATGTCCCGCGCCAATACCCGCCTGCCCATCTACGCGCTTACCCGGCATCCGCGTGTTGCTCGCCAGTTGGTATTGCTGCGCGGGGTTGAGCCGGTCAGCTTTGATCCGGCCACAGTGCCTCTGGGGCAATTGACCGGTGCCGTTATTGAAGTGCTCAGCTCGCGCATTGACCTGCAAAAGGGGCAGCGCATTCTGATCACCCAGGGAGAGCGGGTCAACGTGGGTGGCTACACCAGCTCCATGCGGATAAAGGAAATCGAATAACCGGATCTTTGCTGTTGCCACCGTTGACCCGGCACCGTTGCGGGATTGCGGTGGCAGGGCAGCGGGCGCTACCCTGTCAGCACCGGGTGCTATCCGCGGGTTTTTGATCCACCCGGGCACCCTGCATTTCCTGTCCTTACCCATTCTGTGCACAAGTTCACAGTGAGCCCGCCGCTTTTGGCTGCCAGATCCCGGTCTCAGGAAATTACCCATTCTTATTTTGTTAATAATGGTGCGCACTAACACAAAAGTGCTTGCTGAAAAGGGCATCTGCAGCAGAAATTCCGTTGTAGTTGTATCACACTGTGACAGTGCCCATTTCATTGCTACCATGGCAGAGGCGCGGGAATGCTCTATTAAAAATCAAATAATTTTAATTATTTTGAAGGTTTTTATTTTTCAATAGAGCGTCAATATCGTGTAATGGCATAGCGCTGTTGCCCTTTGCCGAATTGCGTTAATCTCTTCAGGCGGGTAACCATACCGGCTGTTACCCGATGCCAGAGGAGGCCGGGCGGTGCCTGCCGGCATTGCAGTGAAACTATTGGTGAAGAGACATTGCTTAACCCAGGCGGTGCGCAGCCAACACTATTTAAGTTTTCACAAATTGCGTTTACCCTAATTCAACATGCTCTTTGCGGGTATTTCGCCAGGTGATCGCCGTCTGGTGTATTTCGGATTGGTGCACTTTTGTAACAGGGAAGTGGCTGCCCTTGGGGGAGTGACCGCCGCGGTTAAGAAGATGAATGCAATAACTCTTTGCGAATTGTTCGATTACCGTGAACAACAAAAAGCTGGCGCAAAGCAACTGAAGGATCATCCATGCAGCTAAGTGTCGAAAACAGGCAGGGCGTTCGTTATATTGTCAAGTCTGGCAGGGACTATCAGATGGATATTCCCTTGAAGGACAGTGCCACCCAACTGCTGTCAATGTTCGATGACTCTGTGATTCAGGAAATTTACGATCACTTCTTTGGCGTGAACGGTATTTCCAGCAATGGACAAAGTGCCAGTATCCAGTCCAGCCAAGCGGGAACAACGCTCCAGCCCTCGCTTTCCGAAGCACCTGGCCACCTCTCCAGCCAGGAACAGAAAATCTACCTGGCTTTGATTCAAAACCGCCTGATGATCGAGGAAGCCCCGTTTGCGGATGCGGCGCTTGCGGACAAACAGTCCGATCTGACCGCCAGGATTCGCAGGGGCTTACAGCAGATTATTGCCCAGGAACGCGCCGAGGCGGCATTAATCCAGCAACGCCACGAGCAGCGCTCCACCCTGGAAAAGGTGGGGGCTTATATGGATCGCGGTGCCACCGGCGTGGGCAATGCGGCCTGGGGCCTGGCGGTGTGGAGCAAGGATATTCTGGAGGTGGCGGCACTGGTGAATCCCCTCCGCCAGTCCATCGAATACAGTACCGCCACGGTCAACTATTTCCTGCACGACAAGAGTTTTGAGGAATCGGGCAGGGAGTACCTGTCTGCTGTGCAGCGGGAAGTGGTGGATGTACTGGGCTTCGATCCCTCCAAGATCACCAGACAACAACTGGAGCTGGCCCTTGACGTGGCCCAGCTGATCTATGCAGAACCGGCTCTAAGGGACACCATTTACCGCTTCGCCAAGGATTATGTCAAAGCCCAGCACAGTCTGGAAATCACCGAGATGGCCGGCAGCGGCGCTTTCGAGATTATTCTCACCATCGTATTGGCCGCAGTTACCGGTGGTGCCGGAGCTGTAATCTCTCTGGTAAAAAATGCCCGTCTGCTGAAAGCCTTCCGCGGTATTGGCGAGCTGATGCTGGACTTCGCCAAACTGAAAAAACAGCGCAGCCTGCTTGCCAGTAAGCGCGGCGGCAAGGCCAAGGGCAGTGGGGCCAGTTTCTCCGATTTTAATTCTACTGAGGTTGCGGTGCCGTCCAGTGGCAGCGGCCCGTCTTCGAGTAACCCCGGTTCAGCCAGCAGTGGCTCAAGCGCCAATAAAAGTGGCAACCAAAGCAGTAGCAACCATTCCGACGGAAGCTCCGCCAGCGCCCAGAACAGCCAGACTGGCAATAGGAGCAATAGCAGCACATCCAACGAGTCGGATAACACCAATAACCCGACCGGGGAAAACCACAACGGCGACAAAACCCAGCGCAATGCCAGGGCCCGTGAAGGTGGTGAACCGATCAACTTAAAAACCGGTGAAGAGCGCCTGACCCTGGTGGACGCAGTGCTGGACGGCCCGCTGCCATTTACCCTGGCGCGCACCTACCGCAGCAGTAACCCCATGGATTTTGGCCTGGGCCACGGCTGGACCCACACCCTGGGCGAACGCCTGGTATTGCGCCCCGGCAAAGCGGTAGAGCTCCACGATGCCGAAGGCCGGGTGATCAGCCTGCCCGCACCGGGGGGCAGTGGCCGCAGCCACAACGTGGTGGAGCAGCTCAGCCTCAGCCGCGTCAACGACAAGCACTGGATTATCGCTCCCTACGGCGCCCCTAACGGAGTACAGAAACACTTCAAGGCCACCGGTGATAAAGGTGCCCTCAAGCTTGCGGAAATCCGCGATGGCTACGGCAACTTCTACCTGCTCCATTATATCGGCGAACGCCTGATCTGCATCGAGAGCAGTCTTGGCGAAGCCCTGCATATCAGCCCGCCCGCAGGAAAGTCCAACAGCCAGCGTATTGGCGAGCTGAAAAAAGAAACCCGCGACGGCCGTATTAAAGTACTCGCGCATTATGAGTACAGCGATGAAGGCGACTTGATCAAAGCCACCGACGCCGATGGTTACAGTGAGCAGTACCAATACCATCAGCACGTCATTAAGCAGCGCACCCTGAAAACCGGCTACCGCTTCCACTTTGAATGGGATGCCGAAGGTCCTTCTGCCCGCTGTGTGCGCCAGTGGGGCGACCCGATCGATGGGCAGGATACGTACAATTACCAGTTTGCCTGGGATGATGACGGCAAAGGCGTTACCGTCACCGACACCCGTGGTGGTAAAGAACGCTATCGCTTTAACGAGCGCGCCCTGCCCATCTACCACCGCGACCCGGAAGGGGCCGAGACGCTCTATAGCTACAACGACCTGGGTCAGGTCACCAGGGTACAGTTGCC
The DNA here is from genome assembly GCF_030440425.1 of Microbulbifer sp. MI-G. Lineage (NCBI taxonomy): Bacteria > Pseudomonadati > Pseudomonadota > Gammaproteobacteria > Cellvibrionales > Microbulbiferaceae > Microbulbifer > Microbulbifer spongiae. The sequence continues at coordinate 1,108,074 of NZ_CP098023.1, forward strand.
CAGCGACGATGGCAGCCTGCGTGAGGAAATTTACCAATACGATGACCAGGGCCGCCTGGTACAAAAGATCGATGCCGCCGGCAATAGCCACCGTATCGAATACAATGGCGAAGGCCTGCCCGCAAAAGTCACCGATCCCGCCGGTAATAGCTGGCAACGGGAATACAACCACAATGGCCAGATCGTTGCCAGCAAAGACCCTCTCGGCAACAGCACCCGGTACGGCTACAACCCCGTTGGCCTGATCGGCAGTGTTACCGATCCTTTGGGCAATACCACCCGTTACCTGTGGAGCCCCGAAGGCAATCTCGCCGCAGTCAAAGACCCCATGGGCCGTGCCCAACACTACCGCTACGACGGCGCCCGCCGCCTGGAAGCAGTGCAACACGCCCCCGGCCAGGTTACCCGCTATGAATACGACGCCCAGGATCGTATCCATGCAGTGACCACCCCGGACGGTGCCCGCACGCAATACAGCTACAACCCGCAGGGGTTACTTGCCGAGGTGACCGACTCAGCAGGCCACAGTACCTGCTACGCCTACGACGGCCTCAGCCAGGTTAAGACCCGCACCAACCCGGATGGCAGCCGCCTGGAATATCACTATGACGGCGAGCGCAACTTAATCGGCCTCACCAATGAAAACGGCGAGCGCTACCAGCTTAAATACGACCTCAACGAACGCCTGATTGAGGAAGTGGGCTTCGATGGCCGCGTGACCCGCTACGCCTACAATCGCGCCGGCCACCTGCTCAGCTCCAGAGCCGTAACCGACACAGACAGCGGCAAAGGTACCGACACCATCTTCGAACGCGACCCCTTTGGCCGCTTATTGGAAGAGACCACCCCGGATGGCATAACCAGCTTCCGCTACAACCGCAGCGGACAACTCATCAAAGCGGAAAATGCCCACCGTAAATTGCGCTGGGAATACGACGCCAGTGGCCGCGTGACCGCCGACTGGCAGGGCAAAGACAAACTGAGCCACCAGTACGATGCCGCCGGCAACCGTATCGCCACAACCCTGCCCGATGGTGAAGTGCTTAACTTCGCCTTCAACCCCGCTGGCCAGTTCCAAAGCCTGCACCGCCGCCCCTTGGGCAGCGATACGGATCAGCTGATCACCAGTATCAGCCACGACGAACAGGGCAGGGAAAGCCAGCGCCAGCACGGCAATGGACTCGAAAGCCAACGGGACTACGATCCACAAGGTCGCCTGCAAAAATTGCGACTGGGTAAAACCCGCAGTGCAAGCCAGGGCCCGGTGTCTGACCCCACCCAGGGCACAACCCCAATCCTGGAGCGCAGTTACCAGTACAACAAAGCCGGCCAGATCGCCAAAATCGAAGACAGCCTGCGCGGCACCCGCAGCTATCATTACGACGCCCTGGATCGCCTGACCCAGGTAGATGGCCCCAACCCCGAATATTTTGTGCACGACCCCGCACACAATATTCTTGCCGCCGCGGGCTCCGGAGAGGAAGTCAAACAGCAGGCCAGCGCCACCGAAGTCAAGGGCAACCGTTTAGCCTTTCGCGGTGACACCCACTACCGCTACGATATGCACGGCAACCGCATCGCCGAACTGCGCGGCAAAGGGCAAAAACTGCAAACCCGTTATTACTACAACAGCCGCCAGCAACTGGTGCGGGTGGAAAAGCTCAAGGTAGAGAAGGGCACCGAGCAGTTCCAGCAGGTGATCCACTACCAATACGATCCCCTGGGCCGCCGTATTGGCAAGGCGGACCATGGCGAGCAAACCCGCTTCCTCTGGGATGGCGATACCCTGCTGTGGGAAATCAAAACCGATACGCAAACCCGGCAGGAACTCAATACCCGCACCTACTATTTTGAGCCCGGCACTTTCAAGCCTGTGGCCTTAAAGGAAGACAACCAGCTATATCACTACCATCTGGATCACCTGGGCACCCCGGATACCCTCACTAACCAAGAAGGGGAAGTGGTCTGGAGTGTTGCCTATAAGAGCTATGGCAATATTGCCCTGGCCCATGAAAACCGGATGGAGCAGCCTATTCGCTTCCAGGGGCAATATTTGGATGAAGAGACCGGGCTGCATTACAATCGGTTCAGGTACTATGATCCGCAGGTGGGGGAGTTTACCCAACAGGACCCGATTGGGTTGTTGGGTGGGGTTAATAATTATCAGTATGCGCCGAATCCCATTGCTTGGGTTGATCCGTTTGGGTTGAAATCTAAAGACTGTCCTGATGTTCTAAACAAAGTTAGTCCAAGTGCTCAAGTATTACAGGCCCGGCAACGGCAGGTTTTAATGCTTGAAGAAAATGTTGGATTTAATATCAGTCCAACGGCGTGGGACAATTATCCGACTATTGGTAGAAATGGAACATTCATTTCTGATAGACAAGGGATTACTGACATAATCGGCGATTTTTCTGGGCAATCACAGTTGACTCTTGATAAGGCTAAAGTTCTTCAGCTTGAAGAAGCATTTGGCCTCGAAAGAGGGGCGCTACAAGAAGGATTTAAGATTAGACAAGTCGATAATGTTGTTGATCGTATGACCAGAAGCCCGATGGAAGGAAACCAATATTTCTTGGGGCCTGGTAATCATTTGCCAGGTGGAGCGCCAGAAATGGTGATCGATTCTATACCGACTGTAGATACCAACGGTGTGACAACCTTGTTGGAGGTGTTAGTCAAATGAGCGAAGAATTAGTCAAAGCATTCGTAACCAAAGCAGACGGCAAGGTTGTTCGTGTAAAGTCGGTAGACAGTTCGTTTCAAAACGAGCTGTCTAATTTGGGATTCGTATATGACTCGGACTTATCGGAATACATTTTTTCTGTATCAGGAAATCTAGAAAAAGCGGAACTATTTGATAAGTTAAGAACTCTGGAAGTGAGTTTTTCTAGTGGTAAAGAATGGTGTCCAGCGGAAGTTTTTGAATATCTGAGGGAGGCTGGATTGTTAAGCGGCAGCTTTACAAAGATTAGTTGGAGTGGTCCTGGAGATTATCATCTGACGGTTGATTAGTTGTTCCAAACAGTATAGCTCCTGTAATTACTGGTGGTAAATCATCCGTACTTAAAACTAATCTTGCCGAAAGTTTTGGGCTACCACGTTCAACAGTGTTTCCCAATCATCATGCTCACCATTTAATTCCCCCTGCCGTTGGTAAAAATCATCCTGTATTTAAAAAAATAGGTATCGATTTGGATGATGAAGAAAATGGCATTTTGTTGTCTGCAACGAAAGGAGAACGTGTTTCTGCTTTATCGAAACATGTTGGTAGTCATAATGAGTTTATTTCTTTTGTTACTGATAAGTTGGATTCTTTAAATATTGGTGCACACTGGGTCAGCGCTTTTATCATTATTGCTGCTGAATCATCGTTTCTAACATCTCACTGATAAACTTCTGTTTAGAGCGAGACAGCTTGTGAACTTGATCTAATTGAAAAATCGTTACGATGCTATTTGCGGGTGTGAGGCTGTTGATTAAGATGTTATCTCTAAAATTGAAGTGGAATTAGATTTTAAAGGAACATCTCTTTTTTATTCAGGAGGATTTCTAGGGTCTGCTCACACTAATTGAAGTATCGATAATTAGAGCAAAGTGAATAAAAAAACGTGAAAACGACATCCAGTTGATCGAAGCGAGAAAGACCCTATACAGTACACTTTGCTTGGCCCAACGATTTGCCCGCATGTAGACGCTGTGCCAACGGCCGAATTTCTTCGGCAGGGCTCACCATTTGTAGCCATTTGAGGAGTGGGTTGCTGATACCCTGGCGCAAGGCACACGTTTTCACTAGGTAGGAAAATTAAACTTGGTGTCGCCTAAAGCTTCATCTCGATTGAATTCTTGACAAAAAGCGATTAGGGTAGGCCTGCTGTCATAGTACCCAGCCGCTTAGCTGGCACCAGTAAAGAATAATAAATAGATAAAAAAATACCCAAACGATCATCGTTCAGCCCGCGAGGCGCCCTGTAAGGCAGCACTCGCGGGAAAACCCTAACCACAACAAATTTTCAACACACAAAGAAGGACCGCATCATGGCCGCGTAAGTCAGGCGTAAGCGCCAGCCCCCGGTGCTAGAGACACCAGGGGATGGCTAACCCCAATAGATAAACTATCTATCTAGCGAGGCTGTCTTGAATGATACGCCATACACTCGTTCGTCTTCAATAAAGGTCTCCCTGAAGGCGCGTTTTCCGAGTCACTCCTGCCCCCGGCGGCGGAGTGTGCTGTGGCGTTGCGTGATGATTGGTGTGGTCTTTTACTTCAGCCGCGCACCGCCTGTCTGGCTGCGCACCCTGCACATTGCACTTTGCTTTTTTCACTCAAGGATCACGCCTGAGGCGGGAGAAACCGCACAAAGCATTGCGCCTTTCCGCTACAGGCGACATAAGGAGCCTATTCAAGATGCCTATATTACCCTGTCGATTATTTCAGCCAGTGGAGCTGGGGGATTATTTTACCTTCACACTGGTCGCCATCAAAGAGAACGCCGTAGACCTGCATATTGCGCCCGGTAGGGGCAACCAAGTGATGCGCGCCGTGCACCTCCTGCAATGGTTGGACGAAGTCTACCCACTGGACAAAGCCTGTGCGCTGGAGGAGGGGCCAATCGAAAAGCCCCCGGCCATAATCAGGCCATTCAAAAGGCAACCCGATAAAAAGACGGAGCGCTGAAAGGGAGTACGGGCGCCACGAAGGTCCGTGAAGCCCCAAACCGCACCACAAACGCTTACCTTCTCGTGTGCGGGTACTGCGGGGAGGTAAGCGTCGTTAGGGGGCTAACGCAGTAGCCTTGCATGCCGCCGCGGGTGTCTTTACAGGCGGTGCTCTCTCAACTGTGCCGGCTAGGTGTGTCAAAAGGCAAGATACCTTGACGATACGCCGCTCTAAATCCTGCTACCGATTGCCAGGCAATAGAACCAGAGCTGGGCAGCAATGTTGATTACCGAGGTTGTTATTGTTGCAGGAAATCTGTTTTCTCCCTGAAAATCAATCAATACAGGAGATTACAAGCAATGGTCGGTTTGGGATACTGGTCATAACAATCACTGTATCAATACTCGTATTACCGGGCAATAGGATGGATCTTTATAAAAAATCCCTGTTTTCCTGAATAGCCCAGTCCGTATAAGTCATTTATTCATGCTTATTTTGTAGAGACGCAATAAAGCCTGATTTTTATACATAACCCCGTATGTAAGTGAGTTAAATGCTACAAGGTCGCCACGCGCAGCATTCACTGGTTATCCTGGATTTGTCCCTTTCGGGATTTTCTGAATTTCTCATTCTATTTATACGTAATTCAATGCCGGTCAGGTGTAAACAAGGTTGGCATTTGGCTGCTTTTTGCAGAACCGATCGCCTAAAAAGGTCTGTAATTGCGCCACGGGATCCTGGCTGTCCTGCTGCTGGCAGCTTTGGCCAGGTCGTGCTGAATAAATTCAGGTTATTGAGTTACCCATGGAACAGGGATGGTATTGAGGCTGTTTGCGGTTGCGCCTCGATTTACAATCAGTCAAAGCATCCCCTTATGCGTATTGATCGGGATTGTGTTGTTTGTACTTAGGCTTTACAGCGTTTATTTGTCAATCCAGGGTGGGCTGCAACGATTTACTCAAGGGAGTGTATATGGTGTTCTGCTGGTTGCAGCTTGGCAGGTGTTAACCAGAAATAGAAAAAGCCTGGTGAAGCAATATGAACAAATGCATCTAATGGATTAATTTCCACTCCAATCTAATACAATCGCTCATGCGGGTGCTCAGTAATAGACGCAAATTTTTATGGTACAGTATCCATCATTCAGTTACAGTTTCCACTGATTAATAAATGCAGTATTCACTGGATAATTTATCAAAAACTGAGTCACGGAACAATGGAAAGACAAGTTATGGAGGATGCTTCGTAACCGCCATTGAAAGGACAATAAACAACTGGCTAAAAAACAAGGAGTGTTACATGAAATTCTTATATTTAGTATTTCTACTGAATGGCTCGCTTGCGGCGGACAAGGAGATTGCTGCGGCCACTGAAATTGCACAGCAATACATGGCGTCTCAGCACAAGGCGCTACCCACTCTGGTAGAAAACGCACCGCGCCTGTTTGCCCTGAGGACACCCAGCGTTGCCAGGGCACCGCTGGCCTGGGACGCCAATGGCGCCTTGACCGGGTTGGACACTGTCGACACGGTCGAGTTCGCTCCCAAGCAGAACACCACTTTCAAGTACACGGTTAGGGGCGCGGGCTCCGGCTCCAACGTCCTGACCGTCAAGATCCAGCAGAAGAAGGCCGGCGGCGGCTGGCAAACGCGGATTACCAAGGAGCTGAACATGCCCTCTGAGACGAAGTCCGGCAGCTTTAAGGTCAACGATTATCGCGAAGGCGACCAGGAGACGATCCGTTTCCGCTTCTCGCGCAAGGTTGGGACCAAAGCCATCAACTGGTATGTGCGCAGGGACTAGGAATCTATTGAGTTTTTTTATTTTAGGCCCTGTGGGGTGTGATACAGAACGAAAGAAATTTTCGTGTATGGCATTGCCTGAATAAAAAAGGAAATTAAGCGCTGTTATTGGGCCTCAAAAAAATGCAGTGATTCCCTGATACACGCAAAATTTCCTTTAGGCGCCCTGCCTGGTTGGAGAAAACCCACCAAGAAAAGAGCGGTAGAGAGACCTCAGGGCAGTATCCAACAGTGATCACGCACCTCATCTGGACATGCAGGCCATTCAACAATTTCGGGTTGGGCGATGCCCACTGATTTGTTGATGGCTTTTGCAAGCTTCTGCCAGTGATTGATAACCTGTGCATATTCCATCTATTTCCTGCAGCAGTGTTTTATCTGTCACGGCAGAAAGTACCGCAGCGGAGCTTGCTCTGGCCTGCCAGGCATTACTCCGTTTGGCTGACATATACCACAGCCGCTTTGCTGCCTCCATCAGCAATGATCAGGTCGCTTTTTCCATCTCCATTGAGATCTGCCAAGGCCACACCCCATGGGTTAGGGATATTGGCATCCTGGAATCTTATGGTCTCGACCCTGGTTTTATTGCCGAGAACGGCAAGCAGTTCACCGGACCAGTTAGCTACCAGTGCATCTTCAAGGCCATCGCCATTGATATCACCAACGGCTATCTGCTTGGCACCAGGGGGTGTGGTTATTGCCGTTTTGCTGGCTTCATGGAATGTGCCATCGCCGTTTCCTGGGATGACGGTGACAGAACTGCCATTTGAGCCGACCAGCATATCCAGTTTCCCGTCGCCATTCATTTCTGCCAATTCAACAACAAAGGGGGATGCATAGGGGGCTAGCTTTTTCAGGGTAAAAGACGGGGTGTTTGAGCCGGTATGGGTCACAATACCAATCTCCCCCGGGTTTGGAGTCACCAGATCAATGCGTCCATCACTGTTGATATCACCGATAGCAAAGCCTCGATAGGGGTCCCCTCCGGCGTTGATCAGTTGGCCGGGTGTTTTGAAGCTGCCATTGGCCAGCCCCTTAAAGTAACGCAGGCCATGGTCATCGCGGCTATCGACAATCAGGTCTACTCGGTTGTCGCCATCCAGATCAGCCAGCTTAACCATATGTATATGGGGATTCACCTCTATTTTCAGTGGTGATTGAGGCGGTGGTTTAAAGCTCCCCTTTCCATCACCCAGCAGCAGGGTGACATAGGCGGTTTCGTGGTTGGCCACCACCAAATCGACATTGCCGTCTTTATTGAGATCGGCAACTGCCATATCTGCTGGATTCTCACCCACCGGGACACTGCCCACTTTGGCTAGACCACCCCGTCCATTACCCTGAAAAATCACGGCAGTATTAGCGGTATAACTGGAACAAATAACATCCATAGCGCCATCAGAGTTGAAATCCAGCACGGTAATGGCCGATTGGCCTGCACCGACATTCAGCGGAGTGGGTTTGAAGGTGATATGGTCGATTTCGACGGCTTTTGCCTGAAAAATAAATGAATTGATCAAGAGAAGTAGAGAATAGACCACATGCTTATGTTGAATCATATCGCCACCCGGGTTCGATGAACTTTTCACCACTCTATCGCGAAAACGGGGATATCGCTAGCAGGCTGGTGAAACAGGCAGTGCGTCCAGAAGGGAGTTGACCAAGGAGAAAATAGGGCGTTGATGGGGTTTCAATGCCTATTGAGTGGATTATTATAGCCATCACTGTTTGCTGCCGTTCCCCGGGGCATTAGTCTTTGCAACATGGAACACTTACTCAATGATCGAAATCCGTGAAGAAAAACCTGAAGACAGAGACGCGATCCACCGTTTGAACCTGGCCGCGTTCAATAAAGGCCCTGAGGCGGCTCTCGTCGACAGGCTTCGCATCAATTGCGAAGAGTATATCGCGTTTGTGGCTGTCGAGAACGGTACCGTTGTTGGACACATCCTGTTCACTCCGGTGACGATTGATGCATCGGACTCAGTTGGCATGGGGCTGGCACCCATGGCGGTATTGCCGTCACATCAGAAAAAAGGCATTGGCTCTCGGCTCGTTCACCACGGCCTTGCATACTTGCATAAATCCAGTTGCCCATTCGTTATTGTCCTGGGACATGCAGAGTATTACCCGCGCTTCGGCTTTGAAGTGGCATCGAACTACAAACTCCGCAGCCAGTGGGAAGGTGTACCAGACCAAGTATTTATGGCCATTGTGTTCAATAAGGCCGCCTTACCAAAACAAGGCGGGGTGGTAAGATACCGGGAAGAATTCAATGATGCTTTGTAAAGGGAGACTCTGGGAGCGGATATGCCTCAAGCCAAACAGCCCATATTGGCTTTAAAACACTAAATAAAATCGTATTAATCATTTCAGTGCTTTGGATGTAACCACAAGCGGGTGTGTCGGGTCTATTGTAAGCTTGAAGTGATTTCTAGAATCAGGCCCGAATGCCGTTTTAAACGAGAGATGCCGGAGCCGTGTAGCGTGCCGATGGCGGAGAGCCAAGTCTGCTCGATGGAATTTATGCCCAATAGTCTGGGTGACGGAGAAAGTCTACGAACATTTAATCTTATCGACGATTACAATTGTGAGTGCTTGTTTATTATTGCTGATTTGTCGATAACGGCTTTAAGCATTATACCTCCACTGGACAGGTAATTGAATAGCGGAGTAAGCCTGCTGCTTTGCGGTGTGGCAATGGGCCTGAGAATATCTCAGGAGCTTTAATGGAGGTGGACAAGCCGGCAGCAGATTACGCTGCTAGTTATTCAACCTGACAAGCCAACACAGAATATATATAGAGCGATTAAGTTGTGCGGCATGACATCAGTGGCCGGATCTGCATCATCTCGACCGCGTTGGACAGGCGCAACAACTTGTAACTGAGTGGCAATGGCAGTACAACAATGAAAGGCCTCATAAGGCCATATGAGGAATACCCCCAAAACCGCTGCTACGATTGGTTTAATTCTCTCCTCATCGCTGTTGTTTTAAATGGTGGATTACACGCTCACTTGATACTATATCCCTAAAACGCTAGTATCCCTGCTCTATGGCAGTGAGCGCTTAAAATAAAAAAGGCTTAAACACAACGAGTTGCCTACCCAATAATAGAGCTGGCGGGGTAAATAGATCGTCGTTTGTCGCTGGTTTCGAATGTAACTGGATACTGGCCCTCAAGGTACACAATTACAAGATTGGAAGTCTGAACCTCGCACCTCCCGATTTCCCTGAGGTCTTTGCTGGCTTCGGTGAGGATACCCCCGATATTTGCTGGGTAGATAGGTTCCGATCAGGTTGCCTTTTTACAGGTTCCGTCCGGGCAGGGCTTCTCAGATGTTTCCAACCCCAGGTGAAAAGCAACACTGCGCGTTTGAAATCCAAGAGCGGGGAGCAAAGTGGTGCTTATTATAGGGGGAACATCGCCCTGAGCTGTTGTGGCTTGTAAAGTCAATTATCTGGTCTGCTAGGTCAATCGGGCCCTGTTTATAACGTTATATGGTCTACTGCAATAAAGTCATAGGGAAAAGTACCATGCCAAAACCCGTTTGCTCTGATATTTTGATTGCCGGAGGGGGGCTCGCAGGCATTATCACTGCACTGGAGGCGTTAAGGGCAGGTAAAACTGTCACCATAGTGGATCGGGATACCCCACAGCGGTTTGGCGGGCTGGCACTTTGGGCCTTTGGCGGTATGGCACTGATCGGCACAGCGTTGCAGCGACGTATGAACATTCCCGACTCAGCAGAGTTGGCCCTGCAGGACTGGCTGCGCTTTGGCGAACTGGACCCCCTGGATGAATGGCCCATGCAGTGGGCCCGCTATTATGTGGAGCACTCGCGTGCTGAAGTTTACGACTGGCTTATCCGTGAAGGCCTGAAATTTATGCCAGCGGTCAACTGGGTGGAACGGGGTCGTTTTGGCGACGGCAACAGTGTCCCCCGTTACCACATCATCTGGGGCACCTCACGAGAACTGGTCAAGTGCATGGTGCGCGCGCTGCACGATGCCAGCTCTGAAGGCAGACTGACGATTCATCATAACCAGCGGATCACTGGGTTGGACCAGCAGGCTGGAAAAGTCCATGGAGCGACTGCGGTGCATGAGGGCACCGGCAGGGAAGCCCGCTTTGAAGCGCCTGTTGTAGTACTGGCCATGGGGGGGATAAATAGCGGGCACGATCAGTGCCGGGCCAATTGGCCTGTCGACCGGCCGCAGCCCACCGCTATGTTGAATGGTGCTCACCCTTTTTCCGATGGCAAGCTGCATCACTGGACAAAAGACAATCTGGGGGCCTGTATTACCCATGCCGGAGAAATGTGGAATTACGCCGCCGGTTTTCCGCATCCCTTCCCGCATTTTCCCGATCACGGTCTTTCCTCTATTCCCTGTAAGTCCGCCCTGTGGCTGAATCATCGCGGCGAACGTATTGGTCCGGAGCCCCTGGTTACCGGATTCGATACCCACTGGTTATGCCAGCAAGTTGCCGCCCAGGAGAAACCCTGGACCTGGCAGCTGCTCAACAGGCGCATTGCACTGAAGGAATTCGCTATTTCCGGTGCAGAGCACAATGCCCGAATCCGGGATAAACAGTTTCCGCTACTGCTGAAAGAGATGTTATTGGGCAACACACCCCTCGTGGATCAGATGCAGAGCGAGAGTAATCACTTTCTTGTGGACGATACACTGGCAGGGCTGGCAAAAAAAATGAATGCGCTGACCTGTTCACAGGATGTTGACCCGGCAGTGCTCAAAGCCACTGCGGATACCTTTGATGCAAATTTCAGTAAGGGCGACCAGCTAAACAACGACCCGCAAATCCGCCTGATCCGTCATGCCCGCCAATGGGGGCCGGATCGACTGCGTACCTGCAAACCGGCCCCATTACAAAAACCTGGTGCCGGGCCATTTATTGCGATCCAGACGCAACTGACCACCCGCAAGAGCCTGGGTGGATTGCAGACCGATCTGCAAAGCCGGGTGCTGGATGCCAACGGCCAGCCCATCACCGGTCTTTATTGTGTTGGCGAGGCCGCCGGGTTTGGTGGCGGCGGTTGCAATGGTAAACGCTCGCTGGAAGGCACTTTCCTGCCCGGCTGCATCATGACAGCCAAGGCTGCAGCCAGGTCGATCAATACAGGGAATTGATCAAAGCACAACACAAAACCAACACAATAAACAGGTCAAGAGTAGGATCAGGAGAGACAGTATGCCCAATGGCGCCCAAGCTCTGATGAAAACCCTGGTGGATGCGGGGATTGAAGTTTGCTTTAGCAATCCCGGCACCAGTGAAATGCATTTTGTTGCGGCTTTGGATGGTGAGCCCAAGATGCGGGCGGTCCTTGCGCTGTTTGAAGGTGTGGCCACTGGGGCTGCCGATGGCTACGCGCGCATGGCGGATAAGCCCGCTGCCACCCTGCTGCACCTGGGCTGTGGTTTGGGCAATGGCCTGGCCAATCTGCACAACGCCCGTAAAGGAAAATCCCCGATTGTCAACATTGTGGGTGACCACGCCACTTATCATGTCAAGTACGATGCCCAGTTGCAGTCAGATATCGAAACAGTAGCCTGTAATGTGTCGCCCAACTTTGTGCGTACTTCAACGAGTACGGAATCCCTGTGCCGGGATGCTGCCGATGCCATCACCGCCGCCCGGGGGTTACCCGGTCAGGTGGCCACCCTGATCCTGCCGGCGAATGTCTCCTGGGGAGAGGGGGGCCAGCCCTGTGTGGTGCCACCCCAGGCCGAAGCGCCAATAGCGGACAGTACGGCCATTGATGCTGTGGCTGAAGCAATACGCAGCAGCAGGAAAACGGCCCTGCTGCTTGGCGGTCGCGCCCTGCGCGAGCCGGGACTGCTGGCTGCTGCCCGCATTGCCGCCCACAGTGGTGTAGTTGTTTTTGCCGAAACCTTTCCCACCCGTATAGAGCGCGGTGCCGGCCTGCCTGCGGTGGAGCGCATAGCCTACCTGGCGGAACTCGCCTCTTTGCAATTGTCCGAATTCGACAATTTGATTTTGGTGGACGCCAAAGCCCCGGTTTCTTTTTTTGCTTACCCGGGCAAGCAGAGTTATCTGGTACCGGATGGCTGTACCGTTCACACCCTGAGTACACCTGAACAAGACGCCGCGGCCAGCCTGAACGGGCTCGCTGATGCCCTGGGTGCGGGGAGTACGCCACCTGTGCTGCAACCCGCCGGCAGACCCGGCAGGCCGAAAGGCAAACTGACTGCTGAAAAAGTATGCCGGGCTGTGGGTGAGTTGATGCCGGAGAATAGTATCGTTGTGGACGAATCCATCACCTCGGGTTTGTTACTCAACGCCATGACCGCCGGGGCACCAAGACACGATATGATTACCCTCACCGGTGGCGCCATTGGTCAGGGACTGCCCAGTGCTGTAGGGGCCGCCGTAGCCTGCCCGGATAGGCCGGTACTGGCCCTGATCGGCGATGGTACTGCCATGTACACCAATCAGGCACTATGGACCATGGCCCGGGAAAATCTGAATGTGACCAGCATTATTTTCAACAATGCCTCCTATTCAGTTTTAAATATTGAGTTGGAACGTGTGGGGGCTGAAGAAGCCGGAGAGAAAGCCAAATCCCAACTCGATCTCAGTGGCCCGGTCACCAATTATGCCCTATTGGCTCAGAGTATGGGTGTGCATGGTATACGTGTGAAGACATCAGAAGAGCTGTTAAAGGCCCTGGAATATGCACTCGACACACCAGGCCCACACCTGATCGAAGCTGTGGTACCTGAGTCGTTAAATGGTGTGAAACGTAAGGTACTGCCCTGGCTGCTGAAAACCCTCCCGAATATCCCCAGGCCGTTAAGCAAGGCTTTGAAGAAAAAAATCGCACCCTGAGTCCTTTCCCCTGGGGTTCAGGGGAATATAGAACAGAAATAAACACTGCCGGTACGTGCCCCGATCAATGGGGTGGGTATTGGCAAGCGCACTTTCTGCCCGAGTGTCCGCCAATTCAACTGATTGCGCGGGATTTTATTCCGGGGTGGCCACAAATCAACTATAAATGTGCTGGGTTTGTCGTGAAGGGTTTAATGACATCGCCGCACACCCAGGGTGAGAAAGGCCGCAGAGCGCCTTTTCAATAGCCTGCCAGAACCCGTTCACACCCAATCCAAAAAAACCGCTGCATGGAAATGACAGCGCAACAAAAAACTATCGAGGCATTTCTATTCCTTCGGTGCAGTAAGATAACAATACCCAAATGCTCAGTGCCATGCTCTACATAGTCGGGCATGGTTGCCAATGGTGAGGCTTATAAAGGGTTTGATAATACACAAATAATCCCTGGCACTGCTTTCGATAAGTCCAAAGAGAAAAAATCTGGAAATCGTTTCTACACAGGGTTTTCAAGAAATGCTATATCTTTTTTTCTGATGTATTTTCATCTTGAGATGGCTTGATCTGCTTTTGAAACAAATAAATGGATAAATACATACCGGATTTATTTGAGAGTGATTCTCTTACTGTTTGGTATTTCAGGTCTACCTGCAATACTCAATGAATTAAAAAGCAATTTTTGGGTTGTGGAGAAATTGCCAGTGAGTCGGTTGTATAAGATAAAAGTAGTCATATTGATTGAAATATACATGCCTGATAAAATAACCTGATTTTTGGTTTAACAACTTCAACCACCTGGGGGAGAGGATGAGAATACCCAACATTTTAATGATGATGGCCGCAAGCTTATGTCTGTTTACTGATGGTGTGGCTTCAGAAGAAGTTAAGATTGATGAAAATCTCACCATACATTACGAACAGGCAGGTAGCGGCGATACAACCATTATTTTTATCCCGGGTTGGATGATGTCAACAGAGGTTTTCGAACATCAACTCGCACACTTTAAAGGATCAACAAAATACCGCGCACTGGCCTATGACCCCAGGGGCCAGGGCAAATCATCAAAACCCGTTGAAGGCCACACCTATCAACAACACGCGCGGGATCTGGCCCAATTGATTGAAAAGCTGGACTTGAAGAATGTGATTCTGGCGGGTTGGTCATACGGGGTAACGGAGCAATTGGCGTATTTGAACCAGTTCGGCGCTGATAAGCTCAAAGCCATGATCATGATTGATACGGGCCCGGATATAGCCGGTGCAACGCGTGACGAGTGGGTCTGGTACCTTAACGACGATTCCGACGGCTATTCACGATGGTTTACCGAAGGCATCATTGAAGATCGCGATAATGTGATTGCAGAATTTAGCAAATGGATGCTTGAAAAGCCGACACCGGAGAAAATCGCCTGGATAACAAGCATCGCCAACCGCACGTCAAGTAGTGTCGCCTCAATTACAAATGCCACGGGATTTTATCTCGACTACAGTGAGGATCTTAGTGCACTTGAGGGAAAACTGCCTTTGTTGTATGTCGTACGTGATGAAATGAAGGAAGCAGCAGATAAGTGGATCACGGCCAACACACCCTCTGCCACTGTTGTCTATATGGGTAAGCATATGATGTTCTGGGAGAGGCCCAAGGAGTTCAACAGGGTCCTTGATGAGTTCCTTGCAAGCATTGATAGTAAATAAATGACATATTACAGCGTGGGTTCTAGGAATTTGAATTTCCAAACAGTGATCTAACTGGATTTACAGCAGGGATGCACTTTCTTATATAAGCTGGGACCTGTTCAGCCTAATGAAAGAATCGATAATACAATTTGCTAATTTTGGCACTAAGCCGTTTTGATAAGTTGGATGTGATTTTTCGTTTTTTTACCAGCTTTGCGTGGATTACAGGCAGGCTAATTTATATAAACAGGCCCTAACAAACTGTTGAAATTCATTCTTACGGTTACTAACTGTAAAATTTAGGGGCAATCAATTGAAAAGAGCTGGCGCCGATGCGCGGCACTGGCTTAATTCAGGAAGCACTGTTTACAACGGAAACCATAATGGCTATTTGGTACACATTGATCATTATTATGCTAGTTTTATCCCTCTTTGCCGCTGTGGCAACTCGTCGCGCTCAAAGTACGCGGCCGATGTTTGTATGGGGATTTAATACCATGGCACCGGTCACCTTGGCGTATTGCTATTGGGGCTCTGGAGATTGGGCACATAAAAGTCTGTTGTTGATTTTTGTAGGTGTTTATTTGCTGCGGATGAACATAGTTCTCACCGCCTGGTATCAAAATACTGCCGCCTCCAAACTCAATGCGGTGATTCCCGCAAAGCAAAAACCGTTGCTGGCGGTGATAATGGTCAATACCTTTGGCTGGTTGTACTGTCTGCCATTTTATTGGGCCGCTGACTTAAGAGGACCATTTGGTGTAGTGCAATGGGCCGCAATTGTACTGTATGTGCTGGGCACCATTTATCATTTTGGCAGCGACTATCAAAAGCGTCGTTTTAAACAAAATTCAGACAATAAAGGTAAATTGTTAGAGAGTGGGTTTTGGGGCACTTGTCGCCATCCAAATTACTTCGGGGATTTTTTAATTTTCGTCAGCTTTGGTTTACTGGTCAATCATTGGATTGGGCTGGTCGCGCCATTGACCAATATTGGCCAATATTTTGGCGATGCGATCCCAAAAAATGAAAAGATGTCAGAGGAGCGCTATGGCAAGAAATGGCAAGCGTATAAGCAGCGGGTAAAATGCTTTATTCCGTTTGTTTTTTAGTCTCCATCAGGTTCGTTCACCAATGGCCAGGAGACCGCTTTAAGGGCGGTTTCTTGGCCACTCCTGTTTGAAAGGTGAGCCGTATTTTGGGGATGCAGTATCTGATGTTCGGATTAGTGTAGTCACGTAGCTTTTTATTGTAGTTTTATGTCTGGCTAATGTGCTTAACGATTCTGAAAATCGTGAATGACAAATTAGTAGGAAACAAAGTCCTGGAGAGTCACTGCTTGGGTATCCCCTGATCCAAGGACCCGGTATCCACCCCAAACCAAAAGCTGCCATCCTTGTTATCAAAATACATATGCCGGATATTTCCACCGCTGGGCACTGAGGTTTCGCTGATAAACTTCTCCGATTCTGTATCAAAAGCCAAAATGATATTCGGGATATTTCCTGTGTTCGCCACCCAGATTCGCCCCTTGTTGTCCAGTGCCATACCGTAGGGGCGCGGGTTTTCGCCGGGGAGTTTCCACTCTGTAAACGCCTTTGTGTCTGGCATATACCGGCCCAGGTAACCGCCCGGATAATCCACATACCAGATATTGCCAGAGGGGTCAATTTCCAATCTTCGTGGGCGGGCACTGGTGCGGGGGAGGGAGATTTCGGATACGGACATACTTTTTGGATCTACCCAGGCCAGCTTGTTGGTACCAAACAGTGCTACCCAGGGACGATTCTGTGGGTCTATTTTGATGCCGTAGGGACGTGCCCTGGCAGTTTGAGGCGTAACAACCCGAACTTCCCCATTACTGACATTCAGTAGGCCGATGCGATTGCTCTGTTGCGCGGTGAACCAGATATTACCTTCCCGGTTAAAGACCAGTGTGTGGGGATCATCGACGCCCTTGGGCATCGGGTATTGCTGGATTTTACCGCTTTCCGGGTCCAGGCGCCCGATATGCGCATTGCGATTACCGGCGTACCAAACCTGATCCTGTTTATCCACAATCAGATTGTGCGGATGGGTACCTTCGGGTACCTCATACTGCTTGAATTCCTCACCGGTTGGCGTAAACCGGCCGATATAGTTGCCCGCCTGTCCGCAAAACCAGATGCGTCCTTTGTGGTCAACATAAGGGTCTCTTGGCAACCCCTCCCACGGTACCTTCCATTCCTTGAGTGTCAATTGGTTTGGCAGGCTGGCTTCCTGCGCCAGCGTATGAAATGACGTCAAAATAGATAGCGCGAGGTAAAGAATGGCTTGCTTTAGCAGGCCAAAGTGCTTTTTGTTTGTAAGCATTTACTTACTCCAGGGGCTTTTTGTTAATGATTAAGCTGTCACAGGTGATCCGATACCAATTTTCCGCGCATAAAACAGTGCCTGTGGGGATGACGGTAGTTGGGAACAGCATAGGCGAAGACGTGGCAGTTTTTTCTAAACAGGTCCACACCACTGAGTGATCCAGCGCCGTTTTCATCATACTCCCCGGCCATTTTATTGCTCAAGGTATCCCTTGTCCTAGAAACCCAAATTGCCTCACCTGCTGTTATTGTGCCCCTATGCTATACAACCTGTGATGGCCGGAAGCTTCCTGTTGATGCTTGCGTCCAACATGCCACCATCCGTTTTTGTTTGGAATCCGCTGCTCAATAAATTTTTGATCGAGAAAGGCGCCTTTACCAATATCGTTATTGGTTTTTGCAGAACGTGTGTAACGTTTGTAGCTTTCTCGTCGTCCTGATGGCCTTTGTTTTGCTATTGCTCCGGAAGCAGCTGTCGGCACTGCTGTCATTAATGGTAAATCGTTTGCTTATTCGCCAGTTTTATACTTTGAACTTAAGTACTAGTTCTGCTCTATCTATATGGTACGGAAGTCTTCCCATTCGTTCCTGTTTTTCAGTACATTGAAAAATGTTTGCATATCCAATCCATGGTGGGGTTGTTGGATATCAAGAAATCCGAATTGCATCACAAATAGGAACTTGGATTTTTCCTGGATAAGGGTATTCTAGTGAAAGTTACTTTCTGGAGAGATATGCAAGTTTCATTTTCTGGTGTATGTCGCGATTGATGGCGCATATGGAACTAAAGTACCAATGGTATTTTGTAATTATATCTGTTCAATATGATCGGTGGCTTGAAGAGAATGGTCAATCCCATGGGGTTAACTTTTCAAAAAATATTGATCTGGAGATGGGATTTGGCTATTAGGCGCTGTCTTAGCCTGTTGCTCAAATTACCAAAACCATGGATTCACTATTGTATTTCTTGGAAGTAGGGTCATGTTTGTAAAATAAAGATCATCTTCCTGATTGTCAAAAATATTATGTGATTATGACTCGAAAAATGTTCAGTGTTTTTCGAAAGAAATGTTTTTTATTCTTGAATCATTAGTTGTACTGCCTCATGTTGTTCCTGAATGCCCCTTGCTACATTCCGTTATGTCCAGTTATAGAAAACCCAGTCAATTGCTATAATAAAGTAAGTGGTAATAAGTTATTTGCAACTTTCAGATTTCAGTTCCCACTTCAGATAATTATTCCGCCAAATACTGTTCTATTTTTGTCTTTGTTACTTAATAAAGCGGGTATTAAATCATCTGAATTACTTCATGAAAATAAATTCACTGTTTTGACATGGGTGTCAAAAGGCTGTGTGCAGACAGCGCTTTGTGTTTTTCAAATAGTTAAAAAGTTATCAAAAATATCTATGTTCGCAAGGAAATGGGGGTTTTGGATTTATGAGTTTTAAAAATAATCTCCAACATTTTTTACAGGTAATGACATTGTTTCAAGTGCCTAGAGCCATAATAATATAATTGAGGGGGTATGCATAATACAGAGAAAACAACAATCAATAAATAATTAAAAATTTCACATTCATTATACTGGATTAAATGATGTTAACTAGATTTATAATTGCTCTTTCATTCTTTATGCTGTCTGGTTTTGGCTATTCGTTGCCTAAGCCGCCCGATAATGACTGTACAGGCCGAGCTCCGCTGGTTTCCAATGTAAGTTTGCCGAGTTCGGACGCAGACGGTAACTACGATTTAAAATTTTATCTTAATCCGAGATTCTTTACACCTTGTAGCGAAGTGGTTACAGAAGTGAGTAAGGATGGTGGCGCTTATAAGGTATATAGTCACTATGTCAAGTCGGGGGAAAGTATCCTTAATGTTAAGAATATGGATTCCGGTATTTATAAATACCGGATCAAACACTATTACGTTGGTGATATTAATGGTTCCAACTGGGTGTACACCGATGAAATTAAGGTAATCAGGAAACCCAACACGTCCGGCAGTGTCAGTTTTTCCAATAATGAAGGCGGTACCGACAGAAACGGTGTGTTTACTTTACAGTGGGGCGCTCCACAAACACCACCGAAAATTAGCGGGTATCATGTGGATCAGTGTTTAACCTCTTGCGATAGCAGTGGTAGCTGGAATCGTATCTATTCATCATCCAGCACTGGGACAAAATCCATTAGAGTTCCCTCATCAGGAAAAATAGGTAATGGTAAATACCGCTACCGCGTGCGTGCTTATGTCAAAGTGGGTAATACTGTAAAGGGGGGATCCTGGAAATACAGTACATACCTTACGGTTAATCGAAAACCAGACGCGGTAACAAATTTTACCCAGCCAAGCGGCGGTACACAGACGGGTAATTTCCAGGTGGCCTGGAGTGCGCCCACAGGTGCCTTCGATCCAATCACACAGTATCAGATACAGTGCAGTAAAGATGGTGGCAGTTTTACCTTCAATAACTGCGGCGACAATAATACCGGCACAACCACCACCTTACCGGTTAATTTACCATCAGGCACGGCTGGGACCTATCAATTTCGAGCGCGTGCATACAATACCGCCGGCTGGGGGCCCTGGACACCTTCTGCGAATTATAAAGCAGTCTCGGTGAATATCCCACTGCCTAAACCTACCGGTGTATCCATTACTACGCCGGAATCCAGCGATTTTGGTGACTACGATATCAGCTGGAATGCATCCGGGAATGTAACTGCTTACCAGTTGCAAAGGGAATGTAAAACCGGTACAGAAACCTGTGGCGCAGATGGTTGGCAAACTGTGCAACTCAACAACGCCACTGCAAAAACCTATGAGGTGCGTGGGCAGATCGCCGATAAATACCGCTATCGGGTAAAGGCCTGCAATGGCAATCAATGTACGGGGTGGCAAACCAGCAGCTGGGTGAAAGTGCATAATCTCGATGGTATCGAGCCTGCGGTCGTGCTTACTGGTGGCGGCACGCCTGGACAAATGGCTTACTCGACCAATGTCACCAGAACTGGCGATGCGATCATTAATATTCCTGTAGAAGTGGCCCCCGGGGTCAATGAGCTTACCCCTTCGGTCAGTATAAACTATTCGGGTGCGCGCTTTAGGCAACGCAAAAATGAATCTTTGCCGGAAGATTATTTGGGCTATGGTTGGCGTATTGGTGGCTTTGGTGCTATTCGCCGCTGCGTGGTTGGCAGACCCAATGCCGATAAAATACTGTTGAGTAACTCGGACTCTATTTGCCTTAATGGCGAGCCGCTTGTTATGGTATCCGGCAGCAAATGGAGTGCAGGCAGCAAATATCGCACACAAAAGGATAGCTTTCACCTTGTCACATTGAAAAATGAAAACGGCAGGAAATGGTTTGAGGTACAAACCCCTGACGGTAAGGTGCAGGAGTATGGCAGAACCGGTGACAGCCGTTTAAAAGTTGGACTGTCCACGCATTTTGGCTGGACACTCAATAAAGTGACTGATGCTTTCGGTAATACCATCAACTATACATACCACCGCGATACAGTAGAGGGTATTAACTACCCGCTGGAAATAACTTACGGTAACGACTCAGATGCTCGGATCTTGTTTGAATACGGCACACGCAGCGATGCACCGCCCCAACCGCTGGATTCTGGTGATATACAGCAAGAGCAACTGGTTTTACTGCATCATATCAAAGCACTTTATAATAATAAGCTGGTCAGAAAATATAAATTAATCTCTGAAGATGAAGGGGAGATAGAAGATTACCGACGTTTAAAGTATGTCCAAAAATGTGCCTTCGACGCAAACGGCAATAATGAATTATGCTTGAATCCTATGGCGTTTGAGTGGGTTGTACCTGACAACGAAAATCCTATTGACTTTAATACCGGCGTTTCTGAAATTATCGATACCCTGGGTCAAAGTACGCGCTTTTATCATGCGATGATTGCGGATAATTCCAATGATGGCTTGTTTTCTGAAAGGCCTTTTGGTCAAGGCACAACGCCGGTCAATGGCACTCCCCTGGCTGCGGTGGATGGAAAATACCGCTCGGTGGTTTCCGAGGTTTGGCGCTCTAACGGTAATGTCAACGGTTGGCATAAAACCAGCTATGCATACCAGGGTAATGGATTTGTCAGCAACAACCGGCGCGGATTTTTGGGCTATCATGCACAAAGAGTCCACGACTTGAGTTCTAATATTGTTACTTACAGGCAATTCCGTCTGGATTATCCCTATACGGGTCGTATTGCCAGGGAAGTACAATATGCGGGTGTCTATCCTGGCAGTAACGAGTTGCTGGCAAAGCGTCAACTCAGGTATGGTAATTTAGACCTTTCAGCGGGCTTGAACTCTACCAAATACATTTATGTTAAGCAGAGCCTGGATTGGGTTATTGAAAACGGGCAGACACTTGGCTATAACTTTTACACCCACTTGCCCCAAAAAGCCAACTATGGCGATCATGGGGAACTTGTAGGTAACATGGTAAAAACCGCTCGTTTTGCGCTTTCCGCCACTGTGCCAGCCGATCAGGATTTTTGGGGTGAGGTTAAATCCATTTCTGTCACTGGCATCAAGCGCAGTCAAGAAACCATTACAACCTATAGCAACAGCACATCTGACTGGTTGATCAGTTTTAAGGAGGCAGAGCAGGTTAGCCACTTTAATGGCCCTTTAAACCGGCAGGCTGATGTTGTGCAAAGCGTCGTCTATACACGCTTCGGCGATACAAATAAAGTGGGCACGGTTACACGCTTCCCGGATGACGCAAACTACGAATTGACAACGGAGTATGACTATGATGCAAGCGGTAACATAATATCGGAAACCGTGACCGGTGCCGGTATTGCAGAGCGTACATCAACGGTCAATAACTATGTTGATAAGCGTTACCCAACTACCATTGCTAACGCACTGGGCCAAGCTATGTCGCTAGACTATGACAAGCGCTTTGGTTTGGTGAAATCCATTCATTTTAATAACCGGACCACCACAATTCACTATGATAATTTTGGGCGGGAGAAAAAACGGATCAATGCCGATGGTGTAGGCTTTAGTACCACACGGGAATTTTGCTATGCGGGTAGCTGCCCGGTATATGGTGACCAGCTTACTGCTTACCAGATCACCACGGATTCACCCATAACACCAAGCAGTACGCGTTATTACGATGTTCTGGGGCGTATGGTCCAGCAGGATACCCAGGCCTTTAACGGTGTGGATACAACAAGGAAGGAATATAATTATGATTCCCTGGGCAGGATGTATTTAGAAACCGCGCCCTATTTTGTCGGTGACGAGAAGCCGCTGACTACCTATCAATTCGATATCAGAAATCGAATTACCCAAATTGACCGCCCCGATGGTTCCCAGGTTCGCACCACCTACGCACCGACCAGTGGTGCCGGGCAATATATGATGACGGTGGAGGAGGATGTTTTAAATGGTTCTGGTGATTTTCAGGAGACACAGGTAAAAACCACCACCTTTAATTTCCTTGGTGACCTGCTGCTGACGGTGGATGCCGTGGGCACTTCCGAGCGGGTAGCCACCAAGTACACTTACAACGGTGCGGGCCAATTGGCTTCTGTGTTAGTCAATAATGACGCTTCGACAGAAACCCTGTTTGACTATGATTCAGCCGGCTATCAAAATGCAATGACCACCCCGGATACGGGCTTGATTACCAGTGCCTATAATGCACTGGGGCAGCTGGTAAGTCAGACCGACAACAGTGGTCAGTCTGTCAATAGCAGTTATGACAAGCTGGGCCGCCTGCGCTTTAAGGAAGACGGCCAGGGCGTTGCGGAATGGATCTATGACCCCGTAAATGGTATAGGACTGCTGGGGAGTCGTACTTATACCAGCGGCGGTAGCCAGGTATACCAGGAGGTCAACAGCTATGACACAGACGCAAAGCTGGTAAATACCCATACGCGCTTACAGGCAGGCGGTCTTGTGCGCAATTACCAACAGGACTACAGCTACGATAGCCGGGGCCGTATGGCTTCTGTAACCGATCCTTCAGGCTCGGTTGTACATTACCAGTACAATGGCCGGGGATACCTCCATCAGCTTACCGACGGCGCCAGCGTACTCAAGGCCTTCGACAGTGTAAACGCGCTAGGACAGGCCGGGGAAGAGCATTATGGCAATGGCATTGTGACAACCAGGGTGTATAACCCTGACAGTGGCAGGCTGGAAAGTATCGTATCCACAGGTGCCCAGGAGATACAAAACAACACCTACCACTGGCGCAGCAATGGCACCCTGGAGAGCCGTATAGCGAATGGTGCAGGGTCAACCACCAAGCGGGAGACATTTGGTTATGATGGATTAAACAGGCTGCAGACGGCGCAAACCTGGTTGAATAATACCAGTCAACGCACTTTGACCACGCTTTTCGACAGACTTGGCAATATCCAGAGCAAAACCAGTAGCATTGCCAGTGATACCGCTGTAACAGACTATCAGTACGGGCAAGCTGCCAACGCGGGAGCACATGCGGTAAGCTCGGCTACAATCAATGGCATCAGCTATACCTTCCGGTATAACCAAAATGGGGCAATTGTGCGCTATGACGCGGCAACCGGGGATGATAAATGGATCAGCTGGAATGCCAGGGGGCTACCTACAGAAATTGTAGTAGGCGACAGCCAGACCACACAAACCCCCACGGCCCGCGACCGCTTCAGCTATGGCCCGGGCGGCCAGCGATTCTATCGCGAAAGCAGCTACTGGGATGAGGGCCAGCAACAGCTGGTAACCGATAAAACCTTTATTGTTGGTCACTTTGAGGATTTCCTGCCAGGCAATGATGCGGAGTACAACCGGATACAGAAAACCCGGATTGGCGATACGATTATCCTGGTGACTGCCACCGATCACGCCGGGCTTTCCATCAATACGGTGGAATATCTGCACCGCGATCACTTGGGTTCTGTGGAGAAAATCACCGATGCAGAGGGCAACCTGTTGTTAGGTGCATCGGAAACCTTGGCGTATGACCCCTACGGCAGTCGCAGGAGTGGCGACTGGTCCGGGGATATGAGCGATAGCGACTTACAAGCGCTGTTAGCGGCCCAAGGCCTCAGTACCAATCGCGGTTTTACCAACCATGAACAATTGGACCGTACTGGGTTGATCCATATGAACGGTCGTATCTATGACCCCATTCTCGGTCGTTTCTTAAGTCCTGACCCGATTGTGCAGGCACCAACCCATAGCCAAAGCTGGAATCGTTACAGCTATGTAATGAATAACCCTCTCAGTTTGACAGACCCTAGCGGTTTTGTATGGATGGAAGAAGTCACCGTAACCGGGCATTATCATGAGCCTGACTTTTCCTGGCTATGGTCAAGTTCACTGTTCGGTGGTGGCTACGATAACTGGGATAGCTTCAATGGTGGTTGGGGTGGAGGTAGTATTTCTGCGCCAATCAGCCAGAAAAGTCAGGATAACAAAAAAGCCACGGAAAAAGCTAAAGATGATCAGGAGGAAATGGAAGAAGTTAATGTTGAACTCACCTGCGAACAGCAAGCGGCAGCGGGTGTTCCCTGTAATGGAGATGCCTCGTCAGGATCAGCTTCAGAGTTCGCATCAGGATTTCTATCCTATTTTACTGGAGTTGCTGGTACTTTCCGCTACGCGGGGAGACGGCAAGGTTTTTATGGTGATATTGAAAAGCAGCAAGCGGAACTTGAGCAAGTGGTTTTAGAGGAAGTTGCTAATCAAGTTCTTTCCAATGAGTTCATTAGAGAGCAAGCAGCACAAGCGGCCATAAATTATGCAAAAAATAACCCTCATCGCGTAGCCGGTAGAGGCACGGCGATTGTGGTGGTCGGTATAGTTACTTCCACGGTAGGTGCTGGTCCTGGCATGGTTCTGGGGGGCTTGTTGGGTGTAACAGCGGTACACGGTAACTCGAGAAATGCGGTGGAATCAGGTGTTGATACAGTAAAAGGTGTTACTAACGCTGTTGTCGGCGGCACTCATTGATTGAATCAATAATGCATGAGACTATGGAAATGAAATTTAAATGCGTGAGTTGCAATCAAAAAACAATTTCATTTTTTGAAAAATGGCGATCCGGGATATTTTCTAAAATTGTTTGTAGTAACTGTGGGGCAAAACAATACGCAGGCAGTCTGCTATTTAGTTTAATTCAAGGAGTTTATACCCTTCTGGTTGTGGTAGGATTGTTTGCTTTGTTCCTGTATCCTTACTGGTGGTTAATGTCTCTATACGTGTTGATAATAATCATATGTGAGTATGTGAAAACTATCCTGGTGCCGTTAAGAAAGGTTAGTAATTCAACTTAATTTGTTATTGCTTTAATTCCCACTTCCCCTCAGGTTTAGGCTTGGGGGGTTGTTGGTTTACATTTATAGGAGGTGGTGTGGACTCTGTAAGTATTTGCTATCCTGGGGTATTTTTTCGGAGTTTAATTTTACGACTGTTCCTCTAAAATTCTCTTATATTCCAGATCGGATTTTATTGATGTGGTGAAAGCGCCGACTCTCCAACTCTTTTTATTCTGTGAAGCTAAAGGGGTCGCCGCATTATGCGTACAAAGTGCCGGTGCCCAGATTCAGGTTTTGATTTTATGTGATACACACAGACTACCTGATGATATGTCTCCGATGATAGGAAAGATCACTCTGTGTTAAGAGGAGAGCAGAGTTTACCAAATCGCCGCTCCCTTAGGTATTGCACT
The DNA here is from genome assembly GCF_030440425.1 of Microbulbifer sp. MI-G. Taxonomy (NCBI): domain Bacteria; kingdom Pseudomonadati; phylum Pseudomonadota; class Gammaproteobacteria; order Cellvibrionales; family Microbulbiferaceae; genus Microbulbifer; species Microbulbifer spongiae. The sequence continues at coordinate 1,134,141 of NZ_CP098023.1, forward strand.
TTTTATTCGAAATCCTGACATCTTTCAGGTTTACTTGACAGCAAAATGCCCTCAAGTATATTTAAAGTGGATTGCACTCCCTGAACAAGATAAGCCTGCATGCCTGCTATTCTGGCGGTGGCGACATTGCTGGCATTATCATCGAAAAATACAATTTTTTTAGGGTGGATTTTTAATGTTTCGATAGCGAATAGAAAAAACGCTATCTCCGGTTTTGCCATTCCAATTTTATGTGAAGCAAAGATATGTTCAAAATAGTCATGGGCGCGAAATTCCAGTGTGATTCTTGGCCAGTGGATGGCATTCGTATTGGATAGTGCAGATACACCGAACTTTCTGCTGATATCCACCAGTAGTTCCGTTGCGCCGGGATAGAAGCCTTTTGGCCATTGCTCAAAGTGGGAGAGAATTTCATCAACCGTGTGATCCAGCTTCAAGTCTTGTTTTATCCTATGGGCAAACTCACTTGGGGAGATAAGCCCTTTCTCGAAACTCCTTGCAGGTTCTGTTAACAGCCAATCAGAAACCGGCATTTTCTGGGCAGGGAGCGGCGAGCCTGAAAGCTCTATCAGGACACCGCCAAGGTCAAACAGTATCCATTCTATCTCCCGGCCCATAGCGTACCTGTGTTGTGGGGCATTGTTGCAGTGGTTCCTGTTATCCCCACTTTCCGCCCGTTTCTTACCTGCAGCAGTGTGTCAATGTAAGACAACATTTCAAAATTTCTAACGATGGATCATGTTTGTTTAATTTGTACTATTGTGCCGCTTGTCTGAAATTGTCGGTCCATCACTCTCAGCGGGTTTATCAACGCACAGGGGGTTCGCAATCGCTGGCAAACGGCAGACAGGCCCAAACTGAAAGGTTTCCGGCTCTCTCTCGTGGTGAAGAATCTACTGGTGAATGCTGACCAACCCATTGTCCCACAGGAGAACCCCTAACCGAAGAGGGTATATTTGAGTCGGGCAGGGAGTGGCCTTTTGGCAGGATTTGTATTTAGTATTTATTTATATGGCTTAAAACTGAGATTGGTTTAACCAATAATGGCTGTATTGCCTGCTTTTTTGCTATCTGCCCTGTTTCGTGGTGATAATTCTCTCTACGCATCTGTTACCGATACACTATTGAAACTGTCTGGGGCTTCGGTCTCCTGGCCAAGAGCGTATTTGCGCACACCGCCCGCCTTGTGCGGCTTGGCGGATGATCCGCAGGATGTTGTTTGCCGGTGGGCGGGGATCGTGTCTCTTATCGTTAATTGGTGCATAAAGTGGTACGGTAGGCACCCCTAATAATTGAATAACACTTTATGTGGCTAGGAGTTGTACTTATGGCACAGATCAAAGCTTTGGATAAAAAGGCACATGCCAACCTGAAATTCACACAGGACATCACGTTTGACCATGTCAGTGGCAATCACATCCTGCCGCTGGTAGTCCAGGAGATGGTGCAGGCGAGCCAGAGCTACCCGATCCTGTTCGTAAAAGACCAGAATACCGATCAGTTCAAAGTGGTTGCCCTGACAGGCCTGCGCCCCGGTGAAAACCTCTTTTCCGGTAGTGAGGGCTGGAATGGCAGCTATGTTCCGTTGCAGGTACGCACCTACCCCTTTGTACTGGTGAAGAATCCCGAAGATGCTGATCAGGCAGTGCTCTGCATTGATGAAGATTCCGGGATGCTGAGTGAATCCGAAGGTGAGCCACTGTTCGATGCGGATGGTGAGCAAACTGACTACCTGAAAAACTGTGCCCAGGCAGTTGTAGAGGCCGCCCAGCGTGTGAGTGTTACCGAGCAGTTTGTCGAATTCCTGGTATCCAAGGATTTGCTTACCCAGAAGAAATTGACCCTGCGTGTTACCGAGAGCGACAAGCCCTACGATCTCACCGGCTTTTTCGTGGTGGATGAAGAGAAACTGAATAAGTTGTCCGATGAGGATTTCTTGGAACTGCGCAAACGTGGCGCGCTGCCGGCCATCTATGCCTCCATAATGTCTTCCATGCAGGTCCAGAGCCTGATTCGCAAAAAGCGGGCCGGTTAATAATCGGTCTTGCCTGTCTGCGCTGCGGGTTGCCAGTGATATGCCTATGGCTACCGCTGCACTGGGTGCGATAATGCCCCCTCTCTCAAAGGCTCGTGCTTAGACAAGATGAAAGCGGGGTGGGGTTTTCCGGCTGGCGCTTTTCCCAAGGGGTGTGCCAGATCAGCCGGGATCACACGCCTATTCCGACACTGGAGCGCCGGCCATGGCGCTCTGCAGTGATGCTGCAGGCGTCACGCCTGTGGGCGGCAGCACGGTCGGTTTTGGTGCTGCTGTTTCGTTGCCCGCCTGTCTTGGCCGCGGCGCAGTCACGCCATTGATTCCCAGGATGCCATTGTCGGGCCAGGGCTTTTTTCTGCGTCTGGTTTGGTATTTGTGCTGCAAAGGAGGGGAGCTGGGCAAAAGAGATGGCTGGGGCGGTAGGATTCGAACCTACGCATGACGGGATCAAAACCCGCTGCCTTACCGCTTGGCTACGCCCCAGTTTCTAATCTGTACAAGGTGGACCTTTGGCTTGAAGTGGTAGCAAGGGGGAGACTTGAACTCCCGACCTCAGCATTATGAGTGCTGCGCTCTAACCGGCTGAGCTACCTTGCCATTTTCCCTGTTCTTGCCCGGGCCTGACCGAGGGCGCGCATTATCGTTCTCCCGGTTGGGTGTGTCAACTCTTTTTTGTATTCTTTTCAGTTAGTTAGGAGGTTTTCTTTGGCGTCCGGCGCAGGGCCCGGACGACGCCTGGGGCCGCTGATGGCGGCGAGGGCGGAGCCCGCCACCACGGCGCCGGCGCCGGTCCAACTGATCCAGTTGAGGGGCTCTACAGCGATGTAGTCCGGCCAGGTGGCGCTGATCAATGTGCTCAATAGCAGGGTAATAACCGGCACCAGTGACAGGGTGGCGCTGACGCTGGATGCCTCCCAATGGACCAGGGCCTTGCTGAAGGCGCCGTAGGCGATCAGGGTGTTGGCGGTGAGGAAAGCCAGCAGCGCCCACTCGAGCCCGCCGAGGTGTGTGACCGCCAGCGGGTCGGCCATGGGCAGGAAGCAGAGGGTACCGGCGATGTAAATCAATACCAGGAGGTCCTGTGGTGTGGCCCTGCAGAGAATCTTTTTCTGGAAGAAGCCGTATACGGCCCAGGCCACAGCGGCCACCAGGATGTACCCCAGACCCAGAAGATAGTCTTCGGCGCCGTCGGTCAGGTTGCCCAGGCGCTGATTGAAAAAGAGCAGCAACCCGGTTACCACCATGGCCACGCCGCACCACTGGCGCGGCGAGAAGTGCTCCCCAAGCCAGAGTACGCTGGAAATCAACAACAGCAATGGCGCCAGTTGAATCACAATTTGCGCAGCGCCAGGGGTGATGTAATCGAGGCCACTGGCATAGGTGAGGTAATTGACCAACAGTCCCACAACGGCCAGCAGGGTAAAAGGCAGCAGGCCGCGGCCAAACAGTGCCCCGAGCTTCAGCTGTCGCGATTGGCCATAGTAGACGCCCGCCAGCACAGCGGCGCCGGCAAAGCGGTACCAGGTGGCCGTTTCCGGACTGATATGCTCCAGCAGGCCTTTGAGGGCGATAGGCAGGGCGGCCCACATAAAAACGGTTACCAGGGCCAGGGGCAGACCGATTTTCCAGTTTGATTGCGCCATGGGTTCCAGGTCGGTGGAAAGCCGCCCCGGCGACAGGGCGGCGAAAAAAGAAAAGGGTCAGACGTTAAAGCGGAAGTGGATGACGTCTCCGTCCGCAACAATGTAATCCTTGCCCTCAAGGCGCCACTTTCCGGCTTCCCTGGCGCCGGTCTCCCCGTCACAGCTGACAAAGTCGCTGTAGCCAACCACTTCCGCGCGAATAAACCCTTTCTCGAAATCAGAGTGGATCTTGCCGGCAGCATTGGGCGCCGTGGCACCGAGGGGGATGGTCCAGGCGCGCACCTCTTTGACACCGGCGGTGAAGTAGGTATGCAGGCCCAGCAACTGATAGCCAGCGCGAATCACCCGGTTGAGGCCGGGTTCCTCCATACCCAGTTCGTGTAGAAACTCCTGTTTCTCGTCGTCGTCCAGCTCGGCGACTTCCGCTTCCAGCTTGTTGCAAATGGGTACCAGCACGGCATTCTCTTCCGCGGCAATAGCGGCGACCGCATCCAGGTGTGGATTCTGCTCGAAGCCCTCTTCGTGTACGTTGGCGATATACATGGTGGGCTTCACGGTGAGCAGGCTCAATTCGCGCAGCTCGGCCAACTCCTCTTTTGCCAGGCCGAGGGAGCGCAGTGGCCTGGCTTCGTTCAGGTGCGGCTGGATCTTTTCCAGCAGCGCTTTCATTCTGATCGCGTGCTTGTCCTGCCCCTTGGCGGCGCGTGTATAGCGCTGCAGGGCCTTTTCCACGGTATCCAGGTCGGCCAGGGCCAACTCGGTATTGATCACCTCGATATCGGACAGGGGGTGCACCTGGTTGGCTACGTGGATCACGTTGTCGTCCTCGAAACAGCGTACAACGTGGGCGATGGCGTCGGTTTCGCGGATATTGGCGAGGAATTTATTGCCCAGGCCTTCACCCTTGGAGGCACCCGCGACCAAACCGGCGATGTCGGTAAATTCCATTGTGGTTGGAATCACCTTCTGCGGTTTGACAATCTGCGCCAGCTTGTCGAGGCGGCTGTCCGGAACCGGCACAACGCCGGCGTTGGGTTCGATGGTGCAGAAGGGGAAGTTCTCAGCGTCGATGCCCGCCTTGGTCAAAGCATTGAACAGGGTGGATTTGCCCACATTGGGCAGGCCGACAATACCGCAAGTAAAACCCATAGTGCTATTTTCCCGTTTGCCTGGGGCGTGTCTGCACGCCCTGCTGGTCTGCGTTGGAGAGTCCGGTCGTGACAGTGCTGGCGGGAGCCTGGATGAGCGGGGTGTATGGCCATCAAACAACCGGGCCAGCCGGCGCAATACCGGCGATTTGGCGCAGCACACTATCAAGTTTTTGGGACAAAAAGCAAGCCGGTCAACAGGGCCTAACTGCCGGCCGGAGTCGCCGTATGCAGCGCCTTCATGGCCGCGCCCCAGTCGCCACTGGCGGCAGTGGGCAGTACCCTGATTGCGCGATCAATGGCCTCGGCCAGTATTTCCTGTTCCGCTCTGGGGGCCCGCTGCAGGACGAACCGGACCACTTCGCCGCCGCGGCCGGGATGGCCGATGCCGAGCCGCAGGCGCATAAAATTTCGGTTGTTGCCCAGTGCGGCAATGATATCCCTCAGACCGTTGTGTCCACCGTGGCCGCCGCCGGACTTCAGGCGTGCGGTACCGGGGGGAAGGTCCAGTTCATCGTGTGCGACCAGGATGGCCTCCGGGGGAATTTTGAAAAAGTGCACCAGAGGGGCTACCGCCCGGCCACTGCGATTCATATACGTGGTGGGGATCAACAGGCGAACATCCCGGCTGCCGATGCGCAGGCGGCCCGTGAGGGCGTGAACTTTGCTGTCCGGGTTGAGCTGGACGCCGTGGTGACGGGCCAGCTCGACAACAAAATCGGCACCGGCGTTATGCCGTGTCCGGTCGTATTCCGGGCCGGGGTTCCCCAGGCCGACAATCAACTGGATCGGGGTGTCCGGTGCCGCTGTCAAAACGTTTACTCTTCGCTTTCGCCAGTCTCGCCGTTTTCGGCTTCGGTCTCACCTTCAACGACGCCGCGTGGCTTGTGAATAGAGGCGACAACCAGATTGTGATCTTCGCCGTGGCTCAGATCAACCGATTCAACCGCCGCCGGCAGTTTCAGGTCGGAAATGTGCAATACGTCGCCCATTTCCAGGTTCGCCAGGTCCACTTCGATAAACTCGGGCAGCTTGGCGGCGGGAGCTTGTACTTCCAGTTCGGTCAGCGTGTGGGAGACGATACCGCCGGCTTTCACCCCTTTGCAGGTGTCTTCGTTGAGGAAGTGCAGGGGCACTTTCACGTGTACCTTGGTGTTGGCGGAAACGCGCTGGAAGTCAACGTGGAGAAGCAACTGCCTGGCCGGGTGGCGCTGCAGATCGCGCAGGATCACTTTCTCTGTCTTACCGTCGATATCCAGGGTGAGCATGGAAGAGAAGAAGGCTTCGTTTTCCAGGGCCTTGGACAGGTCTTTGTGCAGCAGGGACACGGATTGCGGCTCGGCCTTGCCGCCGTAAATGATGCCGGGTACACGGCCCTCCAGGCGACGCAGGCGGCGGCTCGCACCTTTCCCTTCATCGCTGCGGGCAATGGCGTTCAGTTTGATATCAGACATGGGTTAAACCTCGGATTGTCTGTCCAGGGCGACCTGCGACCGGACCGCGCTGGTGTGGTTGAAATTGGGCTTGTGCCCAACAAAAAAGGAATCGCCCGGCCTTGCCGGGCGGGCGCGTATTCTACGGCAATCGGCGCCGAAGGCAAAGTGCGGGCCGGCACGGATAGGCCGGCAGTCGCTGGGGCCGGACGCCTAGCGAAACATTGCGGAGAGGGACTCCTCGTTGCTGATGCGGCGCATGGATTCGGCCAGCATCGCAGACAGGGTCAGCTGGCGTATCTTTGGGGCTTTTTCCATCTTGTCGCCCAGCGGGATGGAGTCGGTCACGACAAGCTCGTCGAGTACCGAATTGTTCAGGTTGTCGATGGCGTTACCCGATAGCACCGGGTGGGTGCAATAGGCGACAACTTTCTGGGCACCGTGCTCCTTGAGGGCACTGGCGGCATTGCACAGGGTGCCGGCGGTGTCCACCATATCATCCACCAGCAGGCAGGTACGGCCGCTGACTTCGCCGATGATATTCATCACTTCCGCCACGTTATCGGCGGGACGGCGCTTATCGATAATGGCCAGGTCACAATCGAGGCTCTTGGCCACAGCGCGGGCGCGCACCACGCCGCCGATGTCCGGGGAAACGACCACCAGATTCTCGTATTTCCGGCGCTCGATATCGTCCAGCAGCACAGAGGAGCCGTAGACATTGTCCACGGGTACGTCGAAGAAACCCTGGATCTGCTCGGCGTGCAGGTCTACGGTCAATACGCGGTCAATGCCCACGCTGACCATCATATCGGCAACCACTTTGGCGGAGATGGGTACACGCTGGGATCTGACGCGGCGATCCTGGCGGGCGTAGCCGAAGTAGGGCACTACGGCGGTAACGCGGCCGGCGGATGCGCGGCGCAGGGCGTCCACCAGCAGGATCAGTTCCATCAGGTTACGGTTTGTGGGCTGGCAGGTGGACTGCACCACAAAAACGTCGCGGCCGCGCACGTTATCGGTAATTTCGACGGCAATTTCCCCGTCGGAGAAGCGTTTGACCACGGCTTCCCCAAGGGGGATTGCCATATGGTCGACGACTTTCTGTGCCAGCTCCGGATTTGCATTGCCGGTAAAGACCATTAAGTCAGCCACTGCGAGTTCCTTTAGTTTGTCTTGAAGTGTAGGTGTGTGCACAATTTTGCCAGCAGTTGGCGTCGGGCATTTCCCGTTCTTGCCTATTGCAGGAGAGGCGGGGCGGGATAGGGGTATTCTGTTGGCCGCTCCCCGTCATCCGGATAGTTGCGTCGACTTTCACGGAGTCCCCCGGTCGTCGACAGGGATTTGCGCGCAAGTTCGCCTTCGCCATTGTGGAATGGGGGGCGGGCTGTGTTCAGCCCTGCACGGGTAACCTGGGCCGGCTGGATCGATGTCGACTGAAACATGGGGAACCGGTTTTCAATAGCGCCACTGCCAATAAACAGAAAGTGGCTGGGGCGGTAGGATTCGAACCTACGCATGACGGGATCAAAACCCGCTGCCTTACCGCTTGGCTACGCCCCAGAGTCTGTCCTCATTCGCTTGAGGTTAATTTCGCGAGCACCTGGTGAACGGGAGAAACTGGTACACCGGATGCTATAAATCCCCGCCATTTGCCTGGAAGCTGTGCAAACACCGTACTGGCAGCGCATGCGGTATGGAAAGCTGCGAATACACAGCCGCCGGTACCGGTGAGTTGTGCCGGTGCGAATTGCTCCAGCCACACTCTGGCATCGCGGACCTCAGGGTAGAGATGCTCTACCAGTGTCTGGCAGTCGTTACCGGGAAAAATTTGCCGCTTTTCTTCGCTCAGCGCTTTCTCCGAGCGCAGCTTCTCGCGAAGGGCCGCTAATGTAATTGGGGGGGAATCCCTTGTCAAACGCGGGTCGCAAAAAATGTTTGCAGTGCGTACTTGGCAACCCGGTGACACCACCAGATAGTGGCGTTTTAGCGTTGCGACCGGGGTTAATTTCTCCCCGACGCCCTCGGCCCAGGCGGTGCGCCCGCGCACAAATACCGGAATATCTGCACCCAGCTGACGGCCCAGTTCGGCCAGCGCGTCGATGGACAGGCCGCACTGCCACAGGTGGTTGAGACCCAGCAGTGTGGTGGCGGCATCGCTGCTGCCGCCACCGATACCGCCGCCGTGGGGCAGATGTTTGATCAGTCGAATATATGCGCCCGGTACCTTGCGATTGTGGTTCAGGGATTGTTCCCGCAGCAGCCGGGCTGCGCGGTATACGAGGTTGTCTTCCAGCGGGATTTTCAGTGCACCGGCATCCACGCGGATTTTACCAGCTTCACACAGTGAGAATGTCAGTGTGTCCCCATAATCGAGCAATTGAAACAGTGTCTGCAGCTCGTGGTAGCCGTCCGCACGTCGGCCGAGTATACGCAGGAACAGGTTGAGTTTTGCGGGCGCGGGTAACTGCAGCATGAGGGAGGGTTGGGCCGGTTAAATCTGATCGACTCATTTTACCTTCTTGCGGGCCTTTCAGCATTCAAAATTCCCACGCCTTGATCACCAGAGTGACCTGCACAGGCCCGGCGCTGGCGTTGGTCTGTGCCTTGATGCGGGTGGGCAGACGGTAGGGGCCATTTTGGCGGTAGTCGCTGAACCGGAGCAACCAGCCGGATTGCTGCAGGCTCAGCAGCTGTCCCTGTGCATTGTGTCTCTCAGCGCCTTTGGCTCCGGGGGCCGGCAGTCCACGCACCCAGTAAAACATCTCGGCAGCGGGCAGAGGCCAGCCCAGGGTTTGTGTGGTGAGTTGAGAGGCGCTGCGCGCCACAACCGGGGGTTCATCGCCCCGCACGAGGCTGACGCCGCCGGCGGAGCCGGTAATGACCGTTGTGCCGGCGCCGAGAGGACCACTGAGGTGAAGCCGGTAATTCTGCACACCGTTTTGTGCCCAGGTCAGGTTGGCGCTGCCGTTATCCTTTGGAGAGCGCACACCCAGCTTTCCCCTGATAGTCCACTGCTCTAACTGTGCTACCGTTTTTGCTGTGGTTGTTTCCCGCGGCACATCCGGTGTGCGCTGTTCCCTGGTTTTCTGGCTGGCACAGGCAGAGAACAGGAGGGTGAGAGCTGCGACCAGCAGAAAAAAATAGTTGCGGGCGGAGGGGAATTCAGTGATCGGATACATGCTGTTGTAATGACTCTTTGATTTGCAGACGTTTCATTGCGGCCGGAATCATTTCACTGTGGGGGTGGGTTGCAAGCCCGTCTTTCCAGACCTTGAGGGCACCCATGCGATCTCCCTGTACCCAGAGCACCTCGCCCAGGTGGGCAGCGATTTCATGATCGGGCAACTTCTCCAATGCCCTGCGCAAATAGGTTTCTGCCGCGCTGTAATTACCCAGACGGTACTGCACCCAGCCCATGCTGTCGAGGATGGCGGGATCTTCCGGTTTCAACGCCAGGGCCTTGCTGATCAGCTGAAGTGCTTCCCCGCGGCGCGACGGGTCGTCGATCAACTTGTAGCCCAGAGCGTTCAGTACAGTGGCGTTTTGTGGGTCGCGTTTGAGTAAACTGCGCAGATCGCGCTCAAAGGCCGCGGCATTGCCGAGTTGATCGTTGAGTAAGGCGCGGGCATAGATCAGGCGATGACTGGCACTGTTGGCTGTGAGGGCCTGTTCGACCCGCTCCAGTGCCAGTTGCGGCTCGCCGTTCTTGCGCAGCAGTTCAACCTCCATGAGGTAGAAGTGTTCCTCCTGCACAGGGTGTTGTTGGCGAAGCTCGGCAAACCACTGCCGGTTGTCCTTGTGCTGGCCAGTGGCGGCGAGCAACCGGGTACCGCGGGTGATGGCTTCCAGGTAATCGTTGCCCGGTTGGACCTGGCGAAAATGTTCGACAGCGGTGCTAACCTCCTGCTGCTTCTCGGCTAGGCCTCCCAGATAAAAATGTGCTGAAGATTCGTGTTGTCCCAGTTCCAGCAATTTTGTAAACAGTGGCTTGGCCGCGTCTATCTGGTTGGTCTCATATTCAATCAGGGCGAGGGACAGGATCAGATTGCCATCTTCGGGGCGCTGTTTGACCAGTTCGGCAAATTGCTGGCGTGCCAGGGCCAGGTTCTCGCGGATCAGCAGGCGTGCATATTGCAGGCGCAGACGGCTCTCATCGGGGTGGATGTTGACCAGATTTTCCAGGAGTTCGATCGCGTCGCGACGCTTGCCGAGGTCAACCAGCAGTTGGCTTTCCAGCAGCGGCGCATCGAGCTGGTCGGGGTGCTGTTGCTGGACCTGGTGCACCAGGGTGAGGGCGCGACCGTACTGCTTGCCGGCACGCAACGCCATGGCATAGGCCAGAATCACCTCGTCGTTGTTGGGGTATTCCTGAGCCAGATGGGCAAGATTTGCCAGGGTTTGTGCATCGAGTTGCTGATGTGCGATGGCAGTGGAAGCGAGGGACTGCAAAGGCGGCTTGCCGCCCAGTGCCAGGGCCTTTTCTGCATGGGCCAGGGCGGCCGGCAAATTCCCGGCCAGAGTCAGTTCCGCAGTTACCGCCAGGTGAGCTTCAGTATTTTCCGGCTCCAGTTCGACCCACAACTGGGCGGAACGCAGGGCGGCCTGGCGGGCATTGAGGAAGCGGGCGATGCGCGTAGCGCGGGCGGCTACGCCGGCATCCTGAGTGACCTTCGCCTGGCGGTAGTAGTTGGCGAGAGCGACATCGTAGTGCTTGCGGATACCGGCAACTTCCGCCACCAGCAATGTGTAGAAGGTATCGATGGGAAAGGCCCGTGTGTCGGCCGGCCGGGATGAGACGGCTGTTTTTGTCTTTTGGTCCTGCACAGCCTGGCTGGGGGGTTCCCCGGTACCCCCCGGTGATGGTACCTGGGTACAGGCCCCCACCATGAATAGAGAGCAGAGGCCAAGGAACAGGGGGAGACCGGCGGCCCGGGGCTTTGGGAATAACAGGCAGGGTGGGAGCATAGATCGTGTCCATACGTTGCTGGGCGCGGGAGCGGGGTACGAGTGACGTGTTTTAACCGATTAACGCCATATAATTCTAGTCGTGAATCGTTCTGCGAACGGCAGGCTCCTGGCCTCCTGGCCAAATCAGCGCGCAATTTAACCGTCAGCCGGTCTTGCAAGAGAGACGGCGGCCCCTGAAAATGCGCCCCCAATGTGAATTTCGCACTTCGAGATTGAGCAACGACGAAACGCTATGCCATTTGTTATCCTGGGTATCAACCACGACAGCGCGCCCATAGAGGTGCGCGAGCGGGTGGCTTTCGCGCCCGAGGCGGTGGCCGGTGCCTTGGCAGATGCGCGCACATTGCTCGACTGCCGGGAGCTGGCCATTCTCTCCACCTGCAACCGCACCGAGATCTATGGGACCATCGACGCAGAGCCACTGCTCCGGTGGCTCGCTGAGTACCAGCGTATACCGCTGGAACAGTTGAAAAGCTGCAGTTACCGCTATAGCGGAGAGGCGGCAGTGCGGCATATGATGCGCGTCGCCTGCGGCCTTGACTCCCTGGTCCTGGGTGAGCCGCAGATTCTCGGGCAGATCAAGTCTGCCTATGCGGTGGCGCGGGAATCCGGCAGTGTCGGCGGCGAACTGCACCGGGTATTCCAGAGGGTGTTTACCGTTGCGAAAAAAGTGCGCACTGAGACAGCTATCGGTGAAAACCCGGTGTCTGTAGCCTATGCCGCGGTATCCCTGGCCTCGCGTATTTTTACTGATCTGAAGAGGCAGACGGTACTGTTGATCGGCGCCGGTGAGACGGTCGAACTACTGGCACGATACCTGTTGGATCAGGGCATCAGGCAGTTGATTGTGGCAAACCGGACCCTGAGTCGCGCCCAGGTGCTGGCGGAGAATTTTGGCGCGGAGGCAATTTTGCTTGCCGATATTCCCGAACATCTGGACCGCGCAGATATTGTCATCAGTTCCACCGCCAGCCAGCTGCCCATTCTGGGAAAGGGCGCGGTGGAATCCGCGTTGCGCAGACGACGCCACAGCCCGATGTTTATGGTGGACATCGCCGTACCGCGGGATATAGAACCCCAGGTGGGAGAGCTCGATGATGTCTACCTGTACACGGTGGACGATCTGCGCGGTGTGATTGATGAAGGCATGCGCTCCCGCGAGAAAGCCGCCGAGGCTGCAGGGGCGATAGTGGACACCGCCGCGGCAGAATTTACCAAAGAGTGCCGGGCACTCGGGGCAGTGGATACCATTCGCAGCTACCGCCAGCGCGTCCAGGAAATCAGTGGTGTGGAACTGGAGCGGGTGCTGTTGCAACTGGACAAGGGCGGGGACCCACGACGCCTGATGGAACAACTGGTCCGGACACTGACGAATAAACTGATCCACGCGCCCACGGTCAGCTTAAAGAAAGCCACTGCCGATGGCGATCTGGAGCGCCTGCGCATTGTGCGTGAGGTGGTGGGGTTGGACGACCTCGCCGAGATCCCATTAGAGAAAAAGCACAAATGAAAGAGTCGCTACTGAACAAACTGGATCACCTGCAGGAGCGCCACGAGGAGATATCTGCGCTGCTCGGTGATGCCGGTGTCATCGCCGACCAGGAACAGTTCCGCGACCTGTCGCGAGAGTATGCCGAACTGGAAGAAGTGGTGAAATGCTATGGCCGTTACCGGCAGCTGCAAGAGGACATGGCGGCGGCGCGGGAGATGCTCAGTGAGCGCGATTCTGAATTGCGTGAGATGGCGCAGGAGGAATTGAGCGAGGCGCAGCGCCAAGTGGCGCCTCTGGAGCGCGAACTGCAGGCCCTGCTGCTGCCCCGCGACCCCAATGACCGCAAAAATGTCTTCCTGGAGATCCGCGCTGGCACCGGTGGTGATGAGGCGGCGATTTTTTCCGGCGATCTGTTTCGCATGTATTCCCGCTATGCGGAAAAGCAGGGCTGGCGCCTTGAAATTATCAGTGAAAATCCCGGTGAACACGGCGGTTACAAGGAAATCATTACCCGCGTGGCAGGCGAGAATGTCTACGCAAAGCTCAAATTCGAGTCCGGTGCCCACCGCGTCCAGCGGGTTCCGGAAACCGAGTCCCAGGGGCGTATCCACACCTCCGCCTGCACCGTGGCAGTCATGCCGGAGCCGGATGAGCGCGATGCCATTGAGGTTAACCGGGCCGATTTGCGCGTGGATACCTATCGCGCTTCCGGCGCCGGTGGCCAGCATGTGAACAAAACGGATTCCGCCGTGCGCCTGACCCATATTCCTTCGGGTATCGTGGTGGAGTGCCAGGACGAACGCTCCCAGCACAAGAACCGCGCCAAGGCAATGGCACTGCTGCAGGCCAAACTGTCCAGCGAGCAGGAGGCGGCTGCGGCGCAGGAAATTTCTGATGCACGCAAAAGCCTGGTGGGCAGCGGTGACCGTTCCGAGCGTATCCGCACCTACAATTTTCCCCAGGGGCGGGTGACTGATCACCGTATCGGCCTGACCCTGTACAAACTGGATGAAGTGATGCAGGGTGCGCTGGAGACTGTGATCGAGCCGTTGCGCACCGAGCACCAGGCGGACCAGCTCGCGGCTATGGGCCAGTAATGCGGATGTTTCTAAGCCGCCATAGATAGCTGTTTGCGTATGGCCAGTGTCAAGGACAATATTGCTCGCTGGGTGGAATTAACCCACAGCGAGTCGGCGCGATTGGATACAGAGGTTCTGCTCGGCCATATCCTTGCGCGCGGGCGCGCCTGGCTCTACACCTGGCCGGAATATCAATTGACGCCGGCCCAACAGAGCGCATTTGATGGACTACTGGCGCGGCGCCGAGATGGGGAGCCGGTGGCACACCTGACCGGAGAGCGGGAATTCTGGTCCCTCAGATTAAAAGTCGATGCCTCCACCCTGATTCCCCGCCCGGACACCGAGCTGCTGGTGGAAACGGCCCTGTCGCTCTGTCCGCAGCAACAGCTGTGTGCGCTGGATCTGGGCACCGGTACCGGGGCCATAGCACTGGCGCTGGCTGCGGAGAGGCCGGGTTGGCGGATTATTGCTGTGGAGAAATCGGAAAGAGCGCTGGTGCTGGCCGAGGAAAACCGCCGTAACCTCGGCTTTCACAATGTGGAGATACAACAGAGTGACTGGTTTGCCCAACTGCAGCCGCAGCGTTTCGCGCTGATTATCAGCAACCCCCCCTATATCGACAGGGCCGATCCACACCTGCAACATGGCGATGTGCGTTTCGAACCGCACTCCGCACTGGTGGCGGGACGCCGGGGCCTCGCGGATATCGAGCATATCGCCACGCGCGCTGTCGATTACCTGGAAGTGGGGGGCTGGTTACTGGTGGAGCACGGCTGGCAGCAGGCGGCGCGGGTGCGGAGGATTTTTAGCGCGGCTGGTTTTGTCGATGTACAAAGCCGCAGGGATTTTTGCCGCCGGGAAAGAATCACGTTGGGGCGAACACAGCCACAGTTGTCCGCCGGAACATAGAGCATCCCGGCGCTGAGAAAAGGGGGGTCTGTGCACGATCACGTCCACCATCGCAACGGCAATGGCGCCTTGCGCCCGCTGCTGATTGCTTTCCTGCTCACACTGGGTTTCTCCTTTGTGGAATTGGTGGGAGGCTGGCTGTCCGGTTCCCTTGCACTGCTCAGTGATGCCGGACATATGCTCACGGATGCTTTTGCTCTGGCGCTCGGGGCTGTCGCTGCGGCGCTGGCAAAAAAACCGGCGGATCGCGATCTGTCTTTTGGCTGGGGCCGGGCGGAGGTGTTGGCGGCGGTGATCAACGGTGTGATTATGCTGCTGATCGTCGCTGGTATTTCCTTTGCCGCGATTGACCGGCTGCGCAACCCACAGCCGGTGCAGGGCGCTACAGTGATGCTGATTGCTGCTATCGGGCTGCTGGTCAATGTCCTGGCAGCCTGGACACTCTACCGGGGTGAGCGCACAATCAATATCCGCGGGGCTCTGCTGCATGTCATGGGGGATTTGCTGGGCTCGATGGCTGCGCTGGTCTCCGGTGCGGTGATCTACCTGAGCGGCTGGTTACCCATTGATCCGTTACTGTCCCTGTTGATCTGCCTGCTAATCCTGATTTCCTGTGTGCGCTTGCTGCGCGATGCGGTCGATGTATTGATGGAGCGGGTACCGCGGGAGCTGAGTCTGCCGGTGGTGGGTGAGACTCTGGCGCAGGTCAGCGGAGTGCGCTCCGTGCACGATCTGCATATCTGGCGGTTGGATTCCAGTACCGTTTCGCTTTCAGCACATATTGTGGTGGACGACCTGTCGGCCTGGTCGGCGGTGCTGGAGCGCCTGCGGGAAACCCTGATCAAGCGCTTTGGTATCGAGCATATTACCCTGCAACCGGAACCGATTGATCAGGTCGGGCCCGTGATTATCGACAGGGTCAGCACACCCTGATACCGGGTTCAATCTTCATCGTTGAGGGATTCCGGGACCGTCTCAGTGGGGAATGTGTGTGCCGGTTTGACTACCCCGGCCTGCTCGGCTGCGGGGGCCTCTGTGACCACTTTCTGAGGTTTGCTGATCTGTTCTTCCGGCGCCTGGATACCGATATGGTAGGCCGCGAAACCGGGCTGTACCACCTGGTTCAACGCCATACCGAGAATACGCCCGTTGTGTTCTGAGCGAATTTCGGTGCGCACATTGGTAATGGGGTTGGTGACCGTGCCGAGCAGGTCTCCCCGGCCTATAAACTCGCCGAGCTGCACTGCACTGAAGATGATGCCGCCGGTGGTGGCGCGCTGCCAGGTGGAATTGTAATACACCGGCTCCGGGTCACCCCACAGGCGAAATTTGTGCACCATACCCAGTTGGTTCAGGAGGGTGCGGATTCCTTTCACACTGTGGCTGACGGATGGTTCGTCGAGCACCATGGGTGCCCCCGCCTCCAGCGTAACGGTAGGAATGCCCACCTCGACAGCGGCGCGGCGCAGTGTGCCTTTGGCACCGGTACTGTGCAGCACCACGGTGGCACCGAAGCCCTTGGTCATTTGCACGACTTTCGGATTGCTCAGGTCGCCGCGCAGCTGGGGCAGATTGGTTCGATAAAAAGAGCCTGTGTGCAGGTCGACCACGGCATTGCAATGGCTGATCACTTCGTGAAAAAACGAATGGGCGATGCGTGAGGCAGAAGAGCCATGGGGGTCGCCAGGGAAGTGCCTGTTGAGATCGCGACGATCTGTGAGGTAGCGGGAAGCGCGGTGAAAGCCCTGCAGGTTCACGATAGGCACCCCGATAACGGCGCCGCTCAAGTGTTCGGCATTCAGGTCGTACAGCACCCGCCGTACGGTTTCTATACTGTTGAGTTCGTCGCCGTGCACCGCGGCGGTAAGGCACAGTACCGGCCCCGGTCTGGCTCCGTTCACCACCAGTACCGGGGTGGGGCTGTAGACGCCTTCAAAGTGTTGGCTGGGAGACCAGGCCAGGCGGGTAGCGGTTGCCGGGGGTACCTCGGTACCGAGCAGACGCAGGGGCTTGGCGGTTTCCCTGGGTCCTGGTGAGAGGGTTTCCGCTGTGGTGATTTCCTGCACAGGTTGCTCCTGCGCCTCTTGCTTGGCGGTATGTGCGGGCTCCATGTTTGCGATGGGCTGGTCCAGCTGCAGGTTTTCCGCCTGGGGCAGGGGTGTCTGAGAACTGCTGTCCGGACCCGCATCAGGTGGGCGCGGCGTATCACCGCTGGGCACTGGCGGTGCGGGCAGAGTGATGTCCGGCTGCAGGTTTTCCACCTCGGGCACAATCGAATGTTGCGCCGGATCGGTTCCTCCCAGGCCCTGAGAAGCGGTCACCAGCAGGGAGAGGCCCAGCAAGCACTGGATTCTGCTTGGGGAGAGGCGCGGGATCATGGTTTCCTCCGGTCAGTCATTGAGTTTGTACGGCGCCGACGGTAGTGTTTTTGCCCGACACAGGCGCACACTTGGAGCGCGGGCCCGATCAGGATGTTCCCCGCAGTTGAGAAGCCTCCCTGGCGATAGATGGCCTCCGGGCCATGGTGATGGCCCTGCGGCTGGTGTGCCAAAAGCGCATTGCCAGCAGGATTGAGGCGGTGCCGAGGCCGATACAGACCCCGGTCCAGTAGCCATACACTCCCCACAAGTTTTCCCCCAGCCAATAGGCGCTGGAGAGCCCCACCAGCCAGTAGGAGAAAAGCTGGATAAACATGGGCACGCGGGTGTCCTTGTATCCCCGCAGGGCGCCCCAGGTCATGGCCTGGGCGACATCAACCAGTTGGAATGCCGCACAGAGCAACAGCAGATTGGTGGCAACGGCGACAATCTCTGCACTGCTGGTGTAGATCTGTACAAAAACACTGCGCAGGCTGATCAGCAGGACCCCGGTGCCCAGCGCGTAAAGTACTCCAGTACCAATCCCCACCTTGCCCGCAAACAGGGCCCGTTTGGGCCGCCCCTGACCCAGTAACTGGGCAGTGCGGATACTCAGGGCCTGAGCGAGCGCCAGAGCCACCAGATAGAAGATTGAGCCCACGTTCATACCGATCTGGTGGGCGGAGAGGATCGCCGCACCGTATGGTGCCAGCAAAACGGTCAGGCTCGCAAAGAAAGTGACCTCACTGGCGGCACCGACACACACCGGCAATCCCACTGCCAGCAGGTGCAGGAGGGTGGGCCAATGGGGCTTGGAGGGTGTCAATTTGAGTTTAAGCGCACGGTATGCGGGGTCGCTGCAGGCGTGCCAGAACAGCGCCAGGGCAATCAGGCAGCTGAGCGCGGCAGTGGCCCAGCCACAGCCGGCACCACCCATGGCAGGTATCGGGCCGGCGCCAAACACAAAGAGCATATCCAGCGGAATGTTGAGTATCGCTGCGGCGAGGTAGATGCGCATAACCGGGCGCACCTGTCCCATGCCCTCGCAGTAACCGCGCAGGGCTGTGCCCAGGGCGAAGGGCAGGGTGCCGACGGTCAGGGCCAGGATATAGCTTTGTAGTACCTGTCGTACAGGGGCTTCCGTGTCTATCCACTGACTCCAGACCGGTACCGCCAACAGGGCCAGAACCACCAGGAGGCCGCCGACGAATGCGATCCACAGCCCCTGGTGCAGCTGCCGTGCGCAGCCTTTTTCATCCCTCGCACCGCGCAGGTTAGCCACAAGCGGGGATACCGCTGCGAGCAAACCGATCAGGGTCACAGCGCATACCGCCCAGATACTGGCGCCGAGTGCCAGGCCTGCCAGGTCCACTTCCCCGGCGCGACCGGCCACGATGGTATCCACAACACCCATGCTCACAACGGCCAGGTTACTGACCGCCAGGGGCCCACCCAGCGTGGCCAGGTGTGACAGTTCAGTGGAAATGGCGTGTCGATAAAGCTTCAACAAAGAAAAAAACCAGATTTCAGCGCTGTATACCAGTCGAAGATCGAGGGCAATCAGCCAAAGAGTGTGGTATTGGTAAACCGGCTTTGCAAAAGGGCCGCCAGTAGATCGCCGTGGCCAACCAAAAGGCAGTTGACCGCACGGGTCTCCCGTCACCAACTAAAGAACCGGCTATTTTACGGCGAAACCCGGATTTGGCCCAGTGACTATTGGGATCGGTCCGGGCACGACCTGTGGAGCGAGGGTGCTGCAGCTGCAGAATTTGTTCACAATGGCCAGTTTCTGATATCAAGATATCCATTCCTGCAGATGGCAGCAATGAAAGTAACCTTTGCGCTGACCTGCGCGTTTGGGGGTGAAGCCCCTGTGTAACAGATGTTGTGCCCGCTCGACTAAAGTGAACAAATAGACCGAAAGGGAGAGTGAAGATAATGAGTGGTGCGATGAATAGCCTGGGGCGCTGGTATGCTTGCTTCCTGCATTTTGTGCGCAAGATCGACTGGTTGGGCCCACTGGCTTTGCGTATCTATTTGGCGCCGATATTTATTATGGCCGGCCTTAACAAGATGGGCAGTATTGAAGATGTTGCGGCATGGTTTGGCAACCCGGATTGGGGCCTGGGACTGCCCGCCCCGATGTTGATGGCCTGGCTGGCGGCGCTGGTGGAATTCTTTGGTGGTATTGCCATTTTGGTGGGCTTTGGCACCCGTCTGGTGGCGATTCCGCTGATGTTTGTGATGGCGATTGCGGCGCTGACGGCGCATTGGGAAAACGGCTGGTCAGCGCTGCCGGATAAGACCCTGACAGCGCCCTGGGAGTGGCGTGAGGATCTGATCGACGATGCGGTCCTGCGCAAGGAGCGGGTGGTTGCACTGTTGAAGGAACACGGCAACTACGAATGGCTGGTGGAAGCTGGCAATATCACCATCCTGAAAAACGGTATTGAATTTGCTGCGACCTATTTCATTATGTTGCTGGCATTGCTCTGCAGCGGAGCGGGCCGTTTTTTCAGTATCGATTACTGGCTGTGCCGACGCTATTGCGGGCGGGACCCCAGCTAGAGATGGTATACTCGCCAGCTATTTGAATATTTGAGCGAGTATCTCCCTTGATAGGCAAGCTGTTTCGCCGTTCCACCTCTACTGAGGACAAAAATCCCCCCCGGGGCAAAGAGCGCTCCCGGCGCTCTAACGAGGGTCCGGGATCGCCTGGCAAGGCGCCCGAGCATAAATCCGGCCGGAGCGGGGAGCAGCTTCGCCAAAGCGGTGGCAAGTCGTCCCACAGCAGGGGGCGTCAGCGCAGTCGCAGATCTCAATCTGAACGACTCGCCACCCCCTGGTCACTGGATGCATTCCAGGTTCCGGAGCAGGCGGGCAAGGTTCGCTTCCACGATCTGAATCTGCCCCTGGAGCTGATGCGTGGTATTTACGACCTGGGCTTCCAGTACTGTTCGCCTATTCAGGGGCGGTCTCTGCCACACACCCTCAACGGGCATGACCTGGTGGGCAAGGCGCAGACCGGCACCGGCAAGACCGCGGCTTTCCTGATTACCGTTATCGACGACCTGCTGCGCCACCCCTTTGATGGAGAGCGTTATGCCGGTGAGGCCCGCGCTTTAATCATCGCCCCGACCCGTGAACTGGTGATGCAGATTGCCGATGATGCCAGGGCACTGTGTAAATATACCGGCTTGGAAATCCACACCCTGGTGGGTGGGATGGATTACGACAAGCAGCAGCGCAACCTGAATGAGCGTTTGGTGGATATCCTGGTCGCCACGCCCGGGCGACTGCTGGATTTTGTCGGCAACCGCGACTGCTATCTGGACCAGGTGGAGGTTCTGGTGATCGATGAGGCCGACCGCATGCTGGATATGGGCTTTATTCCCCAGGTGCGTCGTATCGTGCGCCAGACTCCGCGCAAAACCCACCGCCAGACTATGTTCTTTTCTGCGACCTTTACTCCCGAAGTTGATGCTTTGGTTGAACAGTGGACCGATGACCCGGTCTTGGTGGAAATCGAGCCGGAGCGGGTGGCCACCGACTCCGTAGAACAGCACGTGTACTTAGCCGCAAGCGAAGAAAAATATGCCCTTCTGTATAACATACTGCAAAGTGGCGATGTGGATAGCCTGATTGTATTCGCCAACCGCCGAGACCAGTGCCGCCGCCTGCACGAACACCTACTGGCCCACGGTATCTCTGCGGGCCTGCTCTCCGGCGAAGTGGCGCAGAACAAGCGCGTGCGCACCCTGAACGACTTCAAGTCCGGCAAGACCAAAGTGTTGGTGGCCACCGATGTTGCCGGCCGCGGTATCCATATCGACGGCATCAGCCACGTGGTGAATTTCACACTGCCAGAGGAACCGGAGGATTATGTGCACCGTATTGGCCGTACCGGCCGTGCCGGTAAAACGGGTACCTCTATCAGCTTCGCCTGTGAAGATGATGCTATGCGCCTTGAGCCGATAGAACAGTTACTGGGGCAAAAACTGAAATGCGAGGTTCCACCGGAAGCGCTGTTACAAAAGCCCCCTGTGGTTGAAGTCCGCCATGGCGGGGGTGACAGGGGCCATAGAGGCGGCCATGGCGGACGTCGCGGCGGCGGTCGAGGCCGTCCCCGGTAATCCGCCCTTTGACTGCACACAGGGTAACCCGATCCAGCGACACTGCCGAATAATCCAAGCTTCCGGTCCAGGTAGTGTTGAAACTGTGGTGAAAGTATCAGTTTTCACTGTCTCGCTCTTCTTTTCCTTCACGCCGTTTATTTCTGTCCTAGAATCTTACAGTCACTCCCTGTGACTGGGGTAATCACACTATCGGCATTCCGTAGGCTTGAGCGGCTCTCTTCGTATTGGAACCTGCCTTGCATTCGGCTATTTTCCCTTGCAAGTGAAATGACTGGATTTTGGATGCGTACGCTCTATCTCCATATTGGCTTTCACAAAACAGGCTCCAGTTCCCTGCAACTGGCTTTAAAGCACTACGCCGAGCAATTAAAGACTACAGGATTTGAGTTTCTGTCCCTTGGTAAAAAGGGGAATTCCTCTGCTGCCGTTGAGGTTTTTAAGCGCAGTGGGCGCGTGTTTTTCAGGCTGAATCAGCACCTTGACTTGCTGCTGGCAAGCAGTACCGGTGAGAGCACAATCGTTTCTGCCGAGCACCTGTGTTTCTTGCATATGCACAGGGATATAGAGCAGGTCTACGCAGTCTGCTCAAAATATTTTGACGATATCCGTGTCGTTATGTATCTGCGCAGGCAGGATTTGCAGGCCGTTTCCTTTAAAAAACAGTCTGCGCGCGGATGTGTTTCGAACATGAGTTCTTCGAGCAAGCTGTTTGGACACAGTGAAGGTGCTTTTCCCCGGTTAGATGAAAATATTAAAATTTATTATGATTATTTTGCCAAACTGCAACTGTGGGAAAGGGTTTTTGGTAGAACATCACTTACGATCAGGGAGTTCTCCAGTGAGACGCTTAGGGGTGGGGATATTATCAGTGACTTCTCGATGTTTCTAGGGCGGGATCTGGTCATTCCCCCCTGCCGGGTGAATGAGGGTATAGGCCGTAAACAGTTCCTCTTGACCCACAAGCTGCTTGAATTGGGGGTGGCGGAATCTGAGATTAAAAAACTCAAGCCGGTAATGGTCAGTGACAAGACGGTGTTGAAACCTTCTCGCAGTGCTGCAGTGGATTTTTTTATGCAGTTTAAACAATCCAATCAACTGCTCAATGACCACTACCTGCAACATGGTTCCGGCCTGGCATTTAACGGCGATTTCAGCAGTTACCCTGAGCGGGGTAATGACCGCCTGTGCTTACAGGATCTGGCTGCCTGGGTTCCCGAACTGTTTGCTGCTGGGTTGCAGGCGCCGGAGGGGCTGCGGGACACACTGCTTATTGGCCGGATCAGGACACTGTTGATGGAGGGAGTAATAGATGCCGCACTGGCAGGGGAGCTTGAGGGCTTGGCACAGTGCCTGACCCCCACAGCACATATCGCCCAGGTGCGGAAACCATGGTACCGGCTGATCAAGGGAAGAAAGCGCTCCGGGAGATAGATTTTACACGGATTTGACTCAGGTCCATGGCTGGAAACACAAGTGGAAAGCCTGTGTTGAGTGTTTGCAGTGCATCATTGGTGGGCCTGGAAAGCGGGTGGGGGAAGGGATAATCATCCTGCCGCTGTTTTTTCGCAGATAGATCTTTCCCGGCATCGTAGAGGGTCGAATTGCTATGCGACCAATGTCCTTGTGTAAATAGTGAGAGTTTGCTGGGCAATTTTTTCCCAGGTAAATTGTTCTCTTACGGTCTTGAGTCCACAACTTCCCATATCCCTGCTGAGTTCACGGTTGTGCAAAAGTCTCAGAATTGCATTTGTTAGGCCCTCTGATGACCCGGGCCTGGTTAATATCCCGGTGACGCCATCTTGAACAATGTAAGGTGTGCCGCCAACGTCAGACGCGATAAGCGGCAATCCCGACGCCATGGCTTCGAGCCCGGCAATACTCATTCCCTCCATAAAAGAAGGGAGTGAAGAGGCGTCTGCCCCCCTATAGATATCGGACATTTCCCGGTGGCTGACATTTCCTAAAAAGTGAGCATGTCCGGACTTTATTTTATTTTTTAAGATGTCTCTGATCCCGGCGGATTCACTGCCCTCGCCGGCGATGACTAGATGCAAACGGGAATCGTCGATGGCGGCAACAGCCTGGGCAAGGAAGCGTACCCCTTTCACTGGTTCGAGCCGGCAGCCGATAGCGATTATGTAGGCACTCTCGGGAATAGCCAGTCTAGTTCTTAAAGACGATTCACCTGGATGGAAGACGGAGGTGTCAACACCATTGCCAGTGAAAAGGATAGGCTTTTGGTAGCCGGTTTCCTTGGTTTTTTCGATCAGGATCTCACTGACAGCCAGTGTCGCTGAGGCGACCTCCAGCTGTCTCAGCATTTTCCTGCGGGTTTTCTCCCCTCCCTGTGCCCTCTTGATAAATGAAGAGGTGTGGTTGGTAAATATTACCGGGATGGATAATCCCCTGCAGGCATTCAAGGGGCGCATTCCGTGTACGTGAATGATATCTATCTGGTGTGCGCGGACTGTTTGCCGAATACGCCTTCGGAGCAGCCAGTCATACAGTAAATGGCTGTTGGGTAATGTGAGACGCTCTACGCTCACTCCGTCAAAATGGTCACGAAGGGGTATGTTACCGTCTGGTTTTCGGGTCAGTACCTGGACGTGATGACCGATCTTGACCAGTGCTTTGGAAAGTTCGAGTACATGTGTCTGAACTCCACCGATAGAGGGCGGGAATGTATTGCTGATCATTAAAATATTCATGGCAGCGTACAACAATTTAGCTGGCCGAGGAGGTATTGGCTACAGCGGAGATGACTGAGCGCGGCGGAACGGGGGTTCTGCCACGGGTTTGTGTGGCGCGCAGCGTCTAGCGGGCAGCATGTATTTCCACCAATCCCTAGTGGGGTTGTATGGCAGAATGCGTTTTTGTACCAGGGTCTCCCTCCTTGCGCAAGCGCTCAATCCACAGCGCGGTACCGCCCGCTACAGCGGCAGGCATCACGAAAATATTTAAAATCGGAACCATCTTGGCAAGCATGACGGTTCCGCCAAACGCGAGGCTGGTGAGTTTGCGGCGCCGCAGCACGCTTTTTAATTCATAGAAGGGGCGCTGGTGATTGTCCAGTGGGTAATCCACATATTGTATCGCCATGCACCATGCGCCCCAAAGCGCGGTGAGTACTGCGGGAAGAATGATGGTCCAACTGGTGACGGTGGCGATCAGGAAAATAACCAGACCCCAGGCAATAAAATATCCCAGCTTGCGCAATTCCCGCCCGAGTGTGCGCCAAACCATACTCAGCAGGGGTTCGGTCGGCGGCGCCTTGCCAGTCAGCAGCGCCTCCACTTTTTCCGCGAGCAGGCCGTTAAATGGAGCGGCGATGATATTTGTGATAATGCCAAACAGGTAGCCGTATACAAGCAGAAACAAGAACAGTACCAGCAGGGCAATGGTCCAGGCGAGCCAGCGAAACACACTGGCTGCCCAGGCGGCGCCCTTGGCCATGATTGTTTCCCACCAGGACATATTTTCGGTGTCAACCGGTGTGTGGGTGAGCAGGCTGCCAAGATAGTCGGTGAGGCCGCCGAGTTGCGAGATCATAATGGCGCTGATGACAATAAACAAAACAAGGTTGATCAGCAGTGGCACCAGAATAAAGGGTCGCAGCTCACGGCGGGTGATAAGGTGAGCACCGCGCAGCAAGGCGTCGATACCGTGTACAGGGTTGGAAGTCATACTGTTACCTCTTGCCAGCTGTCAGGAGCGGGCGCCGGCGGCTTTCAGGATTTCGCTGTAGCCGCCACCCAGACGGTGCTCATTGATGCGGGCCAACAGGGTTTTGCCATCCGGGCCCGGACAGTCCAGGTCCAGCCCCTGGGCTTGAAAAAGCTGTACAAAAGTGGCGAAGTTCTCTACCCGCATACTCCGATAAGCGCGCTCTAGAAGATGGTAATCCCGGTTAATGCCTTCAGGTGCCTCGCCAACCAGGAAACCGGCGATGCGTTTCTCATCAAAGAGTTCCCCTAGGACCTTTTGCTTGTCTTTTTTAAGGTTCAAAATCCAATCCTTATTTCATGCAATATGATATGCGGTAGTTCTGGCCAGCCAACCAGCAGGGTTTCTGCTATCGGCGCTCAAAGCAGGGCATCGAGCTTTTCCTTGAGAATCTTGTTGAGCATTTGCGGATTGGCCTGCCCACTGGAAGCTTTCATGATCCGACCAACAAAATAGCCCATCATTTTTGGCCGTTTGGCTTCGTCCGCCTTGCGGTAGTTTTCCACCTGCGTGCTGTTGGTTGCGATCACCTCATCCACCATTTTCTCGAGCGCACGGCTGTCGGATACCTGTGTGTAGCCATGTTTCTGGATGATCTCATCGGCCATGTCCGCGCTCTTTGTCATAGCTTCAAAGACTCGCTTTGCAATCTTGCTGGAAAGGGTATTGTCCTTGATACGCACAATGAGGCTGGCCAGTTGTTGTGGGGAAACCGGCGATTGGGAGATGGTGATCTCCTGGCGCTTCAGCAACGCGCTTATCTCTCCGGTAATCCAGTTGGCTGCCAGTTTGGGCGCATTGCAAGCCCTGCTGACGGTTTCGAAATAATCGGCAGTGGCGCGCTCCTGAGTGAGCAGGTTGGCATCGTAGGTGGAGAGTGAGTACTCGGACTGGAAGCGCGCGGCCTTGGCGTCAGGTAACTCGGGGAGCTGGACGCGGAGTTGTTCGATATAGTCGTCACTGAGTATAACCGGGAGTAAATCAGGGCAGGGGAAATAGCGGTAGTCATTGGCCACTTCCTTGCTGCGCAGTGAGCGTGTTTCATCTTTGTCGACGTCGTAGAGGCGGGTTTCCTGCACGATATTGCCACCGTCCTCCAGAATATCAATCTGGCGCTCAGCCTCCGCCCTGATGGCGCGTTCAACGAAACGGAAGGAGTTGATGTTTTTCAATTCCGTGCGTGTGCCCAACTCAGTTTCGCCTTTTGGCCGCAATGAGACGTTGGCGTCGCAACGCATGGAGCCCTGGGACATATCTCCGTCGGAAATGCCCAGATAGGTTACAACAGAGTGGATTTTTTTCAAAAAGGCAACCGCTTCGGTTGCACTGCGCATATCGGGTTCCGAGACGATTTCAATCAGAGGCGTGCCGGCGCGATTGAGATCGATACCAGTCATGCCGTGGAAGTCTTCGTGCAGAGATTTGCCGGCATCCTCCTCCAGATGGGCGTGGTGGAGACGCACGGTTTTGTTGCCGCCGTCTGCAAGATAGATTTCCACTTCACCGGCACCCACGATGGGCTGATTCAGCTGGGTGGTCTGGTAACCTTTGGGCAGATCCGGATAGAAATAGTTTTTGCGCTCAAAAACGGAGCGTTTGCCGATGCGTGCCTGCATGGCCAGGCCGAACATGACCGCGTAGCGGAAGGCCTCTTCATTGGGCACCGGCAGGGTACCCGGCATGGCCAGGTCGACGGCACAGGCCTGGGTATTGGGCTCTGAACCGAAGCGGGTGCTGGCACCGGAGAAGAGTTTCGACTTGGTGGATAGCTGGACGTGTACTTCCAGCCCGATCACAATTTCCCATTCCACGATGAAGACTCCTTTCCTTATACAGCGATAGCGCTGGCAGTGTGCCAGTTGGTGGCCTGCTGATAGCGGTGAGCGATATTGAGCATGCGCGCCTCATCCAGGTAGTTGCCTATGATTTGCAGGCCTACAGGCAAATTGTCAACCAATCCGCAGGGGATGGACATACCTGGCAGCCCCGCCAGGTTGGTGGCGATGGTGTAGATATCTTCCAGATACATAGCCACGGGGTCGGCACTTTTGGCACCCAGTTTAAAAGCCGGGGCGGGCGTAGTGGGTCCCATAATCACATCTACTTGCTCGAAAGCGCTGGCAAAGTCCTGTTTGATCAGGCGGCGCACCTGTTGAGCCTTGTTGTAATAGGCATCGTAATAGCCCGCGGACAGCGCATAGGTGCCGACCAGAATGCGGCGTTGCACCTCCTCGCCGAAGCCCTCGCCGCGGGAGCGTCTGTACAGGTCGCGCAAATCCTCAGGAGTCTGGCAACGATATCCGTAGCGTACCCCGTCGAAACGGGACAGGTTGGCGGAGGCTTCTGCCGGCGCGATCACATAGTAAGCGGGAATCGCCAGCTTGCTGTGGGGCAGGCTGATGTCCAGCAATTGTGCCCCGAGCCGCTCGTACTCCCGGAGGGCTTCCTGTATGCAGGCAGCGGTGCGGGGGTTTAGTCCCTCCCCAAAGTACTCGGTGGGAATGCCGATCTTGAGCCCGGTAAGGGCATTATTCAGACCTTTGCCAAAGTCGCTTTGTGGTCGATTCAGGCTGGTGGAATCCCTGGGGTCGTAACCGGCCATGGCGGAGAGGAGGTAGGCTGCATCCTCGGCGGTGCGCGCAATGGGTCCGGCCTGATCCAGGCTGGAGGCATAGGCTACAATACCCCAGCGTGAAACGCGTCCGTAGGTGGGCTTCAGGCCGGTGGTATTGGTCAGGGCGGCCGGCTGGCGGATAGAGCCGCCGGTGTCGGTTGCGGTAGAACCTGGTACCAGCAGAGCCGCCACAGCCGCGGCAGAACCCCCGGAGGAGCCGCCGGGGACACAGCTGGTGTTCCAGGGGTTTTTTACCGGGCCGTAGTAGCTGCTTTCACTGGAGGAGCCCATGGCGAACTCATCCATATTGGTTTTCCCCAGGGTGACCGCGCCTGCCGCATTCAACTTTTCGACAATGGTGGCATCGTAGGGGGGCACAAAATTATCCAGCATTTTAGAAGCGCAACTGGTGCGCACGCCGCTGGTGCAGATAATATCCTTGTGGGCGATGGGTATGCCACACAGCGCCGGTGCTTCCCCGCCGGCCAGGCGCTGGTCGGCAGCTTTGGCCTGGGTCAGGGCCCGCTCTTCGGTCACCGTGATAAAACTGTTGAATCCACTGTCCAGCTGCTGAATGCGGTCGAGTAAATGGCGGGTAAGTTCGGTACTGGAAAACACCTTTCTCCGCAGTCCGAGGATGATCTCGGCGATAGTGAGCTGATGCATAGTATTCCTTTTAGACTCTAAACAAACCGGGGACTGGGGATTGTCGGGCGGAGTTTGTTGATAAAACCCATTCAATCGATCACTTTGGGCACCAGATACAGACCCTCCTCTGTCTGCGGCGCCAGGGCGAGAAACTCTTTGCGCCTGTCGGATTCCGTCACGGCGTCAATGCGCAGCGTTTGTTCCTCTTCCAGAGGATGTGCCATGGGTGCGATGCCGTCGGTATTGACTGCCTGTAACTGATCCACCAGTTGCAGGACCTCGCCGAGACGGTGGCTGACCTCTTCCAGGGTTTCTTCGGATATGTCAATGCGGGCCAGTTCCGCCAGCTTCTCTACGGTTTGCGTATCCACAGCCATGGCGATGAAGCTCCTCCTGTTGGGTTGCGAATCGAAGACCGTTGCGCCGGACTTCGGGCAGGGCCGGTCAATTTAGCACAATGAGCCGTCATTCTCATCGACTGCGGTGCCCATGGCCGGTTGTCATCGATTGGCCCGGCTTCAGCCTTGCTCTGAGTCGGTGCGGTTGTTAGAGTTTGCCGAATCCCGCCGGGCGGTGGGAGATTCCGGTCAGTTGTGTAAATCCCGGCCTGAAATGCGGCTCGGAACTCAGATTTATTCAGGTAGACTAACTAAAATTTCCAGCCATAAAATTAGCCGCATTTGCCGTGCCCGGCCCGGGGGCTGACTAAGACTACAAGGTAATCGAATTCCATGTTTAAACGTTTGCGGGGTATGTTTTCCAGTGATCTCTCCATCGACCTGGGGACCGCCAATACGTTGATTTACGTTCGCGATCGCGGCGTTGTACTCGACGAGCCCTCCGTTGTCGCTATCCGTCATTACAATGGCCAGAAAATCGTTGAGGCCGTGGGTGTTGAAGCCAAGCGAATGCTGGGCCGTACTCCCGGTAATATCTCCGCAATCCGCCCCTTGAAGGATGGCGTCATCGCCGATTTTCAGGTTACGGAAAAAATGTTGCAGCATTTTATCAAGAAAGTGCATGAAAACAGTTGGATGCGCCCGAGCCCGCGGGTACTGGTGTGCGTGCCCTGCCAGTCTACTGAAGTGGAACGTCGCGCGATCCGTGAATCCGCCCTGGGTGCCGGTGCCCGGGAAGTGTCCCTGATTGAGGAGCCCATGGCGGCGGCGATAGGTGCCGGTTTGAATGTGGAAGAAGCCAGCGGTTCAATGGTGGTGGATATCGGCGGTGGCACCACTGAGATCGCGATTATCTCGCTCAATGGCGTCGTCTACTCAGATTCGGTCCGCATCGGCGGTGACCGTTTCGATGAGGCCATCGTGAATTATGTGCGCCGCAACTACGGCAGTGTAATCGGTGATGCCACTGCAGAGCGGATCAAAGAGGAGATCGGTTGTGCTTATGCGGGCAGTGAAGTGCGCGAAATCGATGTGCGCGGACGCAACCTGGCCGAAGGGGTGCCACGCAGCTTTACCCTGAATTCCGATGAAATTCTCGAAGCCCTGCAGGAGCCTCTCACCGGCATCGTGCAGGCGGTGAAAAGTGCCCTTGAGCAGTCTCCTCCGGAACTGGCCTCCGATATCGCTGAGCGGGGTATGGTACTGACCGGTGGCGGTGCCCTATTGCGCGATCTGGATCGCCTGCTAATGGAAGAGTCCGGTCTGCCGGTGATTGTTGCCGACGACCCGCTCACCTGTGTGGCCCGCGGCGGTGGCAAGGCGCTGGATATGCTGGATCGGAGCCGTCTGTATCTAATGTCGAACTGATAAATCTGATGTCACTTTAAACGCTCTGCATAGCTGCCGGTGGCCAGTGACACAGTTTGAACGACATCCGGTCTATGGTGACACCAATTTTCATTGACCTGTACAAAGGGAGCTGCTTTTGAAACCGCTGTTTACCCGCGGCCCCTCCCCTGAGTTTCGCCTGCTGCTACTGGGCTTGCTGGCGGTGGTACTCATTGCAGCGGATCACTATACGAATTGGCTCCAGTCCACCCGTGAGCGTCTCTTTGGGTTTGTTGCGCCAATGTACTGGCTCACCGGTGCACCGGAGCGTGTGGGTGAATGGGCAGGTGAACAGCTTCGCTCCCGGGAAGAGCTGCTGGAAGAAAACAGCCGCCTCAAGCGTCAGGTGCTATTGCTGGAACAGCGCAGCCAACTGCTGGCGGCGGTGAAGGCGGAGAATACCCAGCTTAAGGAATTGATGAATGCAGCGGAAATGGTCGACGACCGGGTTTTGGTGGCCCAGGTGATCGGCATTTCTCCCGACCCGCTCGAGCATGTGCTGCTGATTGACAAAGGCCGGGATGATGGCCTCGATGTGGGTACACCGGTTATGGACGCCAGCGGTCTGCTCGGGCAGGTGATTGAGGCGGGGGATGCATTCTCCCGGGTTCTTCTGATCACAGATGCCAGCCACGCCATTCCCGTGCAGCTGCTGCGTAACAGTATGCGCTCTGTAGCGGAGGGCACGGGGGATCTCTACCATCTCAAGCTGCGCCACCTGGCCACGACCAGCGACATCCGCGAGGGGGATCTCCTGCTCAGCTCCGGCCTTGGTGGCCGCTTTCCTGCGGGTTACCCGGTGGGTGAGGTGATTTCAGTAACGCGGGACCCCGGCCGGCCCTTTGCCGAGGCGGAAGTGCTGCCGCGCGGACGCATGAATCGCAGCCGTTTTGTACTGGCCGTCATTGGTGACAAGGGGCAGGGTCTTGCAGGCGAATAATCGTTGGTTTGTCGCCGCCACCATTTTTTTGTCGCTGCTGCTTACTGTGATGCCCCTGCCGCAGCAATGGCTCTGGTTCCGGCCGGCTTTTCCCGCCCTGCTGGTCATTTTCTGGATTACCCAGCTACCCCAGGCCCTGGGTGTGGGCTTTGCCTGGATGGTGGGTATCCTTGAAGACTTGGCCACAGGGGCCAGTTTTGGTACTCACGCCCTGGCCCTGGCAGTACTGGCCTATTTCAGCCTGTTGACCTACCAGCGCACCAGGGCCTTTAATCCACTGCAACAATTGCTGTGGGTCTTTGTACTGGTTGGTATCAATCAAGTTGTGGGCAATTGGGTGCATGGTTTGGAAGGGAAAACGGTGCCGGGATTGACCTTTCTCTGGCCAGCGCTCACCACAGCACTACTCTGGCCCTGGGTAGCACCACTGTTGCGGGGCATGTCCAGGCGTCTGGGTATTCGCTGACCAAAAAGTCAGCTGTAAAGCAGAGTAAAATTTCGATCAAAATTTAAACACTTCCGCTATAATCAGCCGCTGGCCCACAGGGAATATGCAGTAGAGTGACGAATACTAGCACCGCAAACCGTCTACTTCTCGCCTCGGGATCACCGCGCCGGGCACAATTGCTCACCCAGATTGGGGTTCCGTTTTCTCAATTTATCCCCTCGGTAGCGGAGCAGCGGCAGCGCACAGAGAGTCCCCAGGACTATATTCAGCGCCTGGCCCATGATAAAGCCGAGGCTGGCCTGCTGGCGGCTTCGACCCCTCCAGAACTCTGGGCCCTGGGCGTCGACACGGTGGTGCTTGCCGGGGAGACCGTGTTGGAGAAGCCCCGGGATTACAGTAATTTTGAATCCATGATGCTGGCTCTGTCGGGGGTTGAACACTCCACCTTGAGTGCCATTTGCCTGCGCAGTAAAAGGAGACAGTTCAGCCGCCTGGTGGAGACACGGGTGCGCTTTCGGCACCTGTCCAGAGTGCAGATCCAAGCTTACTGGCGCACCGGTGAACCTGTGGACAAGGCCGGTGGGTATGGCATTCAGGGAATGGGTGCTGCGCTGGTGGAATCCATTAGTGGCAGTTACAGCAATGTGGTTGGCCTGCCGCTGGAAGCCCTGGTCCCCATGCTGGAGCACGCCGGGATTCCCTACTGGCAGGGGACCCGGCTTTGAGTGAGGAACTGTTGATTAATGTCGCGCCCACAGAAACCCGCGTTGCGGTGGTGGAGAACGGTGTTTTGCAAGAAGTGTACCTGGAGCGCAGTGCGCGCCGAGGTATTGTTGGCAATATTTATAAGGGCAAGGTGATCCGTGTACTGCCGGGTATGCAAGCAGCCTTCGTGGACATTGGCTTGGAGCGCGCCGGGTTTATCCACGCCTCGGATATTGCGCCGCTGGATGACGAGGGGATGGAAGCGCGTGACTCGGAGGTGGCAGATATTCGCGCACTGGTGCGCGAGGGCCAGCCTCTGGTCATACAGGTGGTCAAGGACCCAATCAGTAGCAAAGGTGCACGACTTACCACCCATCTGTCGGTATCCGCACGTTACCTCGTATATATGCCGCAAACCCGCCATATCGGGATTTCCAACCGAATTGAGGGGGAAGATGAGCGCGAACGGTTGCGCCAGTTGGTTGAGGCGGCCTCATCCCAGCTTGCCCAGGATGGGCTCTCAGCGGATGGTGGTTTTATTGTACGCACGGTGGCCGAAGGGGTGAGCGGGGAAGAGCTGCTGCGGGATATCCCGTTTCTCTACAAACTGTGGGCGGAATTGGAGCAGAATATCAAGGTGCGGCCGGTACCGTCGGTCATCTACGAGGACCTGCCGTTGTCTATGCGCGCGCTGCGCGATCTTGCGCGCCCTTACACAGAAAAGATCCGCATAGACTCCCGCGAGGCCCACGGTCGAGCGGCGGAGTTTGCCGGCAAGTATGCGCCGGAAATTGCGGGCCGCTTGGAGCACTATCCCGGCGAGCGTCCCCTGTTTGACCTGTACGGTGTAGAGGAGGAGATAGGGCGGGCACTGCAAAATACAGTGACTTTGAAGTCCGGCGGTTACCTGATCATCGAACAGACAGAAGCGATGAGCACTATCGACGTCAATACGGGCGCATTTGTCGGTCACCGCAATCTGGAAGAGACAATCTTCAAGACCAATCTGGAAGCCGCTACTGCGATCGCCCGCCAGTTGCGCCTGCGCAACCTGGGGGGGATCATTATTATCGATTTTATCGATATGAAAGATGCCGAGCACCAGCGCCAGGTATTGCGGACACTTGAGAAGACGCTGGAGCGGGATCATGCGAAATCCAGTATCACCGGTGTTTCCGAACTGGGGCTGGTCGAAATGACCCGCAAGCGGACGCGGGAATCCCTGGGCCAGATACTGTGTGAGCCCTGCCCCGTTTGTAAGGGCCGCGGTACGTTGAAAAGTGCGGAAACGGTATGTTTCGAGATATTCCGGGAGATTATCCGCGAGGCGAGAGCTTACGACAGCGAAAAGATCATGGTGCTGGCAAGCCAAGTGGTTATCGACCTGTTACTGGATGAGGAATCGGCCAATGTCGCCGATCTGGAAGAATTTATCAGCCGCCCCATACAGTTTCAGGTTGAACCCATCTACAACCAGGAGCAGTACGATATTGTGCTCGTCTAGCCTTCGTCTGCGCGTGCTTTCGTTGCGCTACACCAAGGGTGCAGGGGCTTGCCGCTGCCCGGTGCTGGGGAGGCATTGCTGATGGTTGTGGTGCGCTGGCTCGCGAGAAAGTTCTGGCTTCTGATAGTCAGCCTGGTAATCGTTCTGGCAATCACTGTGCAAACCGGACGTCTGTTGTCCCCCCAGGTGGAGAACTACCGGCCGCAAATCAGTCACTGGCTTTCCAATCGTCTGGGTGTGCCGGTGCAGATGGAACGTATCTCTCTGCGCTGGGAGGCCCTGGAAGTCGCATTGCAATTGGATGGGTTGCGCCTCGGCAGCAATGGAGAACTGCGTATGGAGCGCGGTCTCTTTCAATTGGATTTGCTTGCCACTTTGTGGAACCGGGAGCTGGTATGGAAGGATCTGCAAATACATACTTTTGCGGCTGGTCTTATTCGCGATAAACAGGGGGAATGGCGACTCGACGGTTTCCCGGGCATTTCCCTAAAGTCCGGTGGCGACCTCACAACAGGCCCGAGTGCCGCGGACCCTGCACGTATTTTTCAACTCAGCCCCAAAATCCAGATACGCGATGCGGCGATCACCGTACAACTCCCGGACAGCCAATTGGCCGAGATCAGCCTGCCCCAGATCCAGCTGGAGCATCGGGGTGACTTCCGCCGCCTTATCGCCCGCGCCTTTATCTCCCGCGAGGGCGAGCACAAGCGGGTTGATTCGGAGACATTGCGGTTGGTTCTTGAGGGGCGCGGTAATCCCCGAGAGAAAAGACATTTCTCTCTGCGCGGTTACTTGCAGTTGAATGAGCTGCTGATTGATGACGATATCGTCACACTTTTGCATGAACTCACACCATTGCCGGATCGCTTCCACTGGCGCGGCCGCAAGTGGGCGGACGGGCGCCTGTGGCTGCAGAAAGATGCTGATAATGGGTATCGTCTGTTGGGGCGCGTGGATCTTGCCCAGGTGGAGAACCTGGAAAAAGCCCTGGGAACGAAACAGGGTACTGCAACCGATAGCGACCGGATTATGGCTCCACTGCGGGCCTTTTCCGGGGATATATCCGGGCGCTGGCTGCCCGGCGAACTCTGGCAGTTGACCCTGCAGGATATACAGATCGGGTGGCAGAACCTGCAGATGCCGCCACTCAACCTGCAGGTGAGTAGTGACCGGCACGGGCTGGCCCTGGCGGCGGATGTGATTGAACTGGGAGGCTGGCGCGAAATCGTCAAGCGGTTGGAACTTCTGGATGGCGTGGCCGATGACTGGCTGCGTGCTCTGGAGCCCAGTGGCCAGCTGCACCGGGTGCAACTACTGCAGAATACGGAGGGGGGGGGTATCCGCCTGATCGCTAACCTGCGAGATATCAGCACCCGGGCATTCCGGGGTGCCCCCGCAGTGTCTGACCTGAGTGGCTATCTGGAACTCAATGGCGCTGATGGTCGGGTGGAGTTGGATGGTACCGCGCTGGGGGTCGATTTTCCCACTTTGTACGCCAAGGCTTTCTCTTTCGAGCGGGCCAGCGGTACCGTGGCTTGGGCCGTGGAAAAGGAAGCGAATGAGGTCAGCGTGCTTTCGGGGCCTCTGCAGCTGGACAGTGCCCTGGGTGAGGTCAAGGGGCAGTTTTTGCTGGCATTGCCTTTTCAGGCAC
Source organism: Microbulbifer sp. MI-G (assembly GCF_030440425.1). NCBI lineage: Bacteria > Pseudomonadati > Pseudomonadota > Gammaproteobacteria > Cellvibrionales > Microbulbiferaceae > Microbulbifer > Microbulbifer spongiae. Next base: position 1,169,364 of record NZ_CP098023.1, read on the forward strand.
AAAGTCGCGCAACGGATTTTGTCTTGGCTTTGTCGCTGCGCGATGCGCCGGCCTCGGCACAGAAACTGTTGGTGCCCAAGACGGTCAGTGGGGATCTGCGCAGCTGGTTAAATAAGGGCTTGGGTACGAACAATCCCGGACGCGTGGAGAGCGCCGCATTTATCTACCGCGGCAGCAGCTATTCAAAACAGGGCAAAAGTGATGCCCTGAGGGCACTGGGGGCCCATAACAAGCGCCAGACTGTGCAATTGGTGGCAGATTTTGCCGATGGCAGCCTGAAATATGCTGACGACTGGCCCTCTGCCAGGGACGTAGAGGGCCGCCTACTGGTCAATGACGGTACTGTACTGGTCAATGCCAATCGGGCCGCACTGTGGGATATCGATGCCAGTGACATTCTTGTAGGGGTCACACCACTACCGGGCAAAGGTTCCCAGTTGGACGTGAAAGCCCAATTATCAGGCCCTGCTGCCGATGGTTTGCGCCTGCTGCAGGAATCGCCACTGCGCCAACAATTGGGCAGTGCCTTTGATGATTGGCAAATGAGGGGTGATATCCAGGGGGGGATCAGCCTGTCCCAGCCCCTTGGAGGTGGTGCCCTGTCTCCCAGCCAGCGGGTTGAACTGCAATTGCACCATGGGGAGCTGCTGTTGCAAGACCTGCGATTGCACGCCAGAGCCTTGCACGGGGATATCGTCTACGACAGCGGTAACGGGCTTGCTGGAACACGGTTGGACGGCAAACTCTGGGGGCGGCCGATCGCCGCGCATATCCGCCATTTTGGCGAGGGGAATTTACGCGATACCCAGATTGTTGTGGATGGTAGTGCTACCGCTGAGTCTATCGCCGCCTGGGGCAGGCGGCCGGAGCTTGATTGGCTGGATGGTGTTCTGGATTACCAGGCATTGGTCACTATTCCCGCTAAAGAAAAGGGAGCGCCCTATGCTGCGATTTTCGAGCTGACATCCAATTTGGCCGGTGTGGCGGTTAACCTGCCGCAGCCGCTGGGAAAAGCGGCCCAGAGCGAAACAAATTTCGTACTGCGCGCACCGATTGGCACGCAGGGCAGCCTGTTTCACCTGGATTATGGTGAGCACCTGCAGGGGCAGTTCTGGTTGGTAGAGGGTGTTCTGGACCGCGCGGCTATCGCTTTGAATGCCGAGGCAAAATTACCCGCGCAGCGGGGGCTGGCGATCACTGGAGACATATCCAGTATCGATTTGCCGCGCTGGCAAAAGCAGTTGGATGTCTATTTCAAGGAGGGGGATGCTCCATCTAGTCTAACTGGGGAAGTGAGTAAAAACTGTATATCTGACCAGAGCCCGGAATGTGCCGATCGTGACGGTGGTTCCATTGTAAAAACTGCACCCACATCGCTGCCGGTTAGCCTTGATCTCAGCACCGACCGCCTGCAGCTGGGCGCGGTTGATATTGAACATATCCATATCACCGGGCAAAGTGTCGGCACCAAATGGCAGCTGGATTTTGACAGTGAAATGGCGGCGGGCAATATTGCCGGGGTGCTGGATAAGGAGGTGCCGCTGCGATTGCAGTTGGCCCATTTGCGTCTACCAGCCCCGAAGCAGGGAGAGGAATTGTCCAACAATACACCTGTCCCGCACCCCTTCCTTGAACAGAGAGAAGATCCCTGGGCAGATTTTGATTTTGAAAGTTTGCCCGCCATCGACTTCAGTGCAGAGAACCTGCAACTGGGTGACGAGGCGCTGGGGCGCTGGTCCTTTCGCGTGCGGCCCTCATCGGACCGCCTCGTATTGAGCGATATCCGCGGAGCAGTGCGCGGCTTGCGCCTGGAAGGACGTGGTACCGGGGAGGCACGCCTCGGGGCTCAGCTGATGTGGATGCGCGATGTCGAGGGCAACAGTGCCTCCCAGTTTATCGGTCGCCTGGTTGCCGATGACCTCGCCGATATCCAGCGCTCCATGGGACACCAGCCCCTGATTGAAAGTAAATCCGCCAGCTTCGATACCGCCTTGCGCTGGGATGGTTCACCGGTGCAGGTGAAGGGCAGTCTGCTCTCAGGGACTTTAAAAATTGACATCAGGGATGGCCGTTTCCTGCGTTCCACAGGCACAGCGGGCTCCACGGTGTTGCGTTTGTTATCCCTGTTTAACTTTGACACCTGGGCGCGCCGTTTGCGACTGGATTTCTCCGATCTGTATAAAAGTGGCATGGCCTTTGACCGGGTTCGCGGTGAAGTGGTGTTCGAGGGAGATGGCCAACTGTTGATCGCAGTGCCGATTCAGGTGGAGGGACCCACCAGTGAACTGCAGATGGCGGGCAGGGTCAACTTGCTGAAAGAGGATCTGGATCTCACTCTGGTGGCAACGCTGCCAGTGGGCAACAATCTCGCCCTGGTCGCCGCGTTGGCCGGCAATCTTCCCGCCGCTGCGGGAGTTTACCTGATCAGTAAGGCTTTTAAGAAGCAGGTAAATAAAATGGCCAGTGTCAGTTATCGTATCAGCGGCGACTGGGCCGAGCCGCAAATCCGTTATGACAGGCTCTTTGATGGTGATGGTGCCAAGCGTGAGGGCGTGATCTCCGGGCAGCAGCAGAATCCACCACCAGGGGAGCAAGCGGGCACCGGCGGCCGGTAATTGCACCAAGACGGTTAACCCGGTAATCCGTTGCGTTTTCCATAACTGGGCGCATAGCTGCTCTTGCATGCCTGGCGCGGTTGGCTGGGGTTTTTATACTTTCAACGGGTTGCCCCAACCTGCAGTCAACAGGGACACTGCCGTATGCCTCCACTGGGGGTACAGCCAGGGAAATCCCCGCCGATATGGGCTGCCAGTATTTTCACTGAACTGGCACCATCTGCCACACTCTAACTCTAGGGTAATGGCTAAACACTGAAGAGAGGAGTTTCCACGATGGAGAAGTCCCGTGTACTTGGTCCGCTGCTGGTTGCAGTTCTGGCGGTTTCAGCCTGTTCCGAGGCTGATGAGCGGCAAACCCAGACCATGACAGTGGATGAAGCCAAGGTGCGTATCAGCGAGGGCAAAGACTTGGAGCAGATACCAAAATCGGTCTGGAAGCAACTTTTGCCGGAAGACCGGTACAAGGTGCTTTGGGAGAAGGATACAGAGCGGGCTTATAGTGGCAAGTTACTTTACAACAATGAAGAGGGGGTGTATGTCACTGCAGGTTGTCGCCTGCCGGTGTTCAGTTCGGCGCAAAAGTATAAATCCGGTACAGGCTGGCCCAGTTTCTGGGATGTGGCCTACCCGGAAAATATTGTCCTGAAAGATGATTTTAGCTGGGGCTTGAGGCGTACCGAAGTGTTGTCCAAATGTGGTGAGCACCTGGGACATGTCTTTAAGGATGGACCCGCACCGACCAATCTGCGTTACTGCCTGAACTCCCTGGCACTGGATTTCGAGCCGGCCATGGAAAAAAAGCCGTAGTGTCGATTGTCTGTGGGACTGGTCGGCAGGCGTTGCCTGGTTCGACCTAATGTCGTCTACTTTCCGTAAAAGCCAGTGTCGACTTAGTCCCGATTATCCCGTTGACCCTGCCCCGACTTGTCCTGGGCTTTTCGCGAAAAGAAATCCCGCAGATAGCGAAACAACTTGCGCTGGTTGGAGGGGGGCAGGCTGTTTTTCATTTCCCGACTGGCGTTGCGCACCAGTTGGCGCAATTGCTGGTGGTTTACTTCTGGGTACTGATTAAAAAAGTCCCCCTGAGCATCGGTGCTCTCTTTCAGGAGGCGATTGCGCCAGTCCTCGGCCATTGTATCGAAGGGCAGGTGCCGACGGTCAAGCTCCTTGAACCTCTCCAAAGCAGCACTTATGGCCTCGTGATCAACACTGCGCATTAATTTTCCGATGTATTGCATCTGGCGGCGGCGGGCTTCATTGGATTTGATGCGAGCACAGGTCATGATTGCTTCCCGCAGAGTGTTACTCATCGGCACTTCGGCCAGGCGGGCTTTGGAGAGTTCAGTCAACTGTTGTCCCAGCTGCTGCAGCTCGTGCATTTCCTTTTTGAGCTGGGTTTTGCTCTTCGACAGGTCGTTGTACCCGGTCATTGTGGACTCCGTGTGTTGGAAGGCTATCCCGACTCTGCTAGGCCTGTAGCGGTGCTCCGTCACAGGCTGTTTTTGCCCATTTAGCCAAAGTACCAGGTGGCGAGCCCGAGGAAGGACATAAAACCCACAACGTCTGTCACCGTTGTGAGTGCCACGCCACCGGCCAGGGCGGGGTCAATATGTATGGCGCGCAATACTACTGGAAGTATGGCTCCGGCCAGAGCCGCTGTGATCAGATTGATCACCATCGCCGCGACAATGATCAGGGCGATGTGTAGGTCGCCAAACCACAGAGCGGCGATCAGTCCAATCACCAGAGACCAGAGAAGGGCATTCAGGGCAGCCGAACCCAATTCCCGGGAGAGCAGCCAGTTCAAGTTGCTTTTTCCGATTTGCCCAAGTGCCATGCCCCGGATGACCACGGTGAGCGTCTGGCTGCCGGCCACGCCGCCCATACTGGCGACAATGGGCATCAGTACAGCCAGGGCCACTACCTTCTCCAGGGTATTCTGAAACAGGCTGATCACCCAGGAGGCGAGGAGGGCAGTAAGCAGATTGATACCCAGCCACAGTGCGCGCCTGCGCGCGGTGCGCCGTACGGGCGCAAAGGTGTCCTCCTCCTCATCTAGACCGGCGAGACTCATCAGCGAGTGATCGGCGTCCTCGCGAATCACATCCACCACGTCATCAATGGTGATGCGTCCCAGCAGGCGGTTCTCTTCATCCACCACCGGAGCCGTGATCCAGTCGTATTTCTCAAACAGTCGGGCAACTTCGGTATCGGGCATATCCGCGGGGATGGGTTCCACATCGGTATTGACCACCTCGCGCACCGTGACCGAAGGATCTGTAGTAAGCAGTTTTGACAGGGGTAGCAGGCCGATATATTCCCCTTTGCGGTTTACGACGAACAGGCTGTCAGTGGATTCCGGGAGTTGTTCGTGGCGGCGCAGGTAGCGCAGGACGACATCCAGACTCAGGTTGGGGCGCACCGAGATGGTGTTGGTGTCCATCAGGCCGCCGGCGGTATTCTCATCGTAGGCGAGTACACTCTCCACCCGCAGGCGGTCCGTCTCGCTCATGGATGAGAGCACTTCTGCGACGATGCGCTCGGGGAGTTGCTGGAGGATGTCAGCGATATCGTCCGCATCCAACCCCTCCATGATCTCCACCATTTCCTCCGTATCCATGGTGTTGAGGATCTGGCTGCGCACCTCGTCGCTGAGCTCCTGCAGTACCTCACCTTCGATATCCCGGTCGATAAGGCCCCACAGAACCTGGCGGATACGGGGGGGGGAACTTTCCAGCAGTTGTGCGATGCTCTGGGGTGTCAGAGTTTTGAGCATGCGCCGGACTTCCTGCCCTGTGCCGCTATCGAGCGCGGCAAACAGCGCGCTCAACTGGTTTTGGGCGCGGAACTTGATTTCGGCTTGGGGTGGGCTGGACACAACGAATCCTTACTGCAGTGGTTGGAAAGGCGGCAGCCGCCGGGATAAAGCTGCGGCGATTTTATGTGCTTCGAGGGGCGCAAGCCAGTGGTGCCTGTCTTTGCAGTCTACTCGGCTTCTCCAAAGCGATCCGAGATCAGGTTGCAGATGGCGCTGAGTGCTTCGTCTTCATCGGGACCGTTAATTTCCAATGTCAACTCGGTGCCCTTGCCCGCTGCCAGTAGCATCAGCGCCATGACACTTTTGGCATTGACGGATTTGCCTTGGCAATGCACCTGGATATCGGAGGAAAAGCGCGCTGAAGTTTGTGCGAGTTTGCTGGCTGCGCGAGCGTGTAAGCCGAGCTTGTTGATAATGGTGAGTTGCTGTTTATGCATAGGGGGCTTTCGCGCAATGGAATGGCTATCTCCGTTGCTCGCGATGGCGGATCTGCAAGCTGTCGAATTGCGGTGAGAAGGTTTTGGCCAATTGTTCCACCATGTACACCGAGCGGTGGCGTCCGCCGGTACAGCCAATGGAGATGCAGGTGTAGCTTCGATTGCTTTTTTGGTAGGAAGGCAGCCATCGCTGCAGGAACTGGGTGATGTCGGCCTCCATCTTATCGGTTTCTGGGTGGGCGCGCAGAAACTGTATCACCTCGGGGTCCCTGCCGGTTTTCTTTCTCAGGGCCGGCTCCCAATAGGGATTGGGAAGACAGCGCAGATCGAATACCAAGTCCGCGTCTACCGGTACACCGTACTTGAAGCCAAATGACTGGAATAGAATGGCCATGCCATTGGAGTGTTTGCCCACCACCCGGTTTTTAACCAGTTCACGCAGTTCGTGCAGGCTCAGGCTGCTTGTGTCGATCACCATATCTGCCATGGCTGCGATAGGGGAGAGCAGTTCCCTCTCCTGATTGAGGGCTTCGAGCAGATGAGTGCAGTTATTGCTAAGGGGATGTTTGCGGCGGGTTTCACTGAAACGTTGCACCAGTATCGGCTCGCGCGCATCCAGATAGATCACATCGCATTGCACTTCATTTGCTCGCAGGGATTCAATCACCTGAGGTGCCTGTTTGATATCCTGCCACAGGTTACGGGCATCAATGCCCAGGCCCAAACGGGTATTTTCCTGTGGCGGCTGGTCTCCAGCCCATTTGACCAGTTGGGGCAGCAGGCTGGTCGGCAGATTATCAATGCAGTTAAATCCCACATCCTCCAGCAACTGGAGAGCGGAGCTTTTACCGGAGCCGGAACGGCCGCTGATGATCACCAAGCGCATAGAGAGTCCCTTTGTGAGGTCGGCACACTGGCGTTGTAAACTGGAAACAATGTATCACTGTTTACTTGCGGTTTGTGGTGCACACATACCGCCGTTTCCACCGGGCATGGGTTGCTTGGGCTGAAGTTTAGCGTTCAGTTCAGGCGGCTGCGGCGCTGTCTATGGCCAGTGCGTAGAGTTCATCACTGGTTTTCGCCTGCCTTAACTTATCCCTTATCCGGTTATCGGAAAACAGGGCGGCAATTTGTGCAAGTGTCTCAAGGTGTTGTTGCTCTGCATCTTCAGGTACCAGCAGGGCAAACAGTAAATCCACAGGTTGGCGATCTGTAGCGTCAAAATCTACTGCAGGCTTGATGGTGCAGAGCACGCCAATTGGCTGGCTGCAACCAGGCAGGCGACAGTGTGGTATGGCAACACCCTCCCCGATGCCGGTGGAGCCGAGGCGCTCGCGGGCAATCAACTGATTGAAGATGGTATCGGCATCATGTTGGGAATATTGCTCGGCGATCGCCTGGGCAATATTGAGCAGTAACTTCTTTTTGCTGCTCCCTGCCAGATGGCAAAAGCTGAGTTGGGGGGAAAGTAATGCTTCGAGTGTCATAATTCAGCGGTGGCTTTGCAACTTCTCTTTGTGCTTTTTGAGTTGGCGGTCCAGTTTGTCCGCGAGCGCATCAATGGCCGCGTACATATCACTATCCTCAGAGCCTGCACAGAGGTCATGGCCATTGATGTGTACCCGGGCTTCGGCTTTCTGGATCAGTTTTTCAACGGATAGGATGACTTGGGCGTTAGTAATGTTGCCGTAATGCCGAGACAGCTTTTCCAATTTGTTTTCGCAGTAACTGCGCATGGGAGGGGTGATATCGACGTGGTGACCACTAATGTTGATCTGCATGGATTTCTCCTTACCGAGTGCACCGCATACCGGCTAACGGCTTCCTTTCGGGCCGCAACCCTACTAGGAAGTGGGCCAGAATGGAAGCATATACTCAAAGTTTGGGTTTTGGTTGGGGATTGAACCTTCAGGGCGCCAGTCAGTTTGTGACTGCATGTGAAGCTTGGGTCGAGTAGTCAGCCAGTGCCGGCTGGGGGGTAATGAAACCGAGCGCTGGGCAGCATTGCCGTGTAAGAGTGGATAGTGGCGGGTCAGGCTAAGCGTTTGCGCTCACTGGAAGAGGGGATTCCCATGGACTCCCGGTATTTTGCTACTGTGCGGCGTGCTACCTTGATTCCCTGCCTGTCGAGTTCCTGGGCGATTTTATTGTCCGAAAGGGGCTTGCGTGGGGCTTCGGTATCAATCAGCTTGCGAATCATTGCGCGAATGGCGGTTGACGAGGCGTCCTCGCCGGAATCGGTGCTGACATGGCTGGAGAAAAAATATTTGAGCTCGTAAACGCCCCGGGGAGTCAGCATGTACTTCTGGGTGGTGACTCTGGAGATAGTGGATTCATGCATGCCAATGGCTTGGGCAATATCTGCCAGTACCATCGGTCTCATGGCCTCGGGACCCTCTTCGAGGAATCCCTGCTGTTTCTCAACAATACAGGTCGCCACCTTGAGCAGGGTATCGTGGCGGCTCTGCAGGCTTTTCAAAAACCAGCGCGCCTCCTGGAGGTGGTCCCGCAGGAAGCTGTTTTCTCTGGAGTTATCTGCGCGCCTGACCAAGGCGGCATAGTGATTATTAATACGGATTTTCGGGGTGATTTCCCCATTCAGATCCACCTGCCAGCGCAACCCTTTGCGGGAAACGAGGATGTCAGGAATGACGTAGGCGGTCTCCTCTCTGCCATAGCGCTCCCCGGGGGTGGGGTTTAGGGTCTGGATCAGGCGAATTACCGCGCCTAACTGGGCCTCATTCAGGTTTGTGCGCCGGCTCAGTTGGCGGAAGTCCCGTTTGCCGAGCAGACCGAGATGGCGTTCAATAATGTCCTTGGCCTGTTTAAGCCAGGGTGTGCTGTCTGGCAGCTGCTGCAACTGCAACAGCAGACACTCCTGCAGGTCCCGCGCGCCACAGCCAGTGGGCTCGAACTGCTGGATCGCTTTGAGCACGGCGAGGACCTCATCCTCTTCAACATGGAGGGACGCTGTGATCTGAGCAATGGGGGTTCCCAGCAGTCCGCAGGGCTTGATCGCATCAATCAGGTTTTCACCGATCCACTTGTCATGCGCAGATAGTGTGGTGAGGTTGAGTTGCCAGTGCAGGTGATCCTGCAGACTGTCTCCGGGAGCACTGTGCTCAAACTCTAATTTGTCACCATCGAACCCACTGCTGTAGTTGCCGTAGATTTCGTCCCAGCGGGAGTCCAGCGGCAACTCGTCGGGAATATTCTGGCTCCAGCTGTCTTCACTGAGTTCGTGCTCACCACTGGAGGAGGCGATTGCACTTTCTGAGCCAGCTGTCGGCTCCTGCTGGGCGTTGCTCTCTGCGATATTGGCTGTAGAGAGAACCTCGTCAGTCTCAACTTCCAGCATGGGGTTGCCGTCCAGAGCGGCCTGGATCTCCTGTTGTAAATCCATTGTCGACAGTTGCAACAGGCGTATTGCCTGCTGCAACTGCGGGGTCATGGTCAACTGGGTGCCGAGCTTAAGCTGAAGAGACTGCTTCATAGTGGGGCGCTACAAACCGAGGTGGCCGGTATTCACCAAAAGTTACCCATAATGGCGCAGACTACCCCGCTTGTCGGGATAACACAAGCAATAAACGTGCCTATAAATCTTGCCCAGTGCGGAATTTGAGCGCAAAAATGGCAGCTTTTCCTCTAGATGGTAAATTCGTGCCCCAGATAGACCTCGCGCACCTGCTGGTTCACGAGCACTTCTTCCGGAGTGCCGGCGGCGATAATATGGCCTTCACTGACGATATAGGCGGTTTCACAGATATCGAGGGTTTCGCGCACATTGTGGTCGGTAATCAGGACACCAATACCCCTGTTGCGCAGGTGGCGGACAATGTCCTTGATATCGTTGACCGAGATCGGGTCTACCCCAGCAAAAGGTTCGTCCAGCAATACAAACCTGGGATTTGTGGCGAGTGCGCGGGCGATTTCCACCCGGCGGCGTTCTCCCCCGGAGAGGGCCATCCCCAGACTGTGCTCGATATGGGTAATATTGAACTCACTGAGCAGTGCCTTGGCCTGCTGCTGGCGTGCAGGGCGGGACAGGTCCTTACGGGTCTCAAGGATGGCGAGAATATTGTCGCGCACCGACAGGCGACGGAATACCGAGGCCTCCTGGGGCAGATAGCCGATCCCTTTGCGTGCACGACCATGCATGGGAAGGCCGGTGATGTCTTCATCATCGATTAATACCCGCCCGGTATCGGCCCGGACCAGGCCGGCGATCATGTAAAAGCAGGTGGTTTTCCCGGCACCATTGGGGCCCAGAAGGCCAACTATCTGACCACTGGTGACGCTGACGGAGACATCCTGAACGACTTTTCTTTTCTTGTACTGCTTGGCGAGGTGTAACGCTTTGAGCGTTGGCATAGTGTGTTCCGAAATCTTTCCCTGCCGTGGGCACAGAGTGCCTTCCGGTAAAGGTTTGACAGTGAATTAGTACTGTATACGGGCTCGGGTAGGGACCTATTGGCCCCCTCTCCCGTTGTCGGGGGATTCTTTCTTTTCCGGCTTCCAGATCATCTCTACGCGACCTTTCCCGGTCTGTCCCCGGGCACTCATTTGTTCGGTGGTGAGGTCATAGTTGATCTTTTCTGCTGCCAGGGTATTGCCATCCCGGTCCACTAGGGCCTCGCCGGTAAGGAGAAGTTCTTCCGAGCTGACAGAGTATTCTATGCGCTGGGCGCGCGCCTTGACGGGGTTTTCCCCTGCGAGGATCTTCTGCTCGAAGTGAGCGGGTTTTCCCTCAGCGATGACGCGCCGGACCTCCTTGTCGGTTGTGAAGTAGACCTCGACACGATCCGCGCGTATTTTCAGGGAGCCTTGGGTAATGACAACGTTATTGCTGTAAACGACCAGGTTACTGCTCAGAGCGGCATTCATCGCATCAGATCTGATATTCACGCGCTGTTCGCGGTCTTCAGGTAATGCATCTACCCCCGCGGTGAAGAATAACAGGGCTGCAGCGGTGGAAACCTTGCACAGGTGACGGAATAGGTTAGTCGGTGTCATAGCTGCTCTTAACGTCCGATAGGATTTCCACCCGGTCTTCACTCAGATAGGCGCGCATGCCCTTGCCGGTGGTACGGTTGGGGCCGGAGGTGATAGTAACAACTTTGTCGGTTTCGGCGAACTCCCTGTCTGGCAGGAGAGTAATGCTGGGTGTTTCCAATTTGATACCACCTGTGGCGGGTAGTTCATCAATCACCGCTTCTCCTTCCAGGACTACCCGTTCACCGCGATTGTAGACGGTACCCCACCTGGATTCAGCGCGCCATTTAGGCTGGTCATCCTCGTAGAAGAGCAGGCGTGGCTCTGTTAGATCGGCCCGGTCACGGCGTTTGAACTGGTAGTAGGTAATCTGCTGGGCATCCACCCGGTAGGCCAGGTTACCCTCTTGATCAAAGTGCCGGGTTTTGGCGTTGCGAATGATCAGTTCGGCGGCGCGGTCCTGCTGTTGGGGCGTTGGGCGGATGCTCAGCAACTGCTCCGGCGGGCTTTCGGAGAACCAGAGCCCCACACTGATCAGCAGTATAACCAGTAGTAACGGCAGCCAAGTGCGGCGCATCAACCTTCTCCAAGGTAGGGGGCAAGCGCCATATCAAATGTCCCCTGAGCCCGCATGATGTGATCACAGACTTCGCGCACAGCACCCTCACCGCCGCAGGCATCCGTGATCCATATAGCATGCTCGCGCACGGGTTGGGCTGCATTGGGCGGTGCAATTGGACAACCAATGCGCGTCATGACCAGAAGATCGGGATAGTCATCGCCGATATAGGCGATCTCCTCAAGCCGACAGGGCTCATCGGCCAAAAGCTCCTGCAAGGCGTGGAATTTATCTTCTCGACCCTGGATCAACTTGCTGATGCCGAGTTCGTGTGCGCGGCGCTCGACCACACTGCTGCGCCGGCCGGTAATAATGGCCACATGCACACCGGATTTCTGCAGCATTTTTATGCCATGCCCATCCAGAGTGCTGAATGTTTTGAGTTCGTTACCACCGTTGTCGAAGTAGAGTTTGCCGTCGGTGAGGACGCCGTCTACATCCAGTACCAACCAGCGAATGCTCTTCAATGCACTGTTTAACCGTTCTTCTGGGATCACTGGAGTATCCTTGTAGGTTAGCGACGGCTGCGGCACTTTTCCGCTCCGTACAGGATTGTTTATTTCAGATGACGCCGGCGCGCAGTATATCGTGCATATGTAGTATGCCGATCGGAATATGTGTTGCATCTTCCACGACAAGAGCGGTGATCTTGTAATCTTCCATAATTCTCAGCGCTTCCGCGGCCAGGGTTTCGGCGGAAACCGTCTTCGGACTGCGGCTCATCACTTGCGTCATGGTCGCCTGGTCAAATGCCACTTTCTGATCGATTACGCGGCGCAGGTCGCCATCGGTAAATACACCCAGTAATTTCCCACTGTGGTCGATAACCGTAGTCATGCCAAAACCCTTGCTGGTCATTTCCAGAAGAGCTTTGGACAACAGGGTTTCCGGGTGCACTCGGGGCAATTCTTTCCCGGCGTGCATCACATCTTTAACTTTGAGTAGCAAGCGTCGCCCCAGGGCTCCGCCGGGATGCGAAAAAGCGAAATCCTCGGCGGTAAATCCCCTGGCCTCAAGCAGGGACACTGCCAATGCATCACCCATCACGAGGGTGACGGTGGTAGAGGAAGTAGGGGCCAGGTTGAGCGGGCAGGCCTCTGTTTGTACCGAGATGTCCAGATTGACCTCGGCAGCCTGAGCCAGGGACGAGTCTGCTTTGCCGGTCATACTGATCATTGGGATGCCAAGCCGTTTCAGCAATGGCAGCAGGGTGAGTACTTCCGTCGAGGAGCCCGAGTTGGAAATCGCGACTACCAGGTCGTCGCGGGTAATCATTCCCAGGTCCCCGTGACTGGCCTCGCCCGGGTGAACGAAGAAACTCGGTGTACCAGTGCTGGCCAGGGTTGCGGCTATCTTGCGTCCAATATGCCCGGATTTTCCCATTCCGGTCACGATGGTGCGGCCAGAGCACTGCAAAATCATCCTGCAAGCCTGTTGAAAGTCGCCATTAATTCTTTTTTCCAGTCCGGCGACAGCCTCTGCCTCCATGCGAACGGTGCGTCGTCCTGCCTGCAATATCAGATCCTGAGTCATCAAATGCCTCTGGTTTGCTAACGTCTATCTACGTAAGGTTTGTACAAATAGTAATCTTCCCCAGCCAGGATAAGCTGCGGGAACGATTTGACACAGGGACGTGTCGCCCCTGGTCCGGAACCAGTGAAAGCGCTGGAAACACCTGCATCAGCGCATATTTGCGGTAGTTTTTCAATAAAGCGGTGATCCAATCGATGCTGGAAGACTGGTTGGACTGCCAGAATTAAGTGGCCAACTTGTGATAGTGCTGCCAGTCTCTGCCAGCGGCATCGCGCAATCTTTGAAATACGCTGTCCGATCGGGCCGGTTTTCCTCCCCCTCCTGCTCTTCTACTGTCGTGCTAATCTATATTATTAGCGGGCTACTGGCGCGGGAACCCGCCGAACAACCGGGAGGGGTGATCAAATGACATTCCAGTACACCCCCCACATCTTCAGGCGCGGTCATGGTATAGTCTGCCGCCGCTGCTGTCAGCTTTGTCATTCAATGGATGAACGGCAAAGCCCTTCTTCTCAGGCATCGGGCGGCATGATCGATATGGCACTTATTTACGCTGTTTGCGTCCAAGGAAAAATTGGATAACAGGAGACTCTTTGTGAACACATCATTTTGGATTGATCGGCAAGGTTTGTCACAGTGGCTAAAGTGTGTGCTCTGCGCATTCCTGGTATCTGCGGCAAGCTCTGCAGCGAATGCCGCTCAAAATCCCTATGTGGTGATCGAAGGGGTATCCCAACAATTGTTGAGTGTGATTCGCTCGAATGCGCCATATGCCAATAGTGACCCGCAGAGATATTACAGCGCCGTAGAGAACGTGCTGATACCGATTGTGGATTTTGATTTTATTGCGATCGGTGTAATGGGGCGCTACGCCAAACAGGCTACAGCGAGCCAACGCTCGCGTTTTACCAATACGTTCCGTCGGGATCTGGTAGCAACCTTTGCCCGCGGAGTGGCGAATTTTGGTGATCTGGATGTGAAAGTGGTGAATCCGGGAACGGTTCCCATCGGAAATCGGGTCAATGTCCTGCAGGAGGTGCGCAGTAAAGAGGGAATTACCAAGGTGTCCTATACCTTGGTACGCAATCGCGCGGGGCAGTGGAAGTTGATCAATGTGATTCTCAACGGGGTCAATCTGGGTAAAACGTTCCGCAGTCAGTTTGCCCAGTCAATGCGGACCCATGGCGATATCGACAAGGTAATTTCCAATTGGTCCGCAGCACAGGATGTTGCTGATCAAGTGAGCTAATTGGCGGACGTTGGGGCGTTCTGCTGCGTGTCCTGCGCGAATCGGGTACACTTGCGTACCGTTTTTACATCAACCCAAATCCCGCCTATGCAACCTGATGAAATCAAAGCCCTGATTGAGGGACAAATCCCAGAGAGTAATGTGAATGTTGCCTTTGAGGGCAGCCACCTTGTGGTGACTGTAGTGAGCAGTGCCTTCGAAGGCCTGACCCGTTTAAAGAAACAGCAACTGGTTTATGCAGCGCTCAGCGAAAAGATTGCCGATGGCACTTTACACGCCGTCCAGATGCAGACTCTGACCCCGGAAGAAGCCGGTCGTTAACCTGCCCCATGAGTACTGGTGGCACCCCAACTATGAGACCGAATGGATAAGTTATTAATTGAGGGCGGCAGTCCGGTGTCCGGAACATTGCGAATCTCCGGTGCAAAAAATTCAGCTCTGCCTATTTTGGCTGCAGCCCTGTTGGCAGACGGGCCGGTACATATTCGCAATCTTCCGCACCTGAATGACATCACCACCATGATCACGCTGCTGCGCTGTATGGGCTGTGATGTCACAATCGATGAGCAACTGGGTGTCGAGATTGACCCCCGCCCGGTCAATGATCTGACAGCGCCTTACGAGTTGGTAAAAACCATGCGCGCATCGATTCTTGTGCTGGGCCCCCTGCTGGCACGTCACGGTGTGGCCAATGTTTCCTTCCCGGGGGGTTGTGCCATCGGCAGTCGCCCGGTGGACATCCACCTCAAGGGCCTGGAGGCCATGGGTGCGGAAATCACCATTGACGGCGGCTTTATCCGTGCGCGTTCCAATGGCCGTTTGAAAGGCGCCAACATCGTGATGGAGAAAGTCACTGTCGGTGGCACAGAGAACCTGTTGATGGCCGCTGTGCTGGCTGAGGGCACAACTTTGTTGCAGAACGCCGCACGGGAGCCCGAAATTGTCGATCTGGCAGAATTCCTGATTGCCATGGGTGCGCAGATTGAGGGGGTGGGTACGGATACCTTGCGTATTCACGGTGTGCTCAAGTTGCACCCTTGCACCTTTACGGTGATGCCCGATCGCATTGAAACCGGGACCTTTCTTGCAGCCGCTGCCGCAGCGCGGGGCCAAGTGCGCCTGCTGCACACCCGCGCGGATATTCTCGATGCCGTGTTGCTCAAGTTCGAGGAGGCCGGTGCGCACCTGAGCTGTGGAGAGGATTGGATTGAGCTTGATATGAAAGGCAATCGTCCCAAAGCGGTCAGTTTTCGCACAGCACCCTATCCGGCATTCCCCACAGACATGCAGTCGCAGTTTACCGCGATGAATGCCGTAGCTGAGGGTAAGGGTGCGGTGGTAGAGACGATCTTTGAAAACCGCCTGATCCAGGTACACGAGCTGAACCGCATGGGAGCGGATATTGCCCTGGAGGGCAATACCGCGATAGTCACCGGGGTAGAAAAGCTTAAAGGGGCTCCAGTGATGGCCTCTGACCTGCGCGCCTCGGCGAGTCTGGTTATAGCGGGTATGGTTGCCGAGGGAACGACCACCGTCGATCGCATCTACCATATCGATCGGGGATACGAGTGCATTGAGGAAAAATTACAACAGTTGGGGGCGAATATCCGCCGTCTGGCCGGTTAGAGATAGAGCAGTGCCAGCCTTCATATTGCAGAGGTGGCAATCAATCGGGAAGCTGCGCAAACAACACCAATGACTATGCCAATCACCATCGCCTTAACCAAGGGAAGAATCCTGCGGGAAACCCTGCCAATACTCACCTCTGCTGGACTGGCGCCCTTGGAGGATCTTTCAAAGAGTCGCAAGCTGACGTTTCCCACGGAATGCGCGGGGGTGCGCCTGCTTCTCCTGCGTGGTGTGGATGTGCCTACCTATGTCCAACATGGTGCGGCGGATATGGGGGTAGCGGGCAAGGACACCTTGTTGGAGCACAGTTCCGATGGCCTCTATGAGCCCCTGGATCTCGGGGTCGCCCGCTGCCGCCTGATGACAGCCGGTATCAAAGGGACGGAACTGCCCCATGGCCGGATCCGGGTGGCGACCAAGTTTGTCGAAAGTGCCAAACGCTATTACGCCGCCAAGGGGCGCCAGGTCGATATCATCAAATTATACGGTGCTATGGAGCTGGCGCCGCTGATGGGGTTGGCCGATGAAATCGTCGATATTGTGGACAGTGGCAACACGCTGAAAGCCAACGGCCTTGAGGCGAGAGAAACCATTGCACACATCAGCAGCCGTCTGATCGTTAACAGGGCCGCCATGAAAATGAAATATCACCTGATTGGCGATCTGATTGAAAAGCTGGCAGCGGCGACCACCCGCACCCAGGGTTAGAAATTTTCCAGATACTATGACAAGTCAGTGCATTCGCCGGCTGAATACAGCGGAAAAAAACTTTGATACGCAGCTGGACCAATTGCTGGCCTGGGAAGCGGTTACCAGCGATGCAGTAGCGTCCGTGGTTGCAGAAATACTGCAACAGGTGCGCAGTCGGGGCGATGCCGCAGTCATCGAGTATACCAATCGCTTCGATCGCCGCGAGTTGGTTCGGGCAGGTGACTTTATTGTGGCATCCGCCGATCTGAACGCGGCCCTGCAGCGTATCAGCCCCGAGGACCGTGAAGCGCTTGAAGTTGCCGCCCAGCGGGTGCGGGACTACCACTACCACCAGGTGCAGGAATCCTGGCACTACATTGAAGCTGATGGCACAGTGCTGGGGCAGCAGATTACCCCGATGGCGCGGGTGGGGATTTACGTCCCCGGCGGCAAGGCTTCATATCCCTCCTCGGTTTTGATGAATGCCATTCCAGCCAAGGTTGCCGGCGTTGATTGTGTGAATATGGTGGTGCCAGCGCCGGATGGGAAATTGAATGATCTGGTTCTGGCGGCTGCGGGGATTGCGGGTGTCAATCAGGTGTATACCATCGGTGGTGCCCAGGCGGTGGCGGCACTGGCATATGGTACCGAGACCATTGCTGCAGTGGATAAAATTGTCGGTCCTGGCAATGTTTATGTGGCTGCTGCCAAGCGCGCGGTGTTTGGCCGTGTGGCCATCGATATGATTGCGGGGCCATCGGAGATACTGGTGATCTGTGACGGCGGCACCGATCCAGACTGGATTGCCATGGACCTGCTTTCCCAGGCCGAGCACGATGAGATGGCGCAGTCAATTTTGCTGTGCCCGGATGCACAATTCCTCGATAAGGTGGCGGTTTCTCTGCAACAGCTGCTGACCGATCTGCCCAGGGCGCCGGTCGCACGAAAATCCCTGGCCAAACGGGGGGCCTTGATTCAGGTTGGTTCGCTGGAGGAGGCAATAAGGCTTTCCAATCGCATAGCCCCTGAACACCTGGAGGTTTCTGTCGCCGATCCCGAGCGTTTTCTGCCGCAAATATGCAATGCCGGCGCTATCTTCCTTGGTCGCTACACCGCGGAAGCATTGGGGGATTACTGCGCAGGTCCCAACCATGTGCTACCCACCAGTGGTACTGCCCGATTCTCATCGCCGCTGGGGGTGTATGATTTCCAGAAGCGCAGTTCCGTTATCTATTGTTCCGCCGAGGGCGCTGACAAACTGGGCCGTGTTGCCGGGACGCTCGCCCGCGGCGAGGGATTGGAGGCCCACGCCCGCTCCGCCGCGTTTCGCATCAAGGGTGATACCCCCGGCCAATAAACCGCTCCTCAATGGCCCGGCGGTGGATATTTAACGTCGTTTTTGAGTGGCTGGCGTAGTAATGGTGAGACATTCCCAGTGCTTTTCAAGGTTGCGTAGCGGTTATACTTTGAGCACCCATAGTGCAAAACTACAGAGATTGCCGAGTCAACAGCGCTTTTTTCCCTGTATGGGTATTACATTGAGCCCGGGCTGACTCAGTCAATGTGCGGAATTTTTGTCGCCTGCCAGGCAAGTGCGCGCCACTCGCCTTGTTGTTTGACAAAGGTTCCGGTGTTGAAATAGTGATTGGCTTCCCCGCTGGTACTGTCATCAGCCAGCAACTTGAATGCCACAATGGCGGTATCTCCCAGCAGTCGGATATCAATGTCTTCAGCGGTGTAACGCACGGATGCCGGCTCACTGCCTGGGTTTTCCAATCCCTGCATAATCTGGTGCTTACCGAATCGCTTGCCAGCTGAGCTGGTATAGATCAGGTCTTTGGCCCAAAAGCGGCGGTGGACTTCCGCATTGCTGGCGGCATTATTGAGAAAGTGAATAAGAAGCTGCTTCAGTTTCTCCTGATCGCCAGCTTGGGTCGGAGCGGTGGCCAGTACCAGAAGCAAGGCCAGGGATAGTGCGCGCATCATAAAATCTCAGTGGTTAATCTGTGGCGGTGGATGGCTTGGGTTTGACTGAGACTGTTGCTTCCACGGTATGCGCGGAACCGTCGCGGACAAAGGTGATGGATACGGTATCGCCAGGCCGCAAGGTTGCCATTGTCGCCTCGCCCTGCTTGCCATCGCCGATTGGGAGGCCATCAATATGTGTAATGACATCCCCCGGCTTGAGCCCTGCAGTGTGGGCGGGGCCTTCATTGTAGATGGCCGTGACCATGACCCCCCCCGCTGAGCTCAGGTTGAACTCCCTGGCCATCTGCGGGCTGATGGCACTGGCCTCTATGCCAAGCCAACCGGGCACCACCCGACCGTAAGCAATAATGTCCTGCATCACCTTAAAGGCGATGTTGGCGGGGATGGCGAAACTGATGCCTCCTGAGTACCCGGATTGGTTGAGAATTGAGGTATTGATCCCCAGCAGGCGTCCCTGTGAGTCAACCAGGGCGCCGCCGGAGTTGCCGGGGTTTACCGCGGCATCCGTTTGTAGGAAATTCTGCAAATACCCACCTCTGCCAGAGTTCTCCAGATGGCGTCCCTTGGCGCTGATGATCCCCTGAGTCACTGTCTGGCCAACTCCAAAGGGATTGCCTATCGCCAGAACGATATCCCCCACCTGAGCGGCTTCGGGTTTCCCGACGGCGATTGAGGTGAGATCGGTGAGTTCAATCTTCAAGACCGCCAGGTCGAAATCTGCGTCGCTGCCCACTAGCCGCGCCTGTGCCTCCCGGCCATCTGCCAGCAGGATTACAATGGCGTCGGCCTGGTCGACCACATGGTGATTGGTGAGGATATAGCCTGTATCGCTGACAATGACACCAGAGCCCAGGTTGGATTGCATCCGCTCCCGCTGGGGTACATTCATATTATCGAACAGCCGGCGGAACAGGGGATCGCTAAAAAGGGGATGCCGCCGCTGTGGCACGGCTGTACGGGTATAGATATTGACGACGGCGGGGCCGGCGAGATTCACTGCGCGGGCGTAAGATACGGGGCCTTGCCTGTCTTCCATTGCAGGGGAGGGCGCGCTGCCGCGCAATTGCGGAAAGACAACCAGTAGCAGGGCTGCTATGGCAACGCCTACCAGCGCGGGTAGGGCCCAGTCCCATATAAAGCGATTTTGCGACACTCTCGACTCCTCCTTGCGCCGATTATACACACGTCTTCATGAGGATTCGCAGGGAATCGGACGCGGTTGTTCCGGGGAAGCCGTTCGGCGACAGGCGGTACACGATGGCCTGGCATACCATTCTTGGAATTTGGTGCCGCGGAAATTCTGTTCTGTTGCTCATCTACAGCACAGTGTTGCTCACCCTGTAGTGTGCGGAAATTTTTGTATGTGTGTGGCATTGGTGTGCCTGAATGGATGCGTATAATGGCCGGTCGAAAATTTGAGATTAACCGGTAACTTTTGTTTTTGGAGACCAGACATGTCCCTAGTTCGTCCCCACGGCAGTGTTGAGCTGCAGCCGCGTTTTGTCTATGACAGTGAGCGGCATCACCGGTTAATGCATGAAGCGGAATCTTTGCCCTCTATCGTGGTGAGTTCTGCTGCCGCCGCCAATGCCGTGATGCTGGGCGCGGGTTACTTTAATCCTCTGCACGGCTATATGAATCTCGCAGATGCCCTGAGTGTGGCGGAGACACTGCGCACGGTGGATGGCCTGTTCTGGCCGGTGCCCATATTAAATCTCGTAGAGGATATCAGCGCGATTGAAGGGGCCTCCCGCATTGCATTGCGCGACCCGAATGTCGAAGGAAACCCGGTGTTGGCAGTGATGGATGTGGAGGCCATTGAAACCCTATCCAGCGAGCAAGTGAGCCTTATGGCCAAACAAGTTTTTGGTACCCTGGATAAGCAGCATCCCGGCGTAGCGACTTTTCAGTCAACGGGCCGCAAGCTGGTTTCCGGCCCCATTGAGGTGCTCAACTTCAGCTATTTCCAAAATGATTTTCCGGATACTTTTCGAACCGCGGTTGAAATCCGCAATGAATTTACTGAGCGTGGCTGGAACCGGGTTGTCGCTTTCCAGACCCGCAATCCCATGCATCGCGCCCACGAGGAACTGTGCAAAATGGCTCTGGAGGGTGTGGGAGCAGATGGTGTCCTGATTCACATGCTGCTGGGGCAGTTAAAACCGGGGGATATTCCCGCACCAGTGCGCGATGCCTCTATCCGCAAGATGGTGGAATTATACTTCCCGGCCAATACGGTGATGGTGACTGGTTACGGCTTTGATATGCTCTATGCGGGCCCGCGCGAGGCAGTACTGCATGCAGTATTTCGTCAGAACTGCGGCTGCAGCCACCTGATTGTCGGTCGTGATCACGCAGGTGTAGGTGACTACTACGGGGCCTTTGATGCACAGACTATCTTTGATGAGCAAGTACCCGATGGTGCCCTTGAGATCGAGATTTTCCGAGCTGACCATACAGCCTACTCAAAGAAGTTGAATAAAGTTGTAATGATGCGCGATGTGCCGGATCATACCAGAGAGGATTTTATTCTTCTGTCCGGCACAAAAGTACGCGAAATGCTTGGTGGCGGTATTGCGCCTCCGCCGGAATTCTCCCGCCCGGAAGTGGCTAAAATCCTGATGGATTACTACCAAAGCCTGTAAGGGCAGAAACAAAAAAGGCGGATCGTCCCCGCCTTTTTTGTTTGCAGTTCAGGCCACTCCACTCCTGTTCCTGGCGTGGGAACTCTCAGCTTCCGGCATGGGCCTCTTTGTCCAGGCCGTAGTCCTCGGCCAGGGTCCCTTTGGTGCCCGGTTCTTTCGGCGCCCAATCCCGGGGTGGCTCCATATCCTTCAGTTGACTATCGTCATTTTGCAGCTTGCCGCTGCCGGCTTCGAGCATTTGCCGCCCGATATCCTGATTGGAGAGGCGCAGGGCGCTATTGGCCAGGTATTCGTGAACGTCCCTGTAGCTCTCAGTGAGGTTGTGAACCAGTTGGGCGGTCTGGTCAAAGTGCTCGTTGACCTGGAGTTGGAAATCCCGCAATTTGTCGTTGGCTTCTTGCAGGCGCTGCTCCAGTTCCTGAGAGCGCTCTCCACTGGTACGCCCGCGGACTGTCAGGAATGCCAGAAAGGCGCCCAGTATCAAGCCGAGGATGCCAACTAGAATTAATACCGATGTAGAGTGCACTGACTACCTCCTCAACTTTCCGTATAGGCACCGGCGATCCGAGTTTGATATTGCAACGGTCGCCATCGGGTTGGTACTTCGCTCCATGACTTGGGCGATGTTCCCAAAGGCAACCCCCAACTCCATGTGAACGGGTCCAGTATACGTGATTATTCACCCGACAATTAGACTGCTTGGCCAAAGTCGGCACAAAGGTCAGCCGCCACTCCCGGATTACTGCCAATTTCTGCCCAAGTGGGTGGGGTAGGGGATTGGGCAGCTGCTATTGAACTGGGGAGAGCCGGTATCATTCCGGCTTGTGGGTGTCGGTACCTAGGCGGTTTCGCAGGGTATTTGTTAGAGTGCGCGCCGATAAACCCGTTGTTGAAGACCTTTTTCCCTATGTTGTCTGCCAGACCATCTTTAGCTTCCCCTATTGAGCGTTACGAAAGTGATTTGCAGCGCCCGGATTTTACCCTGGATCTATCCCAGCGGGCCGCGGTGCAGGCGTTGCAGGATTTGTACCTGCGCTTGGTTGCCCGGGCCGAGCGGGGTGCTATTGCCCGCCTGGTGTCGCGCCTGAGCGGAAATGCGGCGGTGCCGGAAACGGGGCTCTACCTCTGGGGCGGGGTCGGTCGGGGCAAGACGTATTTGATGGATGCTTTTTTTGAATCTCTGCCATTTGCACAGAAACAGCGTACGCACTTCCACCGCTTTATGCGCCAGGTGCACAGAGAGTTGAAAGAGTATACAGGGGAGAAGAACCCCCTGGACAAGGTGGCTGACAAGATTGCCCGCCGGGTGCGGGTGTTATGCTTTGACGAATTCTTTGTGTCCGATATTGCCGATGCCATGATCCTGGCGGGTTTGCTAGAGGCGCTGTTTAGTCGGGGAGTGTCTCTGGTAGCCACTTCCAATATTGAGCCTGAAGGGCTTTACAAGGATGGCTTGCAAAGAGTGCGGTTTTTGCCGGCCATCGATTTGCTTCAGTGCAACACCAAGGTGGTCAATGTTGATGGCGGTATCGACTACCGCTTGCGCACCCTGGAAATACTGGAACTCTACCACACACCTTTGGGCAGGGCGGCAGAGGACAGCCTGGCCTATAGCTTTGCGCAGTTGAGTGTGGATGGCTGTGAAGTGCGCAGCAATGTGCAATTGCAGGTGGAGGGGCGGCCCATTCTGGCCCTGAAAGTGGCGGATGATGTCGCTTGGTTTAACTTTGCCGACTTGTGTGATGGCCCCCGCTCCCAGAATGACTATATAGAACTGGCGCGGGAGTTTCAGACCATACTGCTGGCGGCGGTTCCCAGGTTTGATGCGCGAATGGATGCCCAGGCAAGGCGTTTTATTCACTTGATCGATGAACTCTATGATCGCTGCGTCAAGCTGGTGGTCTCTGCCGAGGTGCCGGCTGAGCAGCTATACGGTGGACATCACCTGTGCTTTGAGTTTGAACGCGCGGTCAGCCGGTTGCTCGAAATGCGCTCCCG
Source organism: Microbulbifer sp. MI-G (assembly GCF_030440425.1). Lineage (NCBI taxonomy): Bacteria > Pseudomonadati > Pseudomonadota > Gammaproteobacteria > Cellvibrionales > Microbulbiferaceae > Microbulbifer > Microbulbifer spongiae. Next base: position 1,192,581 of record NZ_CP098023.1, read on the forward strand.
CGAATACCTGGAGCGTGCACACAGACCTGGATAAGGCCGGTGAGGGCGGTTGGCTCAGGATGAAAATGGCTTGAAATGCCAACACGCCTTTTGTACTATCCGCGCTCTTTTGTGGGACGGCCCCCAATCCAGGGGCACATACAGGTGTTTATAACATGAAGACTTACAGTGCCAAGCCAGAAGCGGTAAAGCGCGACTGGTACATTGTTGACGCTGCGGACAAGACTCTCGGCCGTATTTCTGCCGAGATCGCCCACCGCCTGCGCGGCAAGCACAAGCCTGAATATACGCCCCACGTGGACACTGGCGATTACATCATCGTGATCAACGCCGAAAAGGTCCGCGTGACCGGCAACAAGGCCATAGACAAGATCTACCATAGTCATTCCGGCTACCCTGGTGGCCTCAAGTCCATCAGCTTTGAGAAGTTGATTGAGAAGGCCCCTGAGCGCACGATTCAAAGCGCCGTTAAAGGCATGCTGCCGAAGGGCCCGCTGGGCCGCGCCATGTTCAGGAAGTTGAAAGTGTACAGTGGCAGTGTACATCCACATGCGGCTCAACAGCCGATTGAACTGGCGATCTAAACGGGAATAATTCTGATGGCAACTACTCAATACTATGGTACCGGTCGCCGCAAGACCTCCACCGCCCGCGTGTTTGTCGTGCCTGGAGAGGGAAAGATCACCGTGAATGGTCGGGCCCTGGACGAATATTTCGGTCGTGAAGTGGCTCGTATGATCGTGCGCCAACCGCTGGAAAAAGTCGATATGGCAGAAAAATTTGACATCAATGTCACGGTAAAAGGCGGTGGTTCCTTTGGCCAGGCGGGTGCTATCCGCCACGGCCTGACCCGTGCTCTGATGCAGTACGACGAGGCGCTGCGCCAGCCGCTGCGCAGCGCAGGCTACGTGACCCGTGACGCCCGCGAAGTAGAGCGTAAAAAGGTGGGTCTGCGCAAAGCGCGCAAGAAGCCACAGTTCTCCAAGCGTTAATTTTTGGGCCCGGCATCTGCCGGGCTTTTTTTATTCCGCAGTTTGCCTGTCGCGCGTATCTTGACGGATTTTGCTTGGCTTGTCGCAGTTTCACTGCGCGATTTCCGGTGCCTCCATGTCTTTGCCTTGTATCAAAATGGCATTTTCTTTAACATTGCGCGGATTTGTATCCGCTTGATTTGTGGGGTTTATTCGCGCAGGCAATAAGCCGGGGCGGGACTGCTTTCAAGACTTTTTGAGTTTGGGCCAGCGCTTCCCCTGTGTATCCGGGATCGCTGTGATGGGAGAATTAGGTCATGAGTGATGACGGTGTAAATGCAGGACGGCGCCGTTTTTTGACCGCTGCCACCTCAGTTGTCGGTGGTGCGGGTGTGGTTGGGGTCGCTGTCCCTTTTGTCGCCTCCTGGAATCCGAGTGCCAAGGCAAAAGCTGCGGGTGCTCCAGTTAAATACAATATCAACAAGCTGGAACCGGGCCAGATGGTGACTGTTGAGTGGCGGGGCCAGCCGGTATTTGTGGTGCGCAGAACCACCGAGGCACTGCAGAACCTGGAAAAAGTGGTGCCGCTGCTGCGTGACCCGGACTCAGAAGAATCCATCCAACCGGCGTATGTCAATCCGGAAAACCGCGCTATCAAGCCGCATTTGCTGGTTTTGGTTGGCCTGTGTACCCATTTGGGCTGTGCCCCCATTTACCGGCCTGAAGTTGGTGCCACTGATCTCGGTGGCAGCGAGTGGCTCGGTGGCTTCTTTTGCCCCTGCCACGGTTCCAAGTACGATATGGCCGGCCGTGTGTATAAGGGTGTGCCCGCACCGACCAACCTGGTGGTACCAGCGTATTCCTATGAGAGCGATGACGTCATCGTAATCGGCGTAGACCAGGAGGATGCCGCATGAAATGGCTGGCAAATTTCGGTGACTGGGTGGATCAGCGCCTGCCGATTTACCAAGCGTGGGACAGGCATATGGGCAAGTACTACGCGCCCAAAAATTTTAACCTGTGGTATTTCTTTGGGGTTTTTTCCCTAATCGTACTGGTCAATCAGTTACTGACCGGTATCTGGCTGGTCATGAGCTACAACCCCTCTGCTGAGGGCGCCTTCGCCTCCGTCGAGTACATTATGCGTGATGTGGACTGGGGTTGGCTGATCCGATATCTGCACTCCACCGGTGCCTCTGCATTCTTTGTGGTGGTGTATCTGCATATGTTTCGCGGTTTGATGTATGGTTCCTACAAGCCACCGCGGGAACTGGTGTGGATCTTCGGGATGTGTATCTATCTGGTGCTGATGGCTGAGGCATTTATGGGCTATGTATTGCCCTGGGGCCAGATGTCCTACTGGGGAGCCCAGGTGATCGTATCCCTGTTTGGTGCGATACCGGGTATTGGTGAGAGTCTGGTAGAGTGGATCCGGGGGGATTACCTGATCTCCGGTATTACCCTGACCCGCTTTTTCTCCCTGCATGTGATTGCACTGCCGTTAGTGCTGGTACTGTTGGTTGTGCTGCACATCCTTGCGCTGCACGAAGTGGGTTCCAATAACCCCGATGGGATTGAGATCAAGAAAAACAAGGACGAGCGGGGCATTCCCAAAGATGGTATCCCCTTCCACCCTTACTACTCTGTTCACGACCTAGTGGGTATCGCGGTCTTTCTGTTTATCTTTGCTACCGTGGTGTTCTTCTTCCCGGAGATGGGAGGCTTCTTTCTAGAGCATGCCAACTTTGAGGAAGCCAACCCGCTGAAGACACCACCGCATATCGCGCCAGTCTGGTACTTTACCCCTTTCTACGCTGTACTGCGGGCAGTGACCATGGATATCGGGCCGCTGACGGCAAAGTTCCTTGGTCTAGTGGCAATGGGTGCTGCGATTGCCGTCCTGTTTGTACTGCCGTGGCTGGATAAAAGCCCGGTGCGCTCGATCCGTTACAAGGGCTGGCTGCCGAAAGCGCTGTTGCTGGTATTTGTTGCCGTATTTATTATCCTCGGCTACCTGGGTGTTAAGTCCCCGACACCTGCACGCAACTTTCTGGCGCAAGTGGGTACCCTGTTCTATTTTGCCTTCTTCCTGACCATGCCGGTTTGGACCAATCCCAAAGTGCGCAAAGGCATGGGTTCCTGGATTGTGAGTATTGTTTTTGGTGTGCTGTTCCTTTGGATGGCCGTTGAAAACTATACCGCGAGTACCTTTGTCGCTATTGTGACTGTACTGCTTGCTCTGTTCTTCGCTGCATTGCCCTGGATTGCCAGTCGCGATGAGGTGTATCCGGAGCCGGAGCGTGTCACCAGCCCCTCTGGTGGCAAGACATTCGCAATCCTGTTTATGGGTTTGATCGTGGTGGGCCTGTTGACGGTGGTTCCCATCAAGGCAGTGGGTGCCGAATCAAACATTGAATTGGACCCTATCAACATCGACTTGCAGGACAAGCCGTCGCTGCAGCGCGGTGCCAAGTACTTTGTCAACTACTGCATGGGCTGCCACAGTGCCGATTACTCTCGCTGGGAACGGGTGGGCACCGATCTGGATATCCCCACTGAGCTGATGTTGCAGAACCTGGTTCTGGGTAATGATAAGATCGGTAGCCTGATGCAGATTGCCATGCGTCCGGATGACTCCAAGGTATGGTTTGGTGCCACACCGCCCGATCTGACACTGGTAGCCCGCTCCCGCTCCCCGGAATGGCTCTACACTTACCTCCGCAGTTTCTACCGGGATGACAGTCGTGCAACCGGAGTGAATAACAAGGTCTTCCCCAGCGTGGCCATGCCCCACGTATTGCTTGAGCTGCAGGGGCTTCAGGAGTGTGCCCCCGGGCCAAAGCGCGACCACGGCAAGATCGTGCGCGATGAGCTGGGCAATCCGATAATGGATGCCGATTGTGGTAGCCTACAGGTGGGCAAGATCAAGGGTTCCATGAGCCCTGAAGAGTTTGACCAGGCCATGTATGACCTGGTGAACTTTATGGAATACATTGCCGAGCCGATGGCAGAGGAGCGCAAGCGAATCGGTTTTTACGTGTTGGCGTTTATTGTTGTCTTTTTTGTGTTCGCCTGGTTGCTGAACCGGGAATACTGGAAAGACGTACACCACTGAGGTTCGCCAGTAACTGTTTGACGGGTGGTGGAATTGCTGCGCTGCCCTTTTATCTTTTGATTACAGGCCGGCGCTCGCTGGCCGACAAGTTTGAGGTAGTTTGACTATGGGTGTGCCTACCAACAAGCGCTCCTCTATGACCTTCTTTTCCGACGGCCAGAGCCATTACAGCCACCGGGTACGCATTGTGCTTGCCGAAAAAGGGGTGTCTGTGGATATCATAGATGTGAGTGCAGACGATAAACCTGCCGAACTCGCTGACCTCAACCCCTACAACTCCCTGCCCACTCTGGTGGATCGGGATCTGGTGCTGTTTGAAACCAAGGTGATGATGGAGTATCTGGACGAGCGTTTCCCGCACCCGCCGCTGCTGCCGGTTTACCCGGTTGCCCGCGCACAGAGCCGCCAGATTATGTATCGCATCGAACGCGACTGGTGTCCGCTGGTTGACAAGGTTCTCGCCGGTGGGAAAGATGCCCCTGCGGCACGCAAAGAACTGCGCGACAGCCTGGCTGGTATAGCGCCGATGTTTGACGACTTGCCGTATTTCTTCAATGAGGAGTTTTCACTGGTGGACTGCTGCATGGCACCGCTGCTGTGGCGCTTGGAACAATTTGAAATCAGTCTGCCCAACACCAAGCAGGTAAAACCGCTGCTGGACTATATGGACCGTCTGTTTGCCCGTGATGCCTTCCAGCAGAGTCTCACCGAATACGAACGGGAAATGCGCTGAGGACAGTTTGGTGTGAGTAAGTCGGCTATGACATCCAACCGCCCCTATATTCTGCGGGCATTCTATCAGTGGATAACCGATAACCGCTGCACACCCTATATCCTAGTTGACACCCACCTGGCTGGCGTGCTGGTGCCCCAGCAACATGTCAATGACGATGGTCAGATTGTGCTGAATATTTCTGAGAGCGCGGCTGCCAGCCTGACTATGGATAACTATGCCATCCGCTTCAGTGCCCGTTTCAGCGGTGTACCCACCGATATACAAGTACCGGTAGGAGCGGTAGTTGGTATTTATGCCCGCGAGAACGGTCAGGGGATGGTGTTTGAGGCAGAGGAAACTCCCGAGCCACCTGAACCCACACCACCCACCAGCCTGGGGAAAAAATCGATGAAGAAACCGGCCCTGCGGGTTGTGAAATAACAGAATCACGGGTTCAAAGTGCCGCATAAGCGCTCCTTTTATTGATAACAATGTGTTCTTCTTTTGTGCGGTGAGTCCGTGCATACGCTGCTGCAAGCTGCGTATAATGGCCTGTTATTTTTCCAACGCTGACTTGTCATGCCGTCGTATCTGCAGTGGCTGCGTTTTTTCTGGCTGCCCGGGCTGATTCTGATACTGCCCTTCGCACACTATCTTCCCTGGCTGGATCTCGGACCTCTGTACAATAAACAGTTGCCATTTTTTCTGTTGGGCGCTGCGCTGGTACTCAGTGTTCTATACCGTTCCAGCCGGGTTGCACTCGCCGCCGGGCTTTTCTTGCTCTTGTATGCTGCCACCAGCCTTGGGCTTCTACCGGAGGGAGCGCAAGGATTGCCTCTGTATCTGGCGTTGATGGCACTCAACCTGATGCTGATTGCCTGTGCCCGGGATCGCGGTGCCCTGAGCCTTATTGCGCTTGCTTGGTTGTTAGTACTGATTGCGCAGGGAATGGCTCTCTTTTTATTACAGGAGTGTTGCGGCCCCCTTTCCCGTCAGTTTGTGCTGGAAAACCTGCCTGTCTGGGTATCTGAGGACAGGGATGCGTCTGTGATATTACCACTGCTGGTCTGTGTCGCGGCAGCTGTGGGCGCGTCTCTTTTGTTCATCCTGTTCCCCGGCCCCACAGTGGCGGGACTGTTTAGTTGTACCCTGCTTCTGGGCTACGGAATTTGGACCGGGTTGCCACTGGTGCCTATTGCATCTGCGGCCGGTTTGCTCCTGATCCTCTCTTTACTGGGAGCCGGATATGAATTTGCTTTTCGCGATGCGCTGACCGGGCTGTTGTCGCGTCGTGCCTTTTACTACCATATGCTGGCGCCGGGTCGCCACTACAGCCTGGCGATGATTGATATTGACCATTTTAAAAAGCTCAATGACCGGTTTGGCCACCAGACCGGAGACCAGGTGCTGCGCATGGTGGCAGGCCTGATCAACCGACACACCACCGGGCGGACATTCCGTTTTGGCGGTGAAGAGTTCGCGGTGGTGATACCCGGCCGGGACCGCATGGGCGCCGAAAAAGCATTGGGGCACTTGTGTGGGAAAATCGCTGCTTACCCCATGCGGTTACGAGCCGCTGGCCGCCTTCGGGATCGCATGATTCCAGGCCGAAGCGGCCAACGGATCAAGGTCACGGTCAGTATTGGTCTGGCCCATCGCGAAAAATCCTTGAAGAAGCCAGATGCGGTCTTGAAAGCAGCAGATCTGGCCCTGTACAAGGCCAAGCGCAGCGGTCGCAATCGCCTGTGCGTTCACGTTGAGGCGAGAGATCAATCAACAAAGTGTAAAAGTGGCACTTAATTTCTTGTTTGTATTGGTGAATACGCTGGCCCCCCCCGATACTGCAAAACAGGATAAAGCAGGGAGATTCGACGTGCGATTACTCAGTCACACAATCGGAATCCTCACCAATCCGGAAAAGGCCTGGAAAGCCATCCGAGCGGATCGACATTCATTCTTTCTGGTATTCGTGACCCATGTACCCTTCCTCGCCCTGATACCTACGGTTGCCGGTTATTTCGGTGTCACCCGAGTGGGATTCCAGGTGGGAGGGCACTTGGCCAGACTGACGCCGGAGAGCGCTGCAGTATTGTCTGTGGTCACCTATTTTGCCCTGCTGGCCGGGGTTTATTGTCTGGGAGAGTTTATTAATTGGATGGCCAGATCCTATGGTGTTGAAGGGGATGAGCCCACCCGGCACTATGAAGGGACGGCACTTGCGGTATTTATCACAACGCCAATTTTTTTCGCCAGTATTGTGGTGCTTTACCCGCACCCGTGGCTGACTATGGCTGCAGTGGGCATCGCCGGTGTCTATTCCATCTACCTGGTTTTTGCCGGGATTCCGATTTTGATGAATATGAATAAGGAGCGGGCCTTCCTCTACGCCTGTGCCGTGCTGACTGTGGCCCTGGTCATGATGGTGACCGTGCTGATCACTTCGGTAATTTTATGGAGCATAGGTATTGGTCCTGTTTACCAGCATCATACCCCGTGACGGGAAAACCAGTTGGGCATATGCCGGTTTGTTTATCGGGAAGAGGCTCTCTCCGGGTTGCTAGACAACAGTGGAGGAATTGGACAGTCCAGGCTGTCGGCTACCGCACGCAGCAGCTCAATCTCCTCGGCTTTAACCACCCCGTTATGGTTCAGGGTACACACCATCGCCTTGAGCAGCGTAGGCTTTTCCAGCGGCTTCATTTGCCCCGCAATAGCGATGGCCTTATCCAGGCGTGGTAGATTGATGTCCTTTTTGCTTGGCAGTGGCGTAACTTCCAGCGCCATTGCCTTGAGCCCTTGTTCGTAGGCGCGTTTCGCCGGTAAATACTGATTGTTGCCAGAATGGGCAATGGCCGCGAGAAGAAAGCGGGCCGCATCCTGACTGGCTCCCTTTTTCCTGGAGCGGCGCTGTAGGTCGGGGGTATCCTCCAGGGCGTGTACCAGCACCCGATACAGTGCCCATTCCCAGACTTCGATTTTTCCGTCACTGTGCAGCAGTTTGATCAGATTTCTCTTGAAAATTTGATATTGCTGAGGAACCAAAGCCCTCAGGGCAGGGACGCAGAGGTCCAGCAGCGCCAGGCGCACCGTATTGGGCAGGGGCTGCAGTTGTGGTTCCAGTTGTTGCATTTCTCGCACAACAGCGGGGTGGGCGATTTTTTTCAGCAGCTGACGTTGAGCCTGCTGTTCGTCAGCATCCTCGTGTAGCAACAGGAGGTAGACCAGAGCCCGCGCAGCAAAAGGGTCGTGGGCTGCCTGCTGGATACCGGCGGAAATGGTCTGCAGCAGCCGCTGGCCGAACTGCACCTGCTGTTGGTTAGGGTTGGCAATACTGTTGTTCACGGCCTCCAAGGTGACCTGAAACGGTGCCGATTGAACATTGCCCGATCGCTGTGCGGGGTTTGGTGTGGGTGTGAGTGATGATAAAGCGGCACTACCTGTACTTGAATTGGTGTAAAGGCCGTTCCAGTCGGGATCGAGGCGCAAGATACGATCTACCAGCGGTGGATGGGTGGCGAAGAGGGTGAACAGCGAAGGCTTCATACCGCTGGCAAAAAACAAATGGCTGTACTCGGCTGCCTTGCCATTACTCAGTGCAGAGCCGGCGCTGGACCCACCGATTTTTTTCAGGGCGCTGGCAAGGCCGGAATTGTCGCGGGTAAATTGCACCGCCGAGGCATCTGCGAGGAATTCCCGCTGGCGGCTGAGTGCGGATTTGATCAGGTTCCCCAAAAAGGTTCCGGTATAACCCGCGATCATCAGAGTGGCACCGAACCCAGCCAGGACGGCGCGACCGCGATTGCCTCTACTGCTGGGGTAAATGCCGCGTACAAGCCAAAAACCGAGCAAACCAATGACCAGAATACCGTTCAAAAGGCCCACGATACGGATATTCAGACGCATATCACCGTTGAGAATATGGCTGAACTCGTGTGCAGCAACGCCCTGTAGTTCATCCCGGTTGAGTTTTTCTATACAGCCGCGGGTGAGGCCGATCACCGCGTCTGTGGGGTTATAACCTGCGGCAAAGGCGTTAATGGCATCCTCTTCGATCAGATAGACATCCGGCACCGGAGTGCCCGAGGCAATGGCCATCTCCTCCACCACATTCAGGGCGCGTCGTTCACAGGCATTTTGTGGAGCAATATTGAGCTTGCGACCACCCAGTGATTCCGCCACCGCACTGCCGCCGGCACTGAGTTGGCGCAGCTTGTACAGGCTGCCGAGGGCCACAATGGCAGCAATGGTCAGGGCGATGCCAAGAATGGTCTGCCACCCCAGCACCTGTTCGATATCTGCCAGTGAGAAAGCCTGGCCGCGGGACAGTGATACCGCCGCCGCGGTGGCGAGTGTGGTAAGGCCGACCAGCAGGGCCACTGCCAGGGTGAATAATCCAACCAGCAAGCCACTGTTACGCCTGGCGCGATTTTGGTACTCGAAGAAGTTCATTGCTCAAAATTCAATGCGGGGCGCTGTCTGAATGACCTCGGTATCGGCAAATTCCAACAGGCGGCCGTCGGCGCGATGGCCAAAGAATGCGGCCAGCAAAACCGGGGGAAAGTGCTGCTTGTAGATGTTGTAACTGGTTACGCAATCGTTGAAAGCCTGGCGGGCGAACGCAACCTTGTTTTCGGTACTGCCCAGTTCCTCGGTAAGCGCCATCATATTGTGGTTGGCTTTCAGATCGGGGTAGGCCTCCATGACTGCGCTGAAACGCCCCAGGGCGTCAGTCAGGGTGCTCTCGGCTCGGCCAAGGTTGTCGATGGCACTGGCACTCGACGGGTTGGACGCCGCTGTTTTGAGATCATTGATGGCAGAATTGCGTGCGCTGGTTACGGCGTCGAGAGTTTCCCGCTCATGTTTCAGATAACCTCTGGCGGTTTCCACAAGGTTGGGAATCAGGTCGTGGCGCCGTTTCAGTTGTACCTCAATCTGGGCAAAGGCGTTCTCATTGCGGTTTTTGAGGGAAACCAGCCTGTTGTAGATGCCGACAATATAAAACAACAGTGCGGCAGCGATGACCAGCGTGATGAAGCCTGTTATTTCCATGGGCCCTACCACCATTTTTCTTCTCTGTATGGCGCCGATAATAGCATGCCCCTCAGCTTCGGGCAGGGAGGGTTGTTGCCCACTTTCTGGCAAAGCAGCCCACTGCTTCGGCTATAATGCCGCGACATTAGCAACCCGTGCCGCCACAAACAGGGGTGTCGGCACAGAATGTGGAGCAGACAGAATGAGTGACATAACTTCAGACCCCGTAGTGATCGCCGGGATGGCGCGCACACCAATGGGCACCATGCAAGGTAGCCTGTCGGCACTGAGTGCCCCGCAATTGGGTGCAGCTGCCATTCGCGCAGCCCTCGAGGATGCAGGTGTGGCGCCCGCGGATGTGGATGAGGTTCTGATGGGTTGCGTGCTTCCGGCGGGTGTCGGGCAGGCGCCGGCGCGCCAGGCTTCGTTGGGCGCGGGAATTCCTGACAGCACGCCCTGTACCACCGTCAATAAGGTCTGTGGTTCCGGTATGAAGACCGTGATGATGGCGCGAGATGCCTTACTGCTGGGTGAGGGCAAGGTCATTGTTGCCGGTGGTATGGAAAGCATGAGCAATGCACCCTATCTGCTGGCAAAGGCCCGCGCCGGCATGCGCCTGGGGCACGGAGAAGTGAAGGACTCCATGTTTCTCGACGGCCTGGAAAATGCCGAGGATGGGAAGCTGATGGGCACCTTCGCCGAGAGTACCGCCGACAAGTACGGTTTTACCCGTGAGGAGCAGGATGCCTTTGCCATGGAATCCCTGGCGCGCGCCCAGGCGGCGATAGAAAAGGGGGACTTCACTCGTGAAATTGCCCCTGTGACGATTACCACGCGCCGTACGGAGGTGAAGGTGGGCGTGGATGAAGCTCCAGGCAGTGCCCGTCCCGACAAGATTCCCCAATTGAAGCCCGCTTTTCGCAAAGATGGCACAGTCACAGCAGCCAACGCCAGCTCTATCTCCGATGGCGCTGCGGCCCTGGTACTGATGCGCAGGAGTGAAGCGGACAGGCGTGGTCTCAAGGTACTGGCGATTTTGAAAGGCCAGGCCCAGTTTGCCCGCGAGCCGGAGTGGTTTACCACCGCCCCTGTGGGCGCTCTGCACAAACTGCTGGAAAACACGGGCTGGTCAGCAGTCGATGTTGACCTGTTTGAGATCAATGAGGCTTTTGCGGTGGTGACCATGGCGGCCATGCGGGAATTGGACCTGCCCTGGGAAAAGGTCAACGTGAATGGTGGTGCCTGCGCCCTGGGCCATCCACTGGGTGCCAGCGGTGCCCGTATCCTGATCACCCTCTTGGCAGCAATGGAAAAGCGCGATGCCAAGAAGGGCATTGCCAGCCTGTGCATCGGCGGCGGCGAGGCCACCGCAGTGGCCATTGAGCGGGTCTAATCTGCACCGCTGATGCTATCTTGCCGATCAAAACGGAAGCTGGGGCTTCCGTTTTGATCCGATGCCAATACCCGGTGAATTTTTTTCTGTCCGGGACCGATGCGGAGCTAGTTGATGTACTCTACCGCTTTCACCACTTTTTGCACCCCACCGATCGAACGGGTCACATCTGCCGCGCGCTCGGCTTCCGCCTGGGTCAACAGTCCCATCAGGTAAACCACCCCATTTTCTGTAACCACCTTGATGCGCCCGCTGTCAATTTCCTTATTGGTGAGCAGGTTGGTTTTCACTTTGGTCGTTAACCAGGCATCGTTGGTGGTGGCGAGCAGGCTGACTTTGCCGCGGACCTGGGTTTCATTGTACACCTGGCGCACATTCTGTACCTGCCCCGCAGTACGCCCAGCGAGCAGGCGCAACTCCTGATCGGGAATTTGCCCGGTAAGTAGTACCACCCCATTGAAAGAAGTGACACCAATATCTGCGGCTTTCAGGTCCGGATGTGCCTTATTGATATTCACCTTGACGATCGTCTCGATTCTCTGGTCATCAATATAGGTGCCCAGTGAGCGCTTGCCGGGGTCCTGTTGGATAGGGCCGTCATGTGTGGCCTCCAGCACGGTACTGCACCCGGCAAGTAGAAAAAGTGCAGAAACCATCACTAAAAGGCGTTTTTGCAAGGATCGCTGTCTATTTTTCATGGTTTAGTCCTCATAGCCACCGAACAGGCTGCTGTCGATTAAGTCGGAGAGGCAAAATATCGTCAGCAGGTGTACTTGATGTACCTCAGCCGAGACCTCAGAAGGCACGCGCAGTTCAATATCGTGTGTATTCAACAGGCTTGCGCAGTCGCCACCATCACCACCGGTAAGGGCCAGTATACCCATATCGCGGTCCTGCGCAGCGCGCATGGCCTGTACCAGGTTGGGATCGCGGCCGTGGCTGGTGATAATGACGAGCAGGTCACCTGGCTGGCCCAGGGCACGCACGGGGCGGGCAAAGGTATCGGCAGGGCCATGGTTTTCCGCGACAGCACCCATAGAGACTCCATCGCTGTTCAGGGCCATTGCCGGTAGGCCGGGGCGTTCGCGCTGGAAGCCCCCGGTAAGCTGCGAACTGAAACTCTGCGCAAGGGCACCGCTGACACCATTGCCACAGAGCAGCACTTTGCTCTCAGCCAGCAGTGTGTGTACTACCATCTGGCTGGCTTCCGCGATCAGCGGTGCCAGTATTTCACCGGCGTTCATGGTGGCTTCCAGGCTGTGGTGAAAAAGGGTTACGACTCGCTGTTCCATTGTGTCCTTAATTCGGGCGAAGTGTTGTTCGCCACTTTCTGTCACGGTAACTCTCGGTGCTGCTCAGGCTTCAAAGGCATTCTTGATCCACTGGATGTTTTGCGCATTGCCGTCTATGGCAAGGACATCAAAGCGACAGGGACAGTCCAGTTTGTGTTCTTGTAGAAAGCCGCAGGCGGTGGCAAGCAGCTTCTGCTGCTTGCGCGCATCCACGCTGGCACCCGCACCACCGAAGTGATCACTGCGGCGAAAGCGGACTTCTACAAACACTACAGTATCACTGTCCCGGGCGATAAGGTCTATTTCTCCGAAGCGGCTGCGGTAGTTGCGCTCGATGACAGCCAATCCCGCGCGCTGCAAGTAGCGTGTGGCTTTGTCTTCCATCCGTGTGCCGACAGTGTCACTGGTGTGCTTACAAATTTCGCTGTCCTCGTCTATTGGCCGCTTTCCCGCAATGCGGGAAGCGATTCCACAGTGGTAATCGGCACCGGCACTCCCTTTTCAACCTGCGCCCAGGTCTGCTCGCGCAGGATACGGCCATCTGCGCTCAGGCTGAGGGCGCCGGTGAGGCCATACAGCTTGTACCGGGGAAACTGGCGCAGTAGGGGGAGGCGTGGGTAGAGGCGGAAAGCATCGGCGCCAAGGGCGTAGAGGCGGGCAAAGGCCGGTGCCGGATCAGTCTGCAGTTCGATATCCCGCTTGGTCTGGTTGTTTTCAAACAGCCAGGGCAGAGCGGTAAAGCGAATGCCGTTGATGTCTCTATCGGGGTGGTTGTTGCCCACAAACACCTGGGAGGTGGCATACACCGGCAGATCCCCAGCGTAATAGTAAGTCAGCATGGGGTTGATCTGGCGCGCCTGTTGGGGGAGCGCCGCCAGAAATACCATGTCCACATCGTCGCGGCGGCGTGGAGTGAATGCCAGAGGTGCAGACAGGCGGCCTTGCAGTGCTTTCTTGCGCGCCTCACTGGCGGGGATTAATAGGGCATCACTGACCAGGTTGGAGAATTTGCTGTTGGGGGAGAACGTTTTACTGACGGCGACAGTTCCGCCGAGTTGCTGCCACTCTTCCTGAAAGGCCTGCGCACCGCGCTGCCCCCAGCTGCTGTCTGCCGCGAGTACCATCGCCTGGCGGTGCCCTTGGTGATAGGTGTGTCGGGCGATTTGGCGTGCCTCGTCCTCCACAGCCAAGCCGAACTGTACCAGGTCTTCGCTGATGCGCCCCCGATCGCCATAGTTCAGGGCCAGGGTGGGTACCGGCAGCTTCTCTGTGGCCAGCAGGTTGGCTACCTTACTTTTGTCCAGGGGGCCGATAATCACTTTGGCTCCGGCGTTCACGGCGTTCTGGTAGATTTCTTCGAAAGGCTGCTCACTTCCGGTGTCGTACACCATTACGCTGGGGGTAGCAGCACCGGCATTCAGAGCGGTGTAGTGTGCCGCCATAAAGCCGTCCCGGATAGCGCGCCCGGCGCTGCCGAGGGGGCCTGAGAGCGGAAGCAGCAAAGCAATGCTGTCCACTCGCTGGCCTGCCAGGCGCTCCAGCAGCTGCAGGGCTTCTGGGGGGTGGATACTCGCAGGATGTGTCGGCCAGCGTTCGCGCCAACGCTTGAGGGCAACCAGTTGTGAACTGATGTCGGTCTGGGTATCGCGGCCCAACAGAGCGAGCTGGTACCAGCCGCGCATCTGGGGATCGCTGCTACCAGCGGCGCGCGTCTGCAGTTCGCTGGAGGGCAGTTGAGTCAGTAGCTGCCAAAGGCCGTTGTTGTTCTGCGTGATTGCCTCGTCGGTTTGCGCCAGAAAAGCAATCTCCCTGCGCTCAATGATGGCGTTGTCCAGATTGCCCAAAAGACCCCACAGGTCTGCGCGCAAGCTGCGTAGGGGCAGTGCCGTCGATTGCGGCAATCGGGGCCAAACTGTGTCCAGGCGCGGCGAGGTTGCCAGTGTGAGAGCCTCAAAGAAATCGTCACTGTCGACGAGCAGATTGCCGTAAACCTGTGCATAGCTGGCATAGAGAGTGTCATCCAGTTGCGCGGGAATAATGCCGACCACAGCTTCCCTGGCTGTCTCATTATCCCCCAACTCGCGTAGAATGGCGGCCGCTTGCAGGCGCTGCTGGTCCCTTGCGGGAGCGGGCAATGCCTCCGCACTGTGCAACAGATGCACGGCATCATTGTGGCTGATTGAGTGGCTCGGGGGGTAGGACGGCCGGTATACCCCCGATCGCGGGGCTGGGGTCTGGCAAGCAGCCAGCACCAGTGCGACAGCTGCCATACTGGCGATCACAGTAGAGGTGCGCCTGGAAGAGGCGGACATAATCTTCTCCCGCAATAATGATATTTGGAGTGAACACCTATGGGGCCTGAATTGGGGCTGCTTTATATTGTCGCTACACCCATTGGCAATTTGGCCGATATGGTACCGCGAGCTGTCGAAGTTCTACAATGTGCCGATCTGGTTGCCGCTGAGGACACACGTCACAGTCAGAAACTCTTATCCCATTTCAATATCGATTCTCCGCTGTTGGCATATCATGAACATACCGATGCCAGGCGCACTGGGCAGATACTACAGCGCTTGGAGCAGGGGCTGACGGTGGCGCTGATCTCGGATGCAGGTACCCCGCTGATTTCCGATCCGGGCTATCGATTGGTGCGCACAGCGCGCGAGCGAGGCATTCGCGTGGTACCAATTCCCGGTGCCTGCGCTTTCATTGCGGCCCTGAGTGCCGCTGGCCTGCCCAGCGACCGCTTCAGTTTCGAGGGGTTTTTACCCGCTAAGGGTGGTGCGCGGGAACGGGCGCTGCGGGAGTTGGCACGGGATACCCGCACCCTGATTTTCTACGAGGCGCCCCATCGGGTGGCCGATACCCTCGAGGCTATGGCTGCGGTTTTTGGGGGAGAGCGCGAGGCGGTGATTGCCCGCGAGGTCAGCAAAGCCTTTGAGACCTTCCAATTGATGCCACTGCGCCAATTGGCCAGTTGGGTGCGTGCAGACAGCAATCAGCAGCGCGGAGAGATAGTAGTACTGGTGCGTGGTAACGAGCGTCGTTGTGAGAGCGCGCTTGATGATGAAGCACAACGGGTCATGTCCCTTCTGCTGGCTGAATTACCCCCGAAAAAAGCCGCCGCTGTGGCAGCGGAAATCACCGGGGTGCCCAAAAAGGTACTGTACAACTGGAGCCTGTTGCGAAAAAAAGAGGGCGATTGATAGTCCCCTGCGGGATAAGCCTGTTGCAATCTGCCAGACGTCTCATTACTCTTCACGGCGAGCTGGCCGGGCAATCGCCATCGCCTTGTGCGGTGGAGGAAAGTCCGGGCTCCATAGGGTGGAACGCCAGGTAACGCCTGGGGGGCGCGAGCCTACGGAAAGTGCAGCAGAGAGTAGACCGCCGATGGCTCCCTCGGGAGCACAGGTAAGGGTGAAAGGGTGCGGTAAGAGCGCACCGCGCAGCTGGCAACAGCCTGTGGCATGGTAAACCCCGTTCGGAGCAAGACCAAATAGGCCCTCTACAGGTGTGACCCGCACTGAGGGTGGGTAGGTCGCTTGAGGTGTCTGGTGACAGGCATCCCAGATGAATGATTGTCCTCGACAGAACCCGGCTTACAGGCCAGCTCGTTTGTCCTATCGCTTGCCTACCGCGGTAGCTTGTTGGCGCGCTGCGGCCCGGTTGGGGCGTGTATCATTTAACCACTGTTGCACACATACACTTTTGCCATAGTCCATCATCGGTACTCGTGTATCCCTCTAATGCTCTGATCTGATACGAAACAGAGATAGATGTATGTCGGGTCATCCCATGATGGTGAATAATCGCTGTGCAGCCCCTGGTATGAGTGCGAATTCAACTCCTTCTATTAGGTGGCCACGCGTGAGTTGGTGATAGGGGTTGCTTAATACGAGATTTCGGCCAAACAACCATAGGTACCTTGTCACAATAGAGTAACCGGTTGAGAGTTTCTATGTCCCTTGCGAAACAGATCGAAGAAAAACTTACGGCGAGTTTTGCCCCAGAATACATTGACGTCCAGTGCGAAAGCCATATGCACAATGTGCCGGAGGGATCGGAAATGCACTTTCGAGTGGTCCTGGTCAGTGAGGCTTTTCACTCACTGGGAAAAGTGCAGCGGCACCAGGCAGTCTATTCTGTCCTTGGCGAGGAAATGGCTGGTCCTATCCATGCACTTGCCTTGCATGTCTATGCGCCGGATGAATGGGAAGGTGAAGCCCCTGTAAGCCCCGAATGCCAGGGGGGCGGAAAAAATAAAGGGCAAATGTAGCCCCGTACACTGCAGGCAATGCCACACACTATTGCATCAATATCTAAGCGCGATTGTTATACCGCGCTTGGCACTTTCGCGTCAGGCAGGAAGTCGGAGGATTTGGCTACAAATGCAGGTTGAGGCCAATATAGGGACCTTTGATGTCAATATCGCTCTGCAGATCGTCCAGTTCTTCCAGGTCCAGGCTCATTACCCGGTAGCCGGCCTCGAAAGCCAGGTCCAATACCGGTACAAAATTCCAACGTACCTTGGCGGTCAAGTCGGTGTGGGTGTCGCCGCGATAGGCGGTGCCGTTACCCTGGGCAATCAAAGACCAGCCGGTAAATGGCAGATCGAAGCGCGCCATGGCATAGACCATGGGCAGATAACCGGTAAGATCGACGGTTTCTGACTGGGTTTCACTGACAGCAGTAAATTCACCACTGTACCTGCGCGCAGTCAGGCCCAGGTCCAGATTGACCCAATTGTCCAGCACCTCGTAGTAAAAGGTGGCATCGGTGTGGCTGAGATTTAGATTGGTGTTGATTTCGGAGCCCACTGCGAAGGTTTCGTCATCAAAAGTGACAGCGCTTATCAGATGGGCGCTGCCATCGGTGTCAATGTTGCTGTGGGCGAGCAGCACATTGGGTACCAGTGGAATTGGGTGTTCCAGGGCGGCCTGAAAGGTGGTGATGTTGTCCTCACTAAGGGAGAGGTTGTCCAGATCATAGTTATCGCTACCGATAGCACCGGTATACCCCGGTAGCCAAACGCCGGCGGTGGCATCAATGCCGAGAATCGTATCTGCGCTGGCGGCGTTAAAGGCGAATAGGGCGCACAGGGTAATGGCGGATTTGTTCATGGATTTTCTCTGTGATGAATTCGCCGAGGAGTGTACAGATAAACCGCTTCATTGCCATTATAGGCCGCACATTTTTTTACATTTCTTTTTGCGTGGATTAGCATAGAAAGCGATTTGGGCCAGTGACATCTCCGTCGACAGTCTGTTCGGGCTTTACTCTCCTCCAGGTCCGGGCAGTTCCGGAAATAGTTCCGCTAAGTCTATCCAAGTGAATTTCAATGCCTTTGATGTGTAGTATTACAATTGATGCTGTGCATACTCCTGAACGGTTATACAGAGTGTCTGGTAGACAGTATTGATCACACCCAATGGATGCTGATGATACTCTCTACTCCAAATTTGAAACCCCCAAATGTAATAAGGATGCAACTTTCAAATCCTGCCAACAGTGTGCGGGCCATCTGGTTCCAAAACAAAAGTACGAGCGCACTGGGCAAAGGGCTGCGGCTTGATGGATGGATATTGGGTGGTGTTACCATATAACTGCAACAACTATTTCCTTTGGTAGAGAGAGGGAGCGAGCTGGAATCCCATCAGGTTTTTTTCACTGTATGCAAGATATATTGTGTATTTTTTTATTAAGTGCCAACGTGACAGGCCAAAATCCAACACTCTGGCACACCCGGTCAAAGCAAGTATCCTGTGCGAAGGTTCGAGAGCAGTGTGCATCGCAGATCCACTGCTTGAGTAGTGCACTTCTATAGGGAGGCATGAATCGAGGTACGAAAGTACTATATTGCAATCATATATTTTGTGGCGAGTACGATAGGACAACACTCAGCCCCACAATCCGCATTTTGCATGATTCATGAACCAGCAATATTCTTTGGGTTGAATGCCTAGCTATGGCTATTTTTACACCATCAAATAGTATTTGGAATGATGCTGCTTGGAAGGCTATGGCAATTCCATCATAATCCCCTGGCAATGATTCTACGCAAGAGCCCAGAAACATGTCGTGTGAGGAGGGAAAAAGTGATCTATTGGAGGACACCCTGAATGCCTCCAATCACTTCCAGTTTGAAGATGCGCTACGGCTTGCCACTTTCACCATTATTTGGCATCCAAAGCGTCATCGTATTGGTGCCAGTGCCCACTTGCTGTGGGATCAGGCCGGTAAATTTGAATTATCTCGCTGGACTCCCCGGTTTCAACATGGCGATAACTGCGAGTATCCCCTGGATGATCGCCGTATTTCTCGCAGTCCGGTATTATTCAGGAAAGTGTCGCAAGGAATTGTGATTCACCCTCCCAACACCGACATGCCTGTACAAATCGGTGCGATGCAAATTGAGAATCCCATTACCCTGGAAGAGGAAGCGCTGGAAGAAGGCGTTGTTTTCTGCTTGGGGCGTCGGATCACCCTCTGTCTCCACTGGGCCCCACCCCGATGTCCAGAATCGCACAAGCTTGGACTGGTCGGAAGTGGTCACCAGTTGCAGCGGATAGGAAAGCAAATTCGCAAAGCGGCGCAAATCAATGCCAGCGTACTCATTCGCGGTGAAAGTGGAACCGGTAAGGAACTGGTGGCACACGCAATTCATGATCTGAGCAGCCGGTGTGGGCGATCAATGGTCTGTGTGAATATGGCTACGCTGGGTGGTGAACTGGCAGTGGCAGAGCTTTTCGGTGTGCGTCAGGGCGCCTACACCGGTGCTCGTGCGAATCGACCGGGCCTGATTGGTGAGGCGCATGGATCAACATTATTTATGGACGAAATTGGTGATGCCCAGCCACCCGTACAGGCAATGCTGCTGCGGGTTTTAGAGAGTGGTACACTGCGGGCTTTGGGTGACAGCCGTGAACGCAATGTCGACGTGCGCTTTATCGCTGCCACTGACCGGCCCCTTGAGGCTGGCTCTGCGCCGTCTTTTAGCCAGCCACTTCGGCGGCGCCTGGAGGCAGTGTGTATCCAACTTCCACCTCTGCGTCGGCGGCGCGAAGACTTCGGAGAATTGTTACTCAAATTTCTTGTTGAGGCCGAATGTGAACTGGAGCAGGTTATTCACCTCCCTGCGGATCTCGTTTGCATTCTCGCAACCCGGTCCTGGCCCGGTAATGTGCGTGAGTTAAAAAACTTCGTCACCCGATTGACTTTATATATACAGCCAGATGGAACTCTTCTCTTGGGAGAGGACCTGGCCGAATATTTGCAGCAGGAGGTTACGACTGAAATTAAGCCCGCCATTGCAGCTACTCGCTTTCCCGCCCGCTACCGTGACCCTGCCACGGTATCGGAGTCCGATCTTTTGCAAGCGCTCAACACCAGTGGCTGGCGGATTATGCCTGCCGCCCGTACCTTGGGCATTTCACGTACCTCCATGTATGCACTACTCAAACACAGTACAGAAATTAGATTCGCAGATGCAATAGCCAAGGAAGAAATTCAGCAGGTTATGCAGGAGGGTTCGGATCTGGATGCTTGGGCTGAACAATTGAAAACTCCACGGGAGGGGCTGAAAAGACGCCTGAACGCCCTGGCTCTAAAAAGGTGACAAGCTGAAGAACCTGGCTTGGCGTGCCTGCCTGATTCAATGCTGTCACAATAATGCGAAGCTATTATAAGATTACATAAAGTCTAGATGATGTCAGCCATTGACCATCCAAAAAATATATAAAGTGTTACTGATCAGTGATGAGAAGAATCCTAATGTTGCATTAAAGTCCTTGATGAATCTGTTTGGTCTCCCCTTCCATACACTTTATGTATGATCACTTCATAAATTTGAAGGGGTTTAATTTTTTCAGAAAATAAGGTCTAAGGGTTTTTACACGTAAAATGGTTGAGAGCCGAATGCGGTAGGAATTTTACTTGGTGCCCTGCGGAATATTTCTTTTTTCACGTCAAGTGAGATTTTTCCTGAGATCTTGAGAAGATTGGTTGCCGGTGAGTTGTGATGGAATTGCCACCAATCTCCAGACGGTGATATGTAAATAGTAATTAAGAAAATAATCGGAGGATAGTATTGGACCCGAAGAGTATTGCTGGTTATCGGATCCTGGAAAAGGTCGGTTGTGGGGGGATGGGAGTTGTCTATCGTGCTCGCGATGCGGTACTTGATCGCGATGTCGCACTGAAGTATATCAATTCGCCTTCATCTTGCACAGATGAACTTGTAGAAGGATTGATTCGGGAAGCAAAAATTGCTTCATCCCTGAAGCATCCAGGCATCGTTGCCATCTATGGGTTTTTCCGCGAAGGACCCTGTATTGCCATGGAATACATCTGTGGAGACCCTCTTTCAACTCTTGTGACCGATGGCGGTATCAATTTAAATCAAATCGTAAATCTTGCCTTGCAAGTTTCCGAGGCGCTTCACTATGCCCACCGGTCGGGAGTGGTGCACGCAGATCTCAAGCCTTCCAACATTATGCTTGATTCCAATGGGCGTGCCAGAATATTGGATTTTGGCTTGTCACGCTGGCGCTTGACAGAGGAATTACGCACGGTTTCCTACAGTGGAAAGCACCTCCAACGCCTTACTGGCACTATTCCTTATATGTCGCCAGAGCTGGCACTGGGACAGCCTATCGATTACCGCAATGATATTTTTTCTCTCGGCTGCATATTATTTGAAATGATGACCGGACAACGACCCTTTGATGGCAGTAACCCGGCGGCGATTCTAAACAATCTGCTCAATAATATGCCTCAGGGGATAGATATTCTAAGACAAAATGTTCCGGAAGCGCTGGCCAGCTTGGTTCTAAATATGCTGGAAAAGAATCCTGATCGGCGTCTTTCCTCCCTGGCTGACGCTATTGTGGTATTGAAAAAATTTTCTATTGCTTCATCCCAGACCCGAGAAAAAGTGAAACGCCGGAGATATTGTCGAAAGTGGACGAGAAAGGGTTTGCCGTTAGCGCTTGCGTTTTCTGTTATTTTGGCATTGTATTGGATCTTTCATCCGGCTGATGCCAAGCACCAAGTGCGTGTTTTTCTGGCTCAGCCTGAAAATTATCAAGATGGCGGAGGAGTGCCTCTGGATGGGGTAATCTGGAGCAGTGTAGTCAACGGGTTGCATACGCTGGGATCGGTGCAACCTCTGCTTCGCTATCAGCCTTCTTCAAAAAGTGAGAATCTTGCTGAGTTGGCAAAAGATGCCGGATCTGATGAATGGATTTTTATCCGCTATCAGCCCAATACTTCACTAAACAATATACATTTACAGCGGATACGTACCGAAGATAGCGCTTTACTAAGGCAAGTATATTTTACATTGCCGTATTCCTCCAAACAACAAAGTGCTCAGGCGGTATTTTCTCAGGTTCTGGCACTTTACAACGATATAGAGGTATCGGGATCAAAGAGTTTCGCCAATTTATCTTATGGAACCTACCAGCAATTTGCGAATATTTACTCCAGCTTACATCGAGGCGTCGGGAATAGAGAAACGCTATTCGAGGACTTGCTCTCTTTGATCAATCAATCAAAGGCATTTCCGGCAGCAGAGTTTCTGGCCGTGGATTTGGCCTATGATTTGTATATGGATAGCGGAGTTTCAGACTATCTGTTACGCGCCGAGAAATTGCTGAGCGATTTGCGTGCTTATCATCCAAACTCAATTCTTCTTTTGCAGAGAGAAGCTTGGCTGGCAATTGGTAAAAGGGATATCCTGCGTGTTGAGGAGATAATAGAAGAATTGTCAGAACTTTCTCCTGGAGACCCGGAAATACTGTTTTTGCGATCTAGATTAGCTGAGTTGGAAGGGAAATTAGATCTTGCTAATATTTTACTTTTGCAGGCTTCCGAAATCATCACTCTACCTATTAGTGAACTATATCGGGCGGCGACATTGGCGATACGTGTTGGAGATGTGCATGCTGCAAGGACATACCTCACCCAGATTCTGCAATTGACTCCAGGAAATACCATAACTATGGGCAGGTTAGGCTTGCTGGAACTTCTCTATGGAGATGTAAATCGTGCCATAGCTATTTATAATGAATTGTTACAGCACAAACAACATAGAAGCTACTTGGTCAATATCGGCTTGGCCCTTATGCTACAAAAAAAATACCACGAGGCGCGTCAAAGATTTATACATGCTCTGGAGTTGCAGCCAGGAAGCCGTGTCGTCAAGATAAATCTTGTGGATGTCGAATTAGTATTGGGAAATCGAAAAGAGGCTGAGACATTGTGTGAAAGTCTACTCAGGGACTACCAAGCCATGAAAGATATTGGCGCTAGTGATAAAATGATACAAGCCCAGTGCCTTGCACATCTGGGTCGTTACAAAAAGGCGATTGCGATTACTCAGAAAGTTCTTGCCGAGCTGCCGAGTGATGCCGAAATTGCCTATCAGGCTGCAGTAGTTTACATTTTGTCCGGCGAGAAAAAATCTGCCCTGATGAATGCTCGTAGAGCCTTGAGAAAAGGCATGGATCGGCGTTGGTTTGATTTGCCGGTATTTGCAAATACGCCAGTGGCCGGTCTAAGATCATAAATGACCTTTTCATCACTGAATTCTGGGGTTTAACTCTCTATTCAGGTTGCCGGGAGCAGAGAGATTCGGGCTTGTCAGTAGGTATTCAAATAGCTGTCCGATTGTTTAAAATGAGTGTTTTTATTTTCAACGTGCTTATCCAAAAAATAGTCTTTAATCACCTATTGAACGCCGAGTTATTAAATCAGTCCTCCGTAACTGCTATGATTATTGTTCTTGAAGAGTTAGTATAGTTGCGTAAAGTTGATTGAGCCTCAAATACCCATGTTGATTTACAGCTAATCAACAGGAATTACCTCCCCCCCTTCCCCCAATATTATCGCCATATGGTACAGCCCCATTGGTATGGCTCGACGATGCTTCAGTTGGAACTTCTTATCTCACCTTCATTATCAGTCTGGGGATCTCCGCTCGATCTCACACTGATAGCTCGGGTACGAATGTCGATCAGATAGACTCCGTAGCGATAGATGCCCTTGGTTCCATTGTTACCGTTACCCTCAACCTGGGTGTTACCGCGATAGACAAAACTCTCGTGGGGACCAAAGAACTCCTGAGAGTCGATAGGTGGTTGCTCCAATAGTGGCCGTCCGTAGACTACCAATGGCTGGTGGTACTCTTTCGCGACTTCACTGAAATCCCAGATAACCCGCATGCCGCCCTCTATCGTAATTTGCAACGGCTCGACCCTGAGATTTTCTCCATCTGGAAGCACTTTTACCTCGACCAGGCGCTCTTGCTCGGATTTCCTCTTCAGGGCAAAGGGAAGCCAATGGGAAAAAATAACGGCGGCATTATGATCGCTGTACTCGCCAAATCCTCGCTGGATCAGTGTGCGGAAATGAAATTGTGAGGTGTCGGATTGTGCATTGACAGCCAGTACCTGATTGCGCCCCACCACAACCTGTTCAAAGGGGCCATTGGCAATGATGGTGTGACCGTCGTTGTTGCTGAACTCCACCATGGGAGACCAGCCTGCAGGCAGATTTTGAAAGCGCAGCAACAGATTACTGCCGGTGAGGATCGAGAGCGCTTGCACAGACATACTTAATTCGAGTGTCTCAGAATCGAACTCCACATCGACAATGTAATCCGGTGCGGCAGTATCGAGCGTTTTGATAGTAGACATTTGTCCTCCTTTTTGACAATCGCCACTTGGTTTGGCTTGTTTATTTTTTCCAGTCATTTTGCCGGCCCCAAGATTATACCCACTGGCCATATTGCCACAAGGCTTTGCTGCCGGCAGTGTCGGCAGTGTCGGCAGTGTCGGCACTGACACTGCCGACACTGGTTCGAATCACCTGATAAGAGCTTAACTTATTGTTTTTAATGGTTTTTAAAATTGGCATAAGTTTTGATTCCCATGCTACTGCCATGCGGCGTGCGGCGTGTGTCCTCAGGAACAGGCTGCAACAATTTATTTTATTCAAACAGGAGTCTTACCAATGCCTACCTATACTCTCAATATCGACTTTTGCAAACAGGACCTGGACACACTGTACAAGGCTGGAGAAAAGGTCACCCTGATCAAGCAGTCTTCCAACGGACAACCCGTTGCCTGGGTGGCCTTCTACCCTTTTGAAAACAACACCGTCATCTGGGAGCAGGAGTATGCCCTCTATGCTTCCACCACCCAGATTGAAGGCGGAGCCACAATTCACAAAATGTCAGATGATATGGCTCAGGAGCAGATGATGTACGCTTTTCAAAACGGTAATTTTGGGACACCGCATGCGTCTAGTCAGTTGTCCGAGGGCCAATATGGTGTCGCCAATCAGACACCTATTGATCAAGCCGCAGGTCTTACCTTCGGCCTGGCGCAGAGCGTGCAGGTGAATGGCAGCGCCTATCCAAACAAGCCGATTAATGCGGACTGGGTACCCAGCAAGCACGTGGCGACTTTTACGCCATACGAGAATATCATGCTGTTTATGAATAATAATATTCAAGACGGTATGGTGGTGACGGAAATTTTCAGCCCAAGCCTCACCTTGACCTTTGGCGGCGCCACTACGGAACTCACTGCCAACTACAACGCTGCTACCGGCAGGTTTGCGCAGGCGTAATATTCTTGCCCTGGAGGGCCTCCGTAACGGGGCCCTATTCAAAGAAGAGTGCAAACGAATTTTGCAGACAGTAGTACAATCGTACTGACAAAGGTATTGTTGATCTGCGAGAGTAAGGTTTCTCTAATAGGTGCATGAAGGTATGAGCCAATAATTTAGAGAAGTTACCGAACTCAAAAATACCCATGCGAAACAGGCGTTGTCGATTTGAATCATGATCGGCTATCGACCGAGTGTGACCGTCGTTACCCATAAGACGTTGTATCAAGCTCTGCGCTGAAGCTATAACGGTTACAAATGCGGGTAAGTTTGATATTGAGTGAATTTATTCAATTTGCTGCGTCGAACAGCATCTGCTGCAGTGCACTGGCGGCGTTACTCAGGGTGCGGCCGCGGTGGCTGATCACGCCGAGGTTGCGCAGGATCTGTAATTTTTGCACGGGTAAAATTGCAAGGCTGTTATCCACCAGGGTGTGCGGAAGCACGCTCCAGCCAAGCCCCACACAGGCCATCATCTTGATGGTCTCCAGGAAGTTGGTGGCCAGCTTGGTTGAAAGCTTCAATCCGCGGGCATCAAACTCCCGCTTGATCAGGCGCCCGGTGTAGGTATTGAGATCCGGCAGTATGGCGGGGTAGTTGGCCAGATCGGCCAGCGCCAAATCGGCAATCTCTGTCAGGGGATGGTCCGGCGCCGCCACCACGACACAGGGGTCGGGCCAGATAACCTGTGCATTGAGTTGTGGGTATTCCTTCTGGGCCAGTGTGACTACAGCCAACTCGTATTGGGCTGCCATCAGCGCTTCATAAGCTTGTTCGGAATCCACGAAATCGATGTCCAGGGTTACCTGTGGATAGCGATTGCTGAATGCCCGGAGTACTGGCGGCAGGTGATGCAGGCCCACATGGTGACTGGTGGCGATACGCAGGCTGCCGTTCACGGAACTGCCGAGCGCGCGCAGTTCCCGCTCAGTATCGCTGATCTCATTGAGGATATGGCGGGCTCGGGGAAGCAGGGCCTGCCCGGCCTCGGTCAGTTGCAGGCGCCGTCCAATACGGTTGAACAGAGTAGTGCCAAGTTGCTGTTCGAGGGTCGCAAGACGCTTGCTCGCTGCGGGTTGCGTCAGGTGCAACTGAGCCGCTCCCTCTGAGACGGAGCCCCGCTCGGCAATTGCCAGGAAAGCCCTAAGCCATTGAATTTCCAAGCGCAGTATCCCTCTCGATGCTCTGCAGTGACAGAGTGGACTAGTGGTTGTTGAGTACCTGAGGATACATATTATCCCAAGTAGAATTTTAAATTCCATTAGGGAATACATTTAATAATAAATATAAATTGGTGTTATTTATTGCTGCTGGGTAGACTCAGCCTCTCACCCAACTGAGAGGACAGGCTGTGGCTGGGCAGACACTCTACGATAAACTGTGGTGTGACCATCTGGTCAAGACCCTGAATGATGGCTCCGCACTGATCTATATTGACCGTCACCTGATTCACGAGGTGACCTCACCCCAGGCTTTTGAGGGCCTGCGGCTGGCGGGGCGCCAACCCTGGCGCAAGGATTCGCTGGTGGCCACACCGGATCACAATGTGCCTTCCGAGAGTGCCGAGCGCGCCGCCGGAGTGAGCGGTATTCGTGACGATATTTCCCGCATACAGGTACAGACCCTGGACGAAAACTGCCGGGATTTTGATGTGGTGCAGTTCGGCATCAATGAACCGGGGCAGGGTATTGTGCATGTTATCGGTCCGGAGACCGGGGCAACACTGCCCGGTATGACCGTGGTCTGCGGTGATTCCCATACCTCCACCCACGGTGCCCTGGGCGCATTGGCTCACGGCATCGGCACCTCCGAAGTAGAGCATGTGATGGCCACCCAGTGCCTGATCCAGAAAAAAATGAAAAATATGCTGGTGCACGTAGACGGTGCCCTGTGTCCCGGTGTTACTGCCAAGGATGTCGTACTGGCGATTATCGGCAGGATCGGCACTGCCGGTGGTACTGGCTATGCGATCGAATTCGGCGGTGAAGTGATCCGCAGCATGTCCATGGAAGGCCGTATGACCGTGTGCAATATGGCCATTGAGGCCGGCGCACGTGCGGGCATGGTGGCAGTGGACCAGATCACCCTCGAGTACGTAAAGGGCAAGCCCTATGCCCCCAAAGGCAAGCAGTGGGACAGGGCCGTTGAGGCCTGGAAGCACCTGCACTCCGATGTCGGTGCCAACTTTGATATGGTGATCAAACTGCGCGGCGAGGATATCGAGCCCCAGGTCAGTTGGGGAACTTCACCGGAAATGGTAGCGCCGATCAGTGCCCGGGTACCGGATCCCGCTGCCGAGGGTGATGCCACCAAGCGCACCGGCATGGCGCGTGCCCTCGAATATATGGGACTCGAGGCGGGGCAGAAAATCAGTGATATCAAACTGGACCGGGTATTTATCGGCTCCTGTACCAACTCCCGAATCGAAGATCTGCGTGTTGCTGCGGCACTTGCAAAAGGCCGGCGCAAGGCAGACAGCGTCAAGCAGGTGCTGATTGTGCCCGGTTCCCAAGCGGTGAAGGCCCAGGCCGAGCGGGAGGGGTTGCACGCAATTTTCACGCAAGCGGGCTTTGAATGGCGCGAACCTTCCTGCTCCATGTGTCTGGCCATGAATGCAGACAAGCTGGGGGCTGGTGAGCACTGTGCCTCAACCTCCAACCGCAATTTTGAAGGTCGCCAGGGATACGGTGGCCGCACTCATTTGGTGAGCCCGGGTATGGCAGCGGCGGCTGCCATTGCCGGGCACTTTGTGGATGTGCGCGAAATGGTGCCGGTGCAAGCGGAAGAGGAGACGGCCTGATGAAAGCGTTTACCCTGCATGAAGGGCTTGTGGTGCCCATGGACCGCGCCAATGTGGATACGGACCTGATCATCCCCAAGCAATTCCTCAAATCCATCAAGCGCACCGGGTTTGGCCCCTACCTGTTTGATGAACTGCGCTATCTCGATGAAGGCTATCCCGGGCAGGATTGCTCCTGCCGCCCGTGCAATCCGGATTTCCCCCTGAATTTCCGCCGCTACCAGGGCGGCTCTGTGTTGCTGGCGCGGGAAAATTTCGGTTGCGGTTCCAGCCGTGAGCACGCTCCCTGGGCGCTGGATGACTATGGTTTTCGCGTGATTATTGCCCCCAGTTTTGCCGATATCTTTTTCAACAATTGCTTTAAAAATGGCTTATTGCCAATTGTGCTGCCGGAAGAAGTCGTGCATTGCCTGTTCGAGGAAACCCATGCGCAGGAGGGGTACAGGCTCACTATTGATCTGGAGCGGCAGCACCTGCGCAAGCCCTGTGGTGAAGTGATCCCCTTCACAGTGGATGCATTCCACAGGCACTGCCTGCTCAACGGTCTGGACCATATCGGCCTGACCCTGGAGCACTCGGAAGACATTCGGGCTTTTGAAACGGCGCGGCGGGAAAAGGCCCCCTGGCTTTTCGATGCAGTTCAATAATTAAAGGAAATTGACGTGACAAAGAAAGTAATGATTCTGCCCGGTGATGGCATTGGTCCGGAGATTGTTGAGCAGGCGATGACAGTACTGGAAGTCGCGTCTGGCAAATTGAATCTGGGGCTGCGTTTTGAGCAGGGCCTGATCGGTGGTGCCTCGATTGACGCCCACGGCGAGCCACTTACTGATGCAACGCTCGAGGCTGCAGGCGACTGTGATGCGGTGCTGCTCGGCGCCGTGGGTGGCCCCCAGTGGGACACCCTGGCGCGGGAAATCCGCCCGGAGAAAGGCCTGTTGAAAATTCGCAGTGGTTTGGGGCTCTACGCCAATCTGCGCCCGGCGATACTCTACCCGCAGCTGGCCGGTGCTTCTTCATTGAAACCGGAAGTGGTTTCCGGACTGGATATCCTGATTGTGCGGGAGCTGACCGGAGGCATTTATTTCGGGGAACCGCGGGGTATCCGCACCCTGGAGAACGGTGAGCGCCAGGGTTTCAACACTTATGTATACAGCGAATCGGAAATCGAGCGTATCGCGCGCAGTGCGTTTGAGGCGGCACAAAAGCGCAACGGCAAACTCTGCTCCGTAGATAAGGCCAATGTGTTGGAAGTGACAGTGTTGTGGCGCGAGGTACTGGATCGCTTGGCACCGGAATATCCGGATGTGTCGCTGTCCCATATGTACGTGGACAATGCAGCCATGCAGTTGGTGCGCGCGCCGAAGCAGTTCGATGTCATGGTAACCGGCAATATGTTCGGGGACATTCTCTCCGACGCTGCCGCCATGCTCACCGGTTCCATCGGTATGCTGCCATCGGCATCCCTGAATGAAAGCGGTTTTGGCCTGTATGAGCCCTGCCACGGCTCTGCACCGGATATTGCCGGCCAGGGCGTTGCCAATCCGCTGGCCACCATCCTGTCCGCCGCCATGATGCTGCGCTACTCCCTGGATATGGGCCCAGCGGCGGATGTCATTGAGGCCGCGGTGCATACAGTGCTCGATCGTGGGCTGCGCACCGCCGATATTCATACCGAAGGGTGCCGGAGGGTTTCCACTGCTGAGATGGGCGCCGCTGTTGCTTCTGCCCTGTAACCGACGCGCCTGTTGATCACACCACGCAAGGACATCGCAATGCAAAAAATTGGATTTATCGGCTGGCGCGGTATGGTCGGCTCGGTATTACTGGAACGTATGTGTACAGAGGGCGACTTCGCCCACATCGCCGAACCAGTATTCTTCTCTACCTCCAATGCCGGTGGCAAGGCACCGGATATCGGCCGTGATTTG